>NZ_JBEZYG010000039.1:0-46770 GCF_040638385.1 Streptomyces sp. NPDC026589
CACCCCCCGGACCGCAGCACCAGCCGCCGGGAAGGGCGCCGGGGCGTTCGAGCGAGGCATCGTCGCGCTCACCCAGTACGCCGCACGGGAAGGACGGGTCGTCGTACCAAGGACCCACATCGAGGAGACACCCCACGGACCCGTCCGGCTCGGCACCTGGATCAGCAACACCCGCACCCGGCGGGAAAAGCTGAACACCGCCCAGCGCGAGCAGCTCGCCGCACTCGGCATCGACTGGGCCACCGCGACCTGACCCGCCGCCTGGGTGCAGCAGCAAAGCGGGAGGACTCACCGGTGGGTGAGGTCCTCCCGTGGTTCAGCGCGCGGGGGCCAGGCCCCAGCCGGGGTCCGGCTTCTGACTGTGTGCGTGGTGGAACGCTGCGGTAGGTGCCATGGCCGGAGCGTATGCCCCGGCAGACTTCTGGAGACAGGCCCGGACTACCGCTTCCCTGGCGGGCTTCCCGCCGCACCAGCGCCCAACGCGCTCAGCCGCTCTAGGCGGGGCCTTGGGGGCTGACCAGGCCCGCGTAGTCGCATGTCAGCAAGCTTGAGTCGAAGAGCAGTCCGGGCGAGCAGCGCCCAATGAGGTGGTGCGCGCCGGCCGGGTCGTCGGCAGGTGCACCGGCGGCCATGGAGGGGGAAACCGATCCGATGGCCGCCGTGGCCATGAACACCGAGGAGATGAGGAGCTTCTTCAGCACAGGGAACCCTTCGGACGAGGTGATCTTTGCGGGTACCCAACGAAACTGGGCACCGGAAGTCACGAACGAGGCACCGAATAACCAGGAAGCGTTGGCCGGGGCTGAAAGGACTACTCCCCCGAGATGTGCCGACCGGGCCGGGGCCCGGTGCCAGTGACAAGAGCCGCCACCGGCACCAGGGGTCCGAGCCGTACTCCGGAGACCCGGACCTGTCCCGCGCACCCATACGGCACGGACTGCCCCGAACCCTATCCATCCCACGCCCCGCAGGCGGCGGGTCAGCAACTCCTCAATGGCTGCTGGGGCGGCTGGATGCCCCGGCCGGTAGAGCTGATGTGCCGGCCGGGGCGTGCCCCGGAGAGTTCGGGTGCCGAGGTGAGCGGGCCGGCACCGTATCGGTTCAGAACCTGGGCCGTTCCGTGCTGCCGCTGTCTCCCTCCTCGACGTTGGTCGCTTCGACCCTCCACATCAGGTCGTGGGCGGAGTCGACGCTGGTGCTCTTGCCGGGCTGGATGATTCCCAGGTCACAGATGGCGATCGACGCGTTCCCCACGCAGCGGGCATCCTTGCTCAGCGGTGTCTTCTTGTCGTTCTCTCCCAGCGCTGCCCGCGCCTTCTTGACCTCGGCCTCGTCTCGCGGGGACTGCTGCAAAGCGAACTGGTACCGCTGGAATGGCTCGGACTCCGCAGACGGCTCCGCGGACGGTGAATCGTTCTCCAGGGTCAGGACGCTCCCGCGCGCCGGCACGTTCCCGATGTTCTTGACCACCACGTTCCCAGCGAAGCCCTCGTCCTTGAAGACCCCGTCGAGGACGGCGCTGTCCTTCTTCTGGGACGTAAAGCTGAGCTTGTAGGTCTTCTCGCCGTAGACCGCGATCTCGCTCCCGCCCCGGTTCTGCCCCTGAGCCGAGGCACTCACGGTGAAGGTGTAGGCACCCGGCCCGGCGTAGGCGAACCGATTGTCCGAGCCGTCCAAGGTCTTACCGCCCTTCTTGGCGATGACCGAGGACTGCGTCCAGCACTCATCCATCTTCGACCACGAGGAGATGGCACTGGCGTAGTAACAGCTGGACGACGCAGTGGCGTTCATGACCGTGCCGTCGGTCTCCACGCACAGCGTGACGTCAGCCTTCTCCTGACGCGATCCCTTGTCCTGACGGATCTCCTGGGTGCCGCAGGCCGTTTGCGGTGAAGGCCCCGCCCGGGGCGGCGGGCGCGAGCGGCGCCGCCGCGGAGGGACCCACGTCGGCGGATCGTGGACCCGATCTTCTACATGGTGCGGACCGGGTGCGCCTGGCGCCAGTTACCGAAGGACTTTCCGCCCTGGCCGACCGTGTATTGATACTTCATTTGGCGGCACGACGCGGCACGGTCCGAGCGGGAATAGCCGCCGGAGACCGAGAGTGACACATTTCCCGCTCAGGACGGAAGAGAATGGCCAGAAAGACGTAGCCCATAACGGACACTCGGGCACATGGTGGCGGAATCCACCACCGAGGAATTGCCGGGCATCTACGATGGATCAGCCGTCACTTCAGCTTGCACCCAAGGGATACATGCTAGTCTCACGGCTGCACATGGGGGACCCTGTTCAATCACTACTAAATCCTCTGGGGGGGAACTGTGAATGCATTCATATCGCGCATAGCCGAGTCGAAGGTAACCAAGAGCGCCATTGTCGGTGTCATGGCCGCTGTTTCTATCGGCCTCGCCGCCCCGCTGTCGAGCGCGTCTGCTGAGCCCGAGTGGGAGCACGGCTGCCGAGGGTACTGGTACACGACTTCCGGGCACGGCTACTGCTCGGATGCAACCTGGACTGTGGGTGTTTACCAAACCACCTACGATTGCAACAACGAGGTCGACAAGCAGCGCACCAAGAAACTCCCGTATGGCTACAGAGGCAAGTTCGACACCCATGAATGCACGTTCAAGATCAACGGCACGGACGTGTCTAACACCTATGCGTAAGCATTGACCGGACGACGGGCCCGCCGTACAGGCGGGCCCGTCGCTTTTCAGGAAAGTCCAGCAATGACGCTCAGGCCTATCGCCCGGCTTACTTCCCTCACTCAGGGATATGGTGGTCGAAGCATTATCGAGAACCTCGATCTCTCTATTCACTCCGGGGTAACCGGCCTGCTCGGTCCGAACGGTGCGGGCAAGACCACACTTTTTCGGACCTTGGCTACGATCGCGCCACCGCGGAGCGGGGATTTGGAGGTGTTCGGCCGGCCGGTCAAGAACGAGCGGCAAGCTCGGCGAGCCCGCCGCCGCATCGGCTATCTGCCGCAGGACTTCGGCTACTACCCGGCGTTCTCGATCACAGATTTCGTCCGCTATTGCGCCTGGCTGCGCGAGGTCCCGTCCAAGAGTGCCGATTCCATGACCAGGGAAGCACTAGGAGCTGTCGGCTTGGCCGACAGAGCGCAGGACCGTATGAAGTCCCTGTCCGGCGGCATGCTTCGCCGCGCCGGCATCGCCGCAGCCATCGTCGGCTCTCCCTCACTGCTACTGCTGGACGAGCCGACTGTCGGTCTCGACCCCGCGCAACGTCTCGACTTCCGTGAACTCATTCGCTCCCTCGCCCTTGCGGGAACAGCAGTCGTCCTGAGTACGCATCTGGTCGAAGACGTCGGCGCAGCCTGCGACACCGTCCTTGTGCTGAACGAAGGCCATGTGCTCCACAGCAGCACACCGCAGCAGTTGGCTGAACTGGCCAGGCTCACAGCCCCCGGCGACAACCCCCTGGAACGCGGGTACATGACGGTACTCGAAAGCCATCGGACCAACGGTGGGGGCACATCGTGAACGCCTATCTCATCGAACTTCGCCGCTCTCCCCTACTGACGGCATTCCCCCTGTTGGTCGCCGTCGACCTGCTGGTCCTCTTCGGCCGGTCCCGGTACTGGATCGGCGTCTGGCCTGAGGCCAGCGTGGCCGCCCAGGTCGTCACCATCTTCCTCGGCCCCCTGCTCGCCGGCGTCTCGGCCTGGCAGGCTGGCCGCTCATCACGCTCCGGAATGCCCGAGACCATCCTCGCCGCCGCCCGGCCCATCTGGCGGATCGAGGCAGCGCGCCTAGCCGCAACCCTCACACTCGGCCTCGTCGCGTACATGATCGGGTGCCTAACTGCCGCCGGGATCTCACTCAGCGAGGCGGGCCCCGGCTTCCTCTGGCCCTCCTACCTCCTGCTGGGTATGGCAACGCTGGTCATCTTCGCGTCCGTGGGGCACCTGGCGGGCCGGTGGTGGCCTTCCGCCGGATTCACACCGATCGTGTGTGCACTGGGATGCTTCATCAGCATGTTGGCGCTGCCTATCAAGTTCAACGTCTTGGCAGGCCCGCCGGACCAGCACCTACGCCCTCTTCCTGTCGCCATGCGGCTGCTCTTCGCACTCGCCCTCGCGGTTCTGGCGGTGACAGCTCCGCCGTTGCGCCGGAGCGCCGAGCGCCAGATGCCTCGGCAGGGAACTCCCTGGCACATACGCTGCGCCGCTGGCGGGTCGGCCGTCCTTACTCTGATTGCGCTGGCCGCAGCATCGGCCGCGGGTGAACTCCGCGTCGACCGCCCTGCGACAGCAGTGGAACCTGTGTGTGAGCGTGCTGAGAAGGGATCTCCGGAGGTATGCGTGTGGCCTGAGCACCGCAAGTACCTCCCCGACCTGACCCTCATGGCGCAGCGCTTGGACCATTCGGAGTCGTGGCTGAAGTCGCCGCAGGCGTTTCACGAGTTCGGACTGCGTAGGAGCGACTTGGGCGACGGAGGCTTCGACATCGCTGAGGGGCATGTCCGCACTGCAGCGATCGCCATGGCCGACCAGGTATTCGCTAAGTCCCTGGGGCGCTGCTCGCCTCCGCCTGAGGAGAATCGAGTATGGCAGGCCATGGACAATATTCGGCTCTGGCTTGAATACCGTTCCATGGGCCAAGATCCGTCTGTATCCGACAAGGGACTTCACATGCAGGGGGTCGAGGCCGCACAGAATGAGGCAGCTCGTGTTTCACGGGCATCTCAGTCCGATCAGCGGGAATGGCTCGCTCAGGAGCGAAGCTACATTCTCGAAGATCCCACCTGGTGCACTACTGATGATCAGCTCTGATCTCGTCCGCTACGCGAGAGTCCACAGCGCTACAACCATCCTGGTGGGCACGAGCGTTGTCGTGGTTCTGTCAGCATTTTTTGGCGGAACCAATATCGCCGTGCCTTCCATCGGTAGCGGAGGAGTCACCACCGGAGTCCCGTTCAGACGCGAACTCCCACTCTTGTCGGCTGTCTTCCTCTCCGCAGCACTCAGTGGCACGATGGCGAAGCACGAGGAGATGGGCGCCTCAGCCATGCACCGATTGCGACTGAAGTACTGCATCAGCCTCATGCTCGCTGTCTGCTCCTTCTCCTTCGGTATCGAAGCATTCGCCGTCGGCGTAGAAGCTGGTGTCGTATTCGTCCGCTCCATCTTGATCTGGTTCGGTCTCGCTCTTCTGTCGGTAAGGCTGCTTGGCCCACAGCTCAGTTGGCCGCTGCCCTTGGCATCGGCACTTGTTCTGATCTGGTACCCACAAGAATGGTGGGACTGGACGGCAAACCCCGCTACAGACTTGGTCAGCTGGACGGCCGCTGCGGTCGCTCTAGCTGCCGGAGCGACCGCGAGCGCGGCAACTTCGTGGCGGACGAAGAGCTGGTCACGTAGATGAATGGTTCACTACCGCCCACCTACATGATCGTCGGAGCCGACTTCTCCCGGACGATGCTGCCCGGGTAGCGACCGGACACGGCCTTGCACGTCGCCTCGGACGACGGACCGAACAGCACCTTCCCGGCGCCTCCTTCGAACTTGGCGGTTCTTCACGCAACCGCAGCCCATCAGACTGCTCTTCCGTGACGATGGTGGTCTAGCCGGTGGGGAGACCGGCTCGGGCGGGTGCGATGACGGACGCAGCAAGGCGCTCCGCTTCCTCGCGGGCGCGATTGTCGCGCTGCTCCTGGCGGCGAGGCATGGCCGTCAGGAGTCCGTCTACGAACACTTCGCTGGAGACGAGTGCCAGGGCGACTGCCTCGGCGTCGGCGCTTCCCGACGGACGCTGTCCGGGCAGATCAGCGACGGTCACCGAGCGCGCGTTCCCTCCCGTCCGGACATAGACCAGCAGCGGGAGCAACTCGCCGCACTTGGCGTCGACTGGGCGACAGCGACCTGCCCCACCCGCAGGGGCGAGTCCGGCGCCGGTGGCGAGACGTCACCGGCACCGTCGGTTCGGGCCGTACTCCGGAGACCCGCCCTGACCCGCACACCCATACGGCACGGACTACCCGACCTATCCAGCCCGCCGGGCGGTCACAGGCGGCTGAGCACGTTGTCCGGGCGGCACACCCCGCAGGCCTGGACACCGTCAGCCAGCTCGGCACGGGCACGCTCCGCACTGATCGGCTGCATCATCTCGCCCCCGGTGAAGCAGTCGCCCCGGTGGACCTCAACGACAGGCCTACCGATACCGACAGAAGAGATACCCCAGTCAGGCATCGGCGTCCGGTGCGGCCCGGCGCACCGGGCCGCAGCCGACGGCCACCGTGCGCGCTGCGGCTGCGCCGGCCGCTCGACAGCCGCGATCTGCTCCCGCACCCGCTCCAGAGAGAGGACCAGCCACGTTTCCAGCGTCCGGAGACGGTCCAGGTCAGGTGGCAGATCACCCATGACCGATCCCCTCCCTGTCAGGCGGTCGGCTCACGCCGCGTCCGTACGCCGGTCCCCGCCGGCTCGCCGCCGGAGCTCTACCCGGGCCGCGGGCGTCCAGCCGTCCGGAGTGGACCAGAACGGATGCCAGTGGATCCGCACCGACAGGGCCAGCAGGCGGTGGCGCAGCTCGGTGGCACGGCGCGGACGTGGCACGGCGAGGGCGCGGTAGGTGTCGTGCCACTCCTGCTGGGCGCGCATCAGGTCGTCGGGGAAGGGGAAGCGGTCCATCCCCCCATTAGAACCCGTGTTCGATTCTTTGTGCCACTCCGGGATCACCGGCCCCGGCCGGTGCCCAGGCGGCCCCGTCCGGGCGTGCGGCGTGGTCGAGGACGGCGCACAGCCGGGCGAGCAGCCCGTGCAGAATCGCGCCGCCCGGGTCCTGCGCGATCAGCCGCACGGCCCCGGAAACCGCGGCCGCCACCGCCAGGAGGCGCACCTGCTGGCCCGGGGCGAGCCAGTCCACCTCCGAGAGCACACCGGGGACAGCGGCCAGAGTGCTGACTGTCCCGGCATCGACGCCACCGTTCCCGTCGACGACCCGGCCGTCCGGGGCCATGTGGTCGCACTCCTCCGGGTCCAGATCACCCATCGCCGCCTCGATCGCGTCCGGCAGCTCCCTGGCCAGCCAAGCACCGACCGGGCCAGGGAGTGGCGGGGCCGGCAGCGTGCGGACCCACGCCGCCGCGCGGCGTCCGGCGGCAGCGGCTCCGGCGAGCGCTACGTCCTGGCCCTCCCACGGCTCGAAGGGCACGTCATCAGGAGGCCTGGCAGGGGCGGGCAGGTGCGAGAGCGTCATGACCCGCTAACCGCGGCCAGCCCGGCACCGTCACGGTGCGGGGCCGGGCAAAGGCGGTTCGGTCAGGGTCACTTCAGCGTGACGCACCCCTTCGTGGACAGGCCCTTGAACTGGACGCACAGCTTGGTACCGGCCGGGTACTTCGGGCCGGTGTGCCCGTCCCGGCCCCAGGACACCTCTACGAAGTCGGTGACGCGCTTCGCGCGCTTCCAGCCGCCGCCGGTCTTCCACGTCCCGCCCGGCTTCTTGACGAGCCAGCGGGCCGTACCGGACCGGACGCCCTCATTCGAGGCATACACCCAGCCCACCCCCCGCGAGGCGGACCCGCGCTTGTACCAGTAGTGAGCCACCGCCCCCGGACGGCACCCGGGGCGGGGCCCGGGGCAGGCGTTGACCCGCTTGTCCACATAGGGGGTGCGCACGGCCGCCGGCGCGGACGTCGCGGCGGGAGCAGCCGCCACCGGGGCCAGAACGGCGGACAGGGCGGCGGCAGTCATGATCATTCGTCGGTTCATGATCAGCCCAACCGGCGCGGCATGGGCCACCGTCACGGGCAGCGGGGGCCGTTCACTCATCCGATGCCGCCCTGGCGAGGGCGACCGCGAGCGCGAAGTACGGCACGGCCGCCGCACTCGGGTCGGCCGCGGCGGTGCATGCGCGACGGATAGGAAGAGCCCATTACGGTGCGCAGCGGCCAGTCGGGGCTGAAATGAGCCTGACATGTGAGCACTTGCCGTGCGTAGTCTCGATATTCCGGAGAGCGTGTGCAGCCCGTCCTTGCGGGCTGCCGACAACCGAAGGGAACGCCTTGAAGAGAAGCACCATGTGGACAGCGGTCGCACTGCCACTGCTGGTCGCCTCGGCCACCCTGACCGCCGCCCCGTCCGCCAGCGCCGGCTCTGCCGCATGCACCCACCCCAGCTGGGTGAACAAGGACTCCGGGTCCGGCTATGGCCAGCAGCTCTACGAACGAATACGCACGGGGCCGAGCTCCGACTGCCCCATGACAACCTGGGTCCCGAGCTCCCAACGGCTCTACTACCACTGCTTTCGGACCAACTCGGCGGGCAACAATTGGACCCACGTCAGGGTCAGCGGCACCGAGGTCAACGGCTGGATATGGAACGGCAATCTCAGCGACGGCGGCTCATTCGAGCACTGCGCGTACTCCCCCTGACCTGGCACCCGCACAGCGAGAGCCCGCACCTGATGGTGCGGGCTCTCTGCTGCGCCGTCCACTACAGCCAGGGGCAAACACGGCCAGCGCCGTTCGCCGCGTCATGATCAGCTCGACCGGCGCGGCAGGGGCCACCGTCACGGGCAAGGGTCCGGTTCACCCGTGTCCAGGTCCAGCAGCAGCGGGCCGGACATGGCGCCCCGGACGCACGACAGCACGGAGGTCTCCACCGCCTCCTGGTCCGGCGGGGCGGCGGTGCGTGCGCGACCGAGAGGGAGAGCCCGTCACGGTGCGCAGCGGCCAGTCGGGGCTGAAATAAGCCTGATATGTGGGCACTTGCCGTGCGTAGTCTCGATATTCCGGAGAGCGTGTGCAGCCCGTCCTTGCGGGCTGCCGACAACCGAAGGGAACGCCTTGAAGAGAAACACCATGTGGACAGCGGTCGCACTGCCACTGCTGGTCGCCTCGGCCACCCTGACCGCCGCCCCGTCCGCCAGCGCCGGCTCTGCCGCATGCACCCACCCCAGCTGGGTGAACAAGGACTCCGGGTCCGGCTATGGCCAGCAGCTCTACGAACGAATACGCACGGGGCCGAGCTCCGACTGCCCCATGACAACCTGGGTCCCGAGCTCCCAACGGCTCTACTACCACTGCTATTGGAACAACTCGGCGGGCAACAATTGGACCCACGTCAGGGTCAGCGGCACCGAGGTCAACGGCTGGATATGGAACGGCAACCTCAACGACGGCGGCTCAAGGAAGCAGTGCGCGTCCTGACCCGGCACCCGCACAGCGAGAGCCCGCACCTGATGGTGCGGGCTCTCTGCTGCGCCGTCCACTACAGCCAGGGGCAAACACGGCCAACGCCGTTCGCCGCGTCATGATCAGCTCGACCGGCGCGGCAGGGGCCACCGTCACGGGCAAGGGTCCGGTTCACCCGTCGTCGTGGCCTCAGCGCACGCCCGGTCACGCGTGTTTCAGTCAAGGTCGGCGCTGGCGAGGGCTACCGCGAGGGAGAAATGCGGCACGGCCACCAGACAGAGCTCGGCCGCCATGCTCGGATCGGACGTAGCCGCGGTGCGGGCCTCGCTCAGTGTCAGCAGCCCGGTCACCGTTGCGGCGTCGACCGCCGCGTCCAGGACCTCGTCGACGGCCAGCTCCCCGCCGGCCGTCAGCTCCAGCACCAGGGCGGCGGCCTCCTGCGGGTCACGCCTCCAGCGGGCGGCGACCTCGTCGCCCGCGCTCACCAGCTCCATCATGGCGCCCTGCCCAGCGGTCGGCAGCGGCACCGGCCCCCGCCCCGGGCCACGCCGGTGCACCGCGTCCTGGGCAGTGGCCAGCGCGCACCGGGCCGCGTACGTACGGCGGGACGCCGCCTGCTGCCGCGCCACCTCGTCCGGCCACCGGGCGTCGTCCTCGGACCGGGCCATATCCAGCAGCAGCGGCCCGGACATCGCGACCCGCATGCACGACAGCGTGTCCACCTCCACCCCCTCCTGGTCCAGCGGGGCGACGGCAACCGGCCCGTACACCTCCCCCGCCGCCTCCGCACACGCCCCGATCAGCGACGCCAGCGCGGCGATCAGACGGGCGTGACGGCGGCGGCGAGCAGGCCGTACAGGGGTCGGAGCATCGGGTGTCGTGGTCACCCCCGCACTATCCCCCGCCGCCACCGGCCAACGGACCCTTTTCGGCCCGGTGCCCGCCCTACCACCACGTCACGGCCGGGACCGCGCCCGCGCTGCGATCAGCGCTGGCAGCCCCACGCCGAGCACGTTGACAGCCACCTCGATCGGAGCAGCCGGTCCGCCCCGGCGGCGGCGAGCTGCTCCGCGGTCTCCGTGAGGAGGTCGACGGTCTCGGGGGTGTGTGCGGTCTCCGGGGCGCTGACGGCTCGCCAGGCGGCCACGCTGAGTGCGCCGATCGTGTGCCGGTCGGCGGGGCCGGCGGGGGCCGGGACCAGGGCTTCGGAGGGCCTGCACCAGAGATGGTGCAGGCCGTCCGTGATGCGGGGCCGCTACGCCGGCAGCGGGCCTGTCGGACAGGCCGGGCGGGCTCAGACGGCTGGGGTGTACCGGACGATGGTGTCCTCGCACGGGCCGTCGGCGTACACCTTCAGCGCTTCCAGCTCGCGATCGTCCGCGGTGAGCTGCCAGCGGAGCTTGGTCGACACCCACTCACCGATGTACCGGCACTGAGCGTCCGGGGACGGCGGCATCCAGTCCGCCGGGTCCTGGTCGGACTTCTGCCGGTTGCTGCGCGCCGTCACCCCAACGAGCGAGACGTCCGACCCCTGGTCGTTCGCGTACGCCTCCCGCCGCGCCGCGGTCCAGGCGGAGGCACCGCTATCCCACGCTTCGGCCAGCGGCACCATGTGGTCGATGTCCAAGGAGCCGGCGCTGGTGACCTCCTGGCCGTCGTAGTACGAACGCCAGGTGCCGCCGGTCAGCTTGCAGCCGGCCTCCACGGTCGGTGCGACGACCGCCTCGGCGATGAGGACCTCGTTGCGGGTGTTGCACCCGTCGGTGGTGTTCTCGCCCGCATTCCAGTGGCGGAAGGACGAGCGGGTGTAGCCGGTGCGGGCCTCCTCGGTCACCTCCACCAGGCCGACCGCGTCGGCCAGCGTCGTCACCTCCGCCACAGGAGCGGCCCGCACCGCCGTGGGCATGGGCAGCGCGTGGGCGGGAACGGCCGGGACCAGAGCGGCGGTGCCGAGGGCGAGTGCGATCATTCGTCGGTTCATGATCACCTCAACCCGCTTGCCGGGGGCTCGCGTTACGGGTCGAGGAGGCCGTTCACCCGGTCGAGATCACGGAATCCGGGACCCGGCGGCGCGCGGGCTGGAAGGCTGGACGGATGAGCGACCCCCGGCCGTGGATCTACGGCACCGACCACGACGACCCCGACCCCCGCACCCGTACCCCGGGCCACGTGTACGTGGAGCTGGTCGGCGGGCCGCTCGACGGCCAGCTCCTCGACGTCACCGCCTGCACCCCCGAGGAGCGCGCGGACGGTGCGCTGCTGATGAGCGATCACGGGGTGTACGGTCCGGGCGGCCGGTCCGACTACGTCCCCAGCGACAGCGATCCCGACCGGTGGGCCTGGGACGGCGACACCGCCTGAACCGGACTGGTCAGCAAGGGGGCGAGCCACCGAGCAGAGCTCTCTCCAGCCACCGGATCGAGCGGGCCCGCGCCTCAGGCGTCAGGGCCCCGAGAGCCACGACGCTAAGACGGCGAGCGAGCAGCGCGTAGGGCAGGTGCGTACCGCTCATCACGGCGTCCGTGGTGGCGCGGTGCTCAGGGGGCATCGGATCGGTGCCCAGCACGACGGACAGCCAGTTCAGGGCGGCGGCCCGGTCACCGCGGTCCAGTGCCTCCAGCAGCGGCAGGACAGTGCGCACAGTGTCGTTCTCTCGCATGAGCCCACTTGATCAAATGCTGTGTCGCAGGTATGTCGCAGCGCACGGCCCCGGCCACCGCGAGTCGCGGTACGCGGCCCCCCGGGCCTTTTCGGGCGGAGCCGCCTGAAGCAGGGGCACAGGAGTTGATCGAGGTCGGGGCTGGGGGCTCCTGTTCCGCCGACTGCCTCTGAACGTGGGACCTCTTGCTCCGGCTGTAGCGGAGAAAGAGGTGTCGGCTTCCCGGGCCCGCTGACCCGCCACCGCTGACCTGCGGCTACCCTCCCCCACGCCGTTTCGGTGCACAACCTGTTGCGCACCCTGTTGGGCAACCGGATACGCAACTCGGTGTGCAACCGGCCAGGCAACCCGATGGACAACCCCGGAGCCGACGAGAACGGTCAGGCAGTCGTGCGCTCCAGCGCGGCGGCGGCCGCCTCGGCGATCGCCGGGTTTGCGAGGATCGCCGCGGTCACCTCGTCGGCGGTGAGCTCGGAGGCCTGGGCCGGAACGACCGTGCACGTCTGCGCTTCCAGTTCGCAGAGCTTGGCGATCCACGGCTCGCACTCGGCTCTTCCTTCCGTCAGGCCGCGGGCAGCCATCTCGGCGCACAGCCCGGTGAGGGCACCCCGCAGGCTCGACAGGACGGACCTCATCTCCTGCGGCCGCCTGGCCTTGGCCAGTGCCGGGTATTTCTTCGTCTGCTTGTACGCCTCGACCAGGCGCTGCGCGGCGGCTTCGAGGTATGAGGCTGTGTCGTAGAGCTTCTCCTCGGATCCACCGACGGTGAGCAGGGGGCTGTAGTCGCTGCCATCGGCACCCTTCGCCATCTGCCGTTCGACGCCGAGCTCACGCAGTCCGTAGACCGTGGCCACCAGGTCCACCGAGTGGACCAGGATACGGCCCGCATCCGTAATGGACTGGAGCATGCGGCGCACAGTGCCCCGGCGTTCCGTGGCCGTGGTCTCCTTCTCCTCTTCCGTGAGTGCCTGGTGCTCGGCGCCGAGGTTCTCGAAGGCGGTCAGAAGTGCCTTCATGACGGTGCTGAGGTCGTCCTCGTGTTCGGGGTTGGTGGGCTGCTCGGTCATCGACAACCGTCCAATTCGCTCGCGCGACACATGGTCGCGGTATCGCATGCGGTGACGCGCCGGACTGCCGCGCCGTCTCGTACAACCGCCGGGCGGCCCGGATGGACACGGCTGCGGCCAGGGCAGCCGTCGCCTGGTGGACCGACGCCGAGTTGGCCGCGCGCGGGCACGGCGAGACGTACGGGCCGATGGCGGGCAACGGCGTCAGCAGGAGAGGTGCGCTCCCCTCCCGCCTTCCACTGGGGCTCCCCTCGCAGGCCCGGCCGCGCTGGACCCGTATCTCCCTGGGTCGGTGTTTGGGCAACCTGCTGACCTGCGCATTCGGGGTTCTGGGTCAGCGATCGGGTCAGGGGGGCTGAGAAGAGTTCACGGCATCACCTTGATCGAAGGAGCTGCCGTGAGCCTGAACCGTGTCTTTGACGCGCTGGACGCCGAATGGGCCCTGGTCTGCGCCGCCCCGGGACGTAGCTCCCTCGTGCGGGGCTGGCTGCTGGAGTGCGGTGCGCTCGACGGGAACCCCCAGGGCGGATTGGACGACGTCCTTCCGGAGCTGGCGCGCCGGGAGCGCGGACAGGAACGGGCGTTCAGCGACCGGTGGCTGTACGCGGTACTGCGCAGGGCGGGCGGCGAGGGGGACGAGGCGCAGCTGGCGGCCCGGGTGGTGGTGCAGGCGATGCTGCCCGCCGCAGTGCGGCTGACGGGGCGGCTGAAGGCCGGGCGGGATTTCGACGAGACGGCGCAGGTGGTCGTGTCGTGCTTGTACCGGGTGGTGCGTACGTATCCGATGGCGCGCCGTCGGGGGGTCTCGGCGAACCTCGTCCTGGAGACGTTGCACTGGGCGAGCCGGGAGCTCGCGGCGGAGGCCGGGCCGGATGCCGAGGTCGCGTGGCATCCCGGTCTCGATTCCCCGGCCCACGACGGTGCGCCCTTGAACGCGGACGATCCTGCGGAAGCTGCGTGGCGCAGCGTGCTGGGTCAGCAGGCCGAGCGCCTCGGTTTCGCGGCTGACCCGCAGGAGTTGGCCGGTGCGCAGGGTGATCTTGCGGAGCTGCTGGTGTGGGCGGTGGCTGCCGGGGAGTTGGATGTGGCGCGGGCCCGGGTGATCGTGGCTGAGGTCCGTGAGGGCGCGCGGGAGGCCGCTGGGGTGTCGGCGGTGGCGTGGCGGCAGCGCCGGAGCCGGACCGTTCGGCAGCTGAGAGCGGTCGCGGGTCAGTGGGTGCAGGCCGCGTGAGCGAGGAACTTCATCTTTTCCCGGTCGGGGTGTCACGTCTGGGGCTGCTCGTGTCCTTGGGGTGTGTGCACGGCGGGAGTTCCGCCGGGAGAAGGGACGGGCGGGCGATGACGGATTCGGTAGTCGGTGCGGGTGGCGTGGACATGGTGTTTCTGATGCGGGCCCGGGCCCGGCTGAGCGCGCTGGCGGTGCAGCTGGAGGTGGCGCCGTTCGCCGAGCAGACGGTGGCGGCGATGCGGGCGTACCTCGATCACGATGCCGAATCGGCGGGGGTCCATTTCGGCCGGTGGGTGGCGTTGCCGAAGCAGGCGCGGGACGAGCTGGCTGCCCGGCTGCGTGAGGTGGAGGCGTGAGGCGCCGGGAGGAGCGGGTCCGGGAGGAGAGGTTGCCGGCGGAGGCGGGGGGTTGGTCGGTGGCGTCGCTGGGGGCGTCGGCGAACGCGGTGACGGTGATGCGCCGGTCGATGTGGGCGCTGCTCGTCGCGGGTCCGGTGCTGGGTGTGTGGGCGTTGCTGTCGGCGCCCGCGGTCGTGGTGTCGGCGTCGCAGTCGGTTCGTCAGGACCGGGCCGGGGCGGAGGAGGGGGCGGGGCCGGGCGGGTTCGCCGAGCTGTTCCTCAGCGCCTACTTGACGGCCGGTGAGGGCACCGAGTCGGTGTTGGCGCCGTTCCTTCCGACCGCCCGCGACGTCGTGCTGGAGGCGGATGCGGGGTCGCAGACGGTGGAACGGCTCGCGGCGGTGAAGGTGCGCCGGGCCGACGGCGGGGGCGGCTACTGGTCGGTGACCGTGGCCGCTCTGGTGAAGCCCGCCTCCGACGAGGCTCCCGGCGGTGGCCGAGGGGCGAAGTCCGGCTCCGGCGGGACAGGGGCAGCGTCGCAGGCTGGGGTGTTGCGGTACTTCCAGGTGCCGGTGAAGGCGGGGAAGGGCGGGGCGTGGTCGGCGGTCGCGCTGCCGGCGGAGGTCGGTGCGCCGGTGCCGTCGCGGGCCGAGGCTCTGGGGTACGGGTCGTCGGCTCCGGCGAACGGTTCCGATGCGGCGGTCCAGACGCTGGCCGGGTTCTTCTCCGCGTTCCTGGCCGGTGCCGGTGATCTGGACCGCTACCTCTCCCCCGGTACGTCGCTGGCTCCGGTCTCGCCTCCCCCGTACGGGCGAGTGGAGGTCGTCGCCCTGGCGGAGACCGGCTCCCCGTCGGGTGCGGTCCCGGACGCGGGGGTCATGCAGGGGCAGGAGCGGCAGCTGCTCGTCGATGTCGCCGCGACGGACGTGCAGGGGCAGAAGCGGCCGTTGGTGTACGCGGTGTCGCTCGTGGCGCGGGACGGTCGATGGGAGATCGCGTCGGTGGAAGGGGCGCCCGTCCTGGGTTCGCCCGGATCGAAGCAGGAAGGAGAGGTGCAGTGACGGATCTGGTGACGCTGGCCGGGGCGATCGAGGACGTGGACGCTCTGGGCAAGCAGCTCAACACCTTGCTCATGACGACGGTGATGGCCGTGATGGTGACCCTCGCGGTGATCGCGACGTGGCGGACGACGAAGTCGGTCATCGCGGCGGGTGTCGCGTTCCTCGGTGGTGTGGCCTTGTGGTTCGTGGTGTCGAACGCGCCCGCGTTCCGCGACAGTGTCGGCGAGAACCTGAAGCCGAGCGCCGCGCCAGCGCCGGTGGTGCAGGTCGCGGGGAGCGGTGCGGTCGACGGGCTCGCGCGGTTCGGGGCCGGGCGGTGAGCGGCGCCGTGAGCCTGCCCGTGGGCGCGGAGGGCGAGGCGCTGGTCGGGCACTGCTACACCAAGGGACGCAAGTTCCCGCTGGTGATCGTCAAGTGGCCCGGTGGTCGGGGGCGGATCTGGGGCGGGCCGTACACGCTCCCTCAGATGGGCGTGCTCGCGGTGACGTTCGGGGTGCTGATGCTGACGCGCGGGTTGTGGGCGCACTTCGGGCTGGTCAACTTCGTCATCGCGATCGGCGTTCCGTACGGGCTGTCGCTGCTCGTGCGGCATGTGCAGGTCGAGGGTCGCAGTCCCGTGTCGGTCGCGGGGAGCGCGATCGGTTTGGTGAGTACGCCGGGCGGTGGGCGGCTGGGCGGGCGGCCGGTGCGGGGATCTGGAGCCCGGCGGGTGGTCGGGGTGTGTTCGGTGACCATGAACCCGCTCGCGGGCGAGGAGTCGGCGCAGCAGGAGGCGTCCTCTGCGGGTCCGGTTGCGGAGCGGGTGGTTTCACGGGTGAGGCCGGCTCCGGTGGCGTCGTCGTTGATCGCCGCTCGCCGAACCGTTCGGGCTGGCACCGCAGTGCGGGGGGAGTGAGCGGGATGAGGATGCCGATCCGGCATGTGGCCGGGAACGTGTTGTGGACTGTGCAGGGGCAGGTGTGGGCCGTCTTCCGTGTGCGGGGTTCGGGTTCTGCGCACGCGTCGCGGCAGGCGAAGGTGCAGCGGCTGCGTCAGACGGAGACGCTGATCCGGCAGCTCAAGGGCGAGTCGATGCTGATGAGCTTGTGTCCGGCCGTCGATCCGGCCTCGGTGGTGGAGCGGATGACCGCCGGTGTCGACATGGCCGCCTCGCCCCGCTACCGGCAGTCGGTCGCCGTTCTCCAGGCCCAGCTGGAGGAGCTGGCGCTGACCGACCGTACGGACTGGCTCGCGGTGCCGCTGGCGATGGGGCGGGGTGAGGCGTTCCGTGAGGCCGCGGCTGCGGCGCTGGCCGAGGTGTCGCTGCAGCTCGGCCTGCTGCCCCGGCCGGTGTCGGCCAGGGAGGAGGCGGCCCGCCTGGAGCAGGCCGCCCACATGGCGTCGCTGTGGCCGGCGGGGATCGCCATGGATCCGGCGACGACCGCCGAGGTCCTGTGGATCTACGGGCACAGTGCCCGCAGGGGGCTGGTCGAGCCGGTGCTGCCGGACCGGAGGTCCGCCGAGCGCCGGATGCGGGGCCGGGGGCGGGGGGCGGCCGCGCTGGGCGAGGTCGTGCTGTGGGAGGGCGGCGACCTGGGCACCGGCGGGGCACCGGACTCCCGCCGTACGAAGGAGGCGGGCAGGCGCTGGCAGTCGCCGTTCGCGAAGCGGTGGCTGGAGGTGTCCACCGAGTGGGGCTCGTCCTACCAGACGATGCTGACGCTGGCCGAAATGCCGGAGAGTTTCGCGTTCCCCGGCTCGGAGCACCTGGCTGTGCTGGACGGGTTCTCCTTCCCGGTGGACTGGGTGGTGCGCCTGAAGGTCACCGCCGGTGCCGAGGCGGAGGCCAAGACGCGGCGGCAGGCCAACGAGCTGCAGAACCAGCGCAACGAGTACGACGAGGAGCCGTCCGGTCCGCCGGCCCAGGTGGAGAAGGCGGCCGGTGGGCTGGCGGCGTTCCGGGAGCGGCTGACGGCGTCCAAGTCCGAGGTCGAGGTCCGGGCGATGACGACGCTGTGCGTGTGGGGGGCCACCCCGCAGGAGGCGGAGCGGCGGGCGGGTGAGCTGACGGGTCACTTCTCGGGCTGTGACTACGACTTCGTGCGTCCGCTCGGTGCGCAGGAGGCCCTGTGGTACGGGATGCTGCCCGGGACGCGGACGCCTGCGGTGCTGGCGAAGTACTCGGAGTATCTGGTGGCGCGGGACTTCGCGATGGCGGGGCCGTTCACGGGGCACGGTCTGGGCGACAAGACCGGGCCGCTGTACGGGATGCAGCTGTCCAGCGGCGGGGTGCGCCCGGTGTTCACCGACTTCACGCGGGCCCCTCGGGAGAACGCATCGGCGACCGCCGCCTATGTAGGGGAGCTCGGGTCCGGGAAGTCGCTGGCGATGAAGGCGGCGATGTTCCTGGTGCTGGCCGCCGGGCGCCAGCTGCCGGGCGGGGTGAAGCGCGGCCGGGTCGTGGTGGTGGACCGCACGCCCCGTCAGGAGTGGGTGGAGTTCGCGCGGGCGTGCCCGGGCGAGACCGAGTGCATCACGATCGACGACACGGCCACCATCTCGCTCGACCCGCTGCGGATCTTCACCGGGTCCCGGGCCCAGCGGGTGACCGAGTCGTTCCTGACTCTGCTGCTGAACCTCTCGCCGCTCAGCGACGAGGGCATCGCCCTGTCCGAGGCGATCGAGGCCGTCCTGAAGGAGCGGCATCCCTCGATGCGGGTCCTGCTCGAAGAGCTGACGAACCGCGGGGCCGCCGGGGGTGACGCACCGTCGGCGATGGTCGCGCGCCGGCTGGCCGCGCCGCGCCGTAAGGACCTGGCCCGGGCGGTCTTCGACGAGACGCTGCCGGTGGTGCGGAACTCGCGAGCCGACTCGGTGGTGTTCAGCGTGGCCTCGCTCCAGCTCCCCACACAGGAGGAACTGGCCGGGGACCGGCTGGAGAAGCTGGAGTTCGAGAAGACGTTCGGCCGCGCGGTGATGTATCTGGTCGCCGCTCTCTGCCGGGAGATCGTCTACGCCGACCTGTCCGAGTTCGCCCTGGCCGTGTTCGACGAGTGCTGGTGGCTCACCTCCAGCCCCGAGGGCATGGAGCTGGTGCTGGAACTGGTGCGGGACGGCCGCAAGCACAATGCCGGGGCGCTGTTCGGGTCGCCGGACTCCGACGACATCGGCCCGAACAACGAAGCAGGACGGATCCTGCGCGGCCTGATCCGCCGCAAGTTCCTCTTCCGGCACACCGATGAGGACCTGGCCCGCCGCGGCCTGGCGTTCCTGGGCTGCGACCCCGACGACCCAGGTCTTCTGGAGCTCGTCACCACCCAGCTCTCCCCCAGCAGCCCGGACATGAGCGACGAGGAGCGTGAAGCGCTGGCCGGCGGGTGCCTGCACCGCGACCTGGCCGGGCGCATCGGCACCATGCAGATCACCGTGCCTGCGGACGCGGCGGTCGCCAAGCACATCTACTCGCAGCCGATCCAGAGCACGAGCGCGGCATGAACCGGCCGGGAGGCCGCGCCAACGTGGCCGGCCGGGCGGCCCGTGTCTGGGCCGGGGTGCGGCGTATCGGGGTGCGGTGGCTGCGGCCGGGCCGGGCCATGGCCGTGGGGCTGGCGCTGCTCGCCCTGTCCCTGCTGCTGTCGCTGACGCTGGCGGCCGTGACGGCCAACGCCGCTCCCCCGCCCCCGCCCGGTCCGGTGCCGTCGGCGGGCCCGACCCTGCCGGGCCCGGAGAACCCGCTCGATCCGACGCCGCTCATTCCCGATCCGGTGGACTCGGCCGACCCGGCGGACTCGCCGCTGATCCGGGACGGCATCAAGGAGAGCAGGAAGGAGGAAGCCGCGGCGCGGGCCGAGTTCGACAAGAAGGTGGAGCAGTACAAGAAGGACCGGGCGCAGAACGGGGGCGTTCTGTCGGCGTTCGAGGTCACCGACCGCGACGGCAACCCGGTCAGCTCCTACCGCATCTACGCCGATACCGGCGACTGGACGGACTGGGACCTGGGCGCCGCCCAGTTCATCGTCGAGCTCCTCTTCATCGGGAACAAGTGGCTGGTCTCCTTCGCGTGTTTCCTAATCTCCTGGAGCCTGTCCTTCTCTCTGGCCAACCTGCTCCTCAAGCCGGTGCTGACCGTCTCCACCTCCCTGTACAGCGGTGCGGTGGTCCAGATGGGGCTGCCGCTGCTGTTCCTCACGTTCACGCTGGTCGTCGCGTCGGGTCATCTACTGTTCGGCAGCCGGGTCCGGGGCTGGGGCGAGATGGCGGCCGGGCTGGTGATCTCCGCGCTCGCGGTCGGCGCGCTGGCCTCGCCCCCGCAGCTCCTGCTCGGCCGGGACACCGGGGCGGTCGCCACCGTGAAGGCCATCGCGCTGGAGACCGCCGCCCTGGTCCTGGACAAGGAGGCCGTCGACTCGGCGGGGCGCACCACCACGGACACCGGGTGGGAGAAGACGCCGGAGGGCAGCACGGTCGGAGCGCAGGTGAGGGACACGGCAACCGCGCTGGCCCGGCCGATCACCGACGCTCTCGTCGACGCGTTCGTCGTACGGCCGGCGATGTACCTGTCCTACGGGCGGACCTTCGAGAATCCGTCCAAGGGCGGCGGCCCGAAGTGCGGCACCCTGTTCCGGGACTCGCGGATCGAGCAGGCCGTGTTCGACCAGGAGATGGACGAGTCGCTGGCCTCCGACAACAAGCTGCTGGAGAAGGTCCCGCTCATCGGCGGAACCCTCAGCGCTCTCTCCGCGGGCGTGACCGCTCCGAGCGACGCGGTCCTGAAAGAGCGGGCGTCGAAGAAGGGGCCGCTGGCCCAGTTCGAGAAGAAGTGCGTCAAGGACGCCGCATCGGCGAAGAGGGCCTCGGCGGACAAGATCGGCGGCGCCATCTTCATGCTGATCGCCGCGTTCCTCACCTGCGCCTTCATCATCATGCTCGCCTGCGGGTTCCTGTTCGCCCAGGTACAGATCGCGATCGAAGCGGCCCTCGCGAAAGTCGCCCTGGTCGTCGGGGTGCTCCCCGGGCCCGGCCGTGGCTGGCTGTGGGACAGGGCCGCGTCCGTCGCCAGGGCCCTGGCCCTGATGCTCACGTCGGTGGTGTCGCTCGCGGTGTTCATCGTCGTCGTGAACGCGGTCCTGGACGCCTCCGACCAGGACCTGCCCGGCGGACTCGCCGTTCGCTTCGTCGTCCTGGACGCGATCTGCGTCGGCGCGCTCGTCTACCGCAAGCGGCTCGCCCGCACCAGCCGCAACCTCGCCACCCGCGCCCGTGTCCGCATCGGCAACAGCCCCCTCGGCGGGGCCTACACCCCCGCCCCCACCTCCGCGCCCCGTTCCAGGCCAGGGCTGGGCAAGGCGCTGCTGATCGGCGGGCTCACCATCGGCGCGATGGCCGCGACCGGCGGAGCCGGTACCGCGCTCGCCGCCGGAGGCGTCGGCACCACCCGCGTGGCCACCCGGCTGGGCGGCCACGCGTTGAAAGCCGGAAGCCACGCCGTCACCAAACTGGCGGCCCTGACCGGCCGGGCCGTCGACGTCGGGGCCAAAGCCACGGTGAAGGCCGGTGCCATCGGGCTGAAGTCGACCGTCGGACTGCCCGTCTACGGTCCGCTGGCCTACCGGGCCGCTACCACCGCAGCGGCAGCGCTGCCCGGACAGGTCACCGGTGCCGCGAACTCGGCCAGCCAGGCGGTGGGCCGCAGGGTGCTCGCCGTCCGCCAGGCCGCGCTGCCCGCGCAGAACTTCACCGGTGCGTACCAGCACAACCTGCGCTCCCTCAGCAGGATCGTGCGCGGACAGCCCGGACTCGGCACCTACCAGCCGCCCCTGCGCACCGCGTCCCCCGCGCCCCCGGTCCCGGCCCGGCCGACGCCCCCTCTGGCGCCCCCGGCAGCCCGGCCCGCGCGCCCAACGTCCGCTGGAGGAGTCGGCCCGGCAACACCGGCTCCCCCGGCTCCGGCCACCGCCCTGCGGCGTCGGCCCGCACCGCCGCGGATCGTCCAGCCGCCCGCCAGCGCCGCCCAGGCGATGCTGCACCAGCGCCTTCACCGGCTGCGGCAGCCACGGCCGGCACCCGTGCCCGTGCCGCCTCCAGCCCCGCGCCGCAGGGGACGCCCGTGAAGACGGCTCGATGGCTCCTCGTCCTCGCCGGGGCGGGGTTCGCGCTGCTCCTCGCCGTTCCGCTCCTGTTCGCCGCTGCCTTCGCGGGCGGCGCGGCTGAGCACGGCGAGGAGACCACGACCAGGGCAGGGGGTGCACCGGCCTCGGTCTCGGGCATCCCTCCGGTGATGCTGTCCGCCTACACGCGCGCCGCCGCCAGCGTCGGCACGGTCCGGCCCCGGTGCACCGGGATGCGGTGGTCGGTCCTCGCCGGAATCGGGAAGGTCGAGTCGAACCACGCGGCGGGTCGCACCATCGCCCCCGGTGGGGGGATCACCCCGCGCATTTTGGGCGTGCGGCTCAACGGGTCGGGGGCGGGCGGGAACACCACGTCGTTCTCCGACACCGACCGCGGCCGCCTGGACGGAGACACCGCGTACGACCGGGCGGTGGGGCCGATGCAGTTCCTTCCCTCGACCTGGAACGGGCCCAGCGGACAGGACGGCAACGGCGACGGCGCCAAGGACCCGCACAACGCCTACGACGCCGCCCTCGGCGCGGCCGTGTACCTGTGCGGTACCGGCACCGCCGACCTCTCGAAGACCGCCGAGCTCCGCAAGGCGATCTTCCGGTACAACCGGTCGAACGCCTATGTCGACGACGTCACCGCGCAGATCACCGCCTACGACCAGGCCGGCCCGGCCGCCGCAGGCGGTACGCCCGCCGCCGGCGGAGTCGCCGGGGACGTCATCAACGTTGCCCGGGCGCAGCTCGGCCTCCCCTACGTCTGGGGCGGCGGCAACACCGAAGGGCCGACCGGCGGCGGGTTCGACTGCTCCGGACTCCTCGTCCACGCCTTCCACAAGGCCGCCGGGATCACCCTCCCCCGCACCTCACAGACCATGCGCGGCTCGGGAACCCGTATCCACCGGGCCGACGTCCAGCCCGGTGACATCATCGTCATCAACAACGACGGCAACTGGGGACACGTCGGCCTTGCCACCGGCAACAACACCATGATCCACGCCCCAAGGCCGGGCAAAACCGTCGAGACCACGTCCCTCGCCGGGTACTGGGCGAAGTACGACTGGGATGTGCGAAGGGTCCTGTAGTACGGCGGCGGTACGGCCGCGTTTTTGCCCCGGAACACGAAGAGAGCCGGTCCTTCACGGACCGGCTCTCTTCGTGCAGATTCGCGCGCCAACGCGGCCCTGCCTAACCCTGCTGCGGCGGCTGAAGCCCATTTAGGGGTCGGCTGGATAGTGACAGACACGGGGATTCGGGAGCAAGGGGACGTGGGACGCACTTGCGGAATCCCGTACCGACCAAGGCAGCCTGTCGTGACCCCGTCACCAAGGGCCCGTAGCAACGCCGCAGGTAGAGAAGGACGATAGTCGCTTGAAAGGTTGATGCGTTCCGTCCCTTCGGCACTCAACCGACGGATGTCACATCGTGACGTTGAACCGTCACGAGCCGGAGCGATTCCGAACCTGGGACGGAACGCATCAACGTCCCCCGTTCGGCCCACGCTGCTGGCAGCATGACTTCCGCATGACCTGCCTGAAACGGCGCCAACCGTCAAGGCAGGAATCCGGCTGAAGTCCAGGCCCCCGGGTGCGCACGTCGCCCGGGGGTCCTTCCCCGACTCGCCGTCACTTCGGCGACCGGGGCTGTTCGAAGGGGATACATGTCTTCCAATCAGTTCCACACGTCGGCTGGGACGGCGTCGCGCGAGAAGGCCGGCCTCGTCGTCACGGTCACGCTCTTCGCCTCGGCGGTGCTCCTGGCCGCGCTCGGCCGGACCGTCGAGGAGATCCTGCTCCTGATCGGCGGCGTCGCCGGCGCTTCGGTCGTCACGGTGACCGCGTTCTCACTTGCGGGAGCAGCGAAGTCGGGCCGGGAGGCGCGACGCGAGGCGCTGCTGGCGCTCGCCCGCCTGGCCGGACAAGGGTAAGAGGGGATAGACCGTGGGACGCCCCACGAACCCTGTGCCAAACCCTGAAACCGGCGTCGGACGGCTCGCCCAGCACTTGCGTGATGGGCTTGCCCGTCGGGGCCTCACCTACAGGGAGCTGGCGGTTCTCACCCGGTATCACCCGACCTCGCTCCAGCGCGCCGCCGACGGCAAGCAGGTGCCCTCCTGGAAGGTGGTGGAGGAGTTCGCCAAAGGGTGCGACATGACTGTCTCCCAGGTCCGGAGACTGTGGCTGGCTGCCCGCCGGGAGCGGCCAGGCCACCGCGTCCTGGGGAGCGCCCCTGGGGTGGACCAGATATACGACGCCTCAGACCTCGGAGTACACCTCGCAGCGTTGCGCGAGAAGAGGGGCAGCCCGTCGTACCGCCTGATGGAAAAGCGGGCAGAGTCGACCGAGGCACAGTTCGGTCGCCTGCCCCGGTCAACGGCGCAGCGCATCACAGCACGTGAGACAACGCCCTCGCTCCTCCAGATGCAGGCTTTCCTGATCGGCTGCGGGCTGCCGGGGATTTCACGGTCCCTATGTTCAGGCGTGGCAGCGTATGGCTGCCCGGATCGGTGGGAGGGCGGGGGCCCGGTTCCTGAAGGAGCTGGACATGTCGGCGCAGGATCATGGCGTCATCCCGATGAGCAAGCTCGTCCGCGCCCTCGGCTACACACCGACCGAGAAGATCCAGGGGATCGGCCGCCCTCTCACCGTCACCTGCGATGGGTGCGGGGCTGTCCGGAGAATCCGTCTTGACCAGCAGATCAAGCAGCTCTCACACGGCAACGCCGTACGGCTGAGCTGCCCCAACTGCGGGACGACGCGCGTAGTGAGGCCCGACATGCCCCGACGGAAGGGCACCGAGACCTCGCACGAGACGAGTTTCCGTGCCAACGCCGACGGCTGGGCGAGGTACGCGGACACCCCACCGCGGACATCAGGCCCTCCCATCTCCCAACCGGGGGTCGTCCCTCCTCCCGGGCCCCCGGCCCGGGGACGAAGGGCAGAGGAGTGAAGGGCGGTCCTCCCCCGGGCTGCTCAGCCGCCCTCCGTGGCCGCCCGATCTTCCCTCAAGGCCGCCCGGCCCTCGTCCGCGGCCGTGACGGTAGGCAGCAGTCGAGCGGTAGCGGGCCCGCGAGACCCTGCGGCGGGGGACGTCCGGATCGGCAACGCACCGTGATCCACGCGCACCGGCCTAGCAGGGCCTCGATGGTCGGGCTCATCGCTCGGTCTCAGTGCCGGGTGGCGGGCGAACGATTTTCCCTGCTCTCGACTTGAGTCAGCGCAGCAGTTCACGCAGAGGGGAGAGGTCTCGCAGGTCCGGGACGGTGGTGGCCCCGGCTTCGGCCAGTTCCGCGACAGGCGTGCGGCCGGTGGCGACGGCCAGGACCGGCACACCTGCTGCGCGTCCGGCGGCTACGTCGGCCGGGGTGTCTCCGATGAGTAGGACGTCGGTCAGGGCGATTTCGGTGCCCGTAGCCGCACGGGTGCGGTCGATGGCGGTGCGGACCAGCTCGGCGCGGTCGTCGTGGTCTTCGCCGTACCCGCCGTACGGGAACCGGACGTGGATGTCGAGCCCGAAGACTTGAAGCTTGACCTCGGCGACGGGCCGGATGTTGCCGGTGACGACGCTCTGCACGATGCCGTCCATGTCGGCCAGGGCGGCGAGCGCGGCTGCGGCACCGGGGAGTGCGTGCCCGCGCTCGCGGAGCTCGCGGGCCCGATGGCGGTGGAGCTCGGCGGAGCGCCGGGCGAAGGCCTCGAACATGGTGCGGTCGCTGGTGATGCCGTGCAGCTCGGCGGTCCGGCGGAAGATCACGGGTTCGGTCATCCCGTCCACGGTGGCCTGCTCACGCATCGGTGTACCGGTGACCTGCTCGAAGGCATCTGCGAAGATCTCCCGGCCGACTCCTCTGGTCGCGATGAGGGTGTGGTCGATGTCCCACAGCACGAGCTTCAACGTCGCCTCCCAGACCCCGGACAGCACATGGCCAGGGCCACGGTGTCACACCTTGGGGTGAGGCCAGGCCGCTCGGGGCCGGACCGTTCTACGCTGGGTGAACGGCCCGACCATGGAGGTGCCTTGACGGACCTGCCCACGCTCCCGACGGGGGCGCTCATCCGCGCGGCGCGTCGGCGCGATGGCCGCCCGCAGGCCGCCGTCGCGGGACTTTGCGGCATCAGCACCGACTACCTGTCGCAGATCGAACGGGGCCGGAAGAAGCCTTCGGGGGATGTGCTGGCCAAGCTCGCCGCCGAACTCGGCGTCGCGGTCGGGACGCTGCTGGGCGACGAGGACGCCCCAGCGGCCAAGACAGAGCCGGCCGTGACCGGCAACGCGGCCGTGGTGCAGGCGCTGCTGCAACGCAAGGACGCATCCCCCCGCCCTTCACCCGCACACGAGTTACGCGACCGGGTGGAGCAGGCGTGGAAGGTCTGGCAGACCTCGCCCACACGGTTCACCGACGCCGAGGCCCTCCTGCCCGGCCTGATCCGCGACGCCGAAGGGACCGTACGCGCGCTGCGGACCGGTACCGATGCCGGTGAGCGTCGCGAGGCGCTGAGGGCTGCCGCCGACCTGTACGGGCTGCTGCGCTCGTACTACCGAAGGATCAACCGGCTCGACCTGTCGCTGATGGTCGCCGACCGGGCGCTCCGCGCCGCCGAGGACGCCGACGATCCGCTGAGGATCGCGGCCGCACAGTGGAACCTGGGCCACGTGCTGCTCTCGCAGCCCGGCCGGGAGCAGGAGGCGGCCGGCGTGGCGATGGACGCTTCCCGGGATCTCGACACCGTAGTGGACTCCCCTGCGGTCGCCGCCGTTCGTGGGGCCCTGGAGCTGGTCGTCGTGGTCGCGGACGCACGCGGCCGCCGCCCGTGGGCGGCCCGGGACCGGCTCAGCGCCGGTGCTGTGCCGCTCGCCCGGCGCTCCGGCGAGAGCAACGTCCTATGGACGGTGTTCGGGCCGACGAACGTGGCCTTGCACGCGCTGAGCGTCGAGATGACGGCGGGGGATGCCGTGGAGGGCCTGCGGCTGGCGGACGAGATCGACGTGTCGTCCCTGCCGTCCCGTGAGCGGCAGTTCACCTTCGGCCTGGAGGTCGCCCGCTGCTACGACCTGCGCCGTGACGACGCCGCCGTCCTGGTGCACCTGCTGGATCTGGAAGAGCTCGCCCCCGAGGACCTGGAGCGCAGCCCGCTCGGCCGCCAGCTGGTCGTCGACCTGATGCACCGGGCCCGGCCCACCTACCGGCGGCAGGTCACCGGCATCGCCGAACGCCTCCACCTGGTCTGAACCCGGTACCCGGTCTCCTCCCGGTCCGTAGGGCGACCCGGTCTCTCAGACCGGGTCTACCGGCCGGTCCTGCCGTACGGTCCTCGACCTCACCGCCGACCAAGGAGAGGCCAGTGACCACGGTCAGCAGCAGTACCAGGATTCCCGGATGCGCCGGCGCGCGGATCGCCGCCGCCGGAAAGGAGTGGGACGCGGTCCGCACCGACCGGTTTCTCGGCCTCCAGGCCGTCGACCGCCTCGGCGCGGCCTCGGGGCCGGTGATCGTCGAACCGGCCGCGGTGTACTTCCTCGTACCGCCCGGCGGCACCAAGGCATGGGATCTCCCCCAGTCCAAGGGCCTCGGGACGGGGCACTACGTCGTGCTCCCCGCTGCCGACAGGACCCGCCCGCCCGGACCGTACTGGCTGCTGCCTCCCGAGCGGCCGCTCGCAGCCGTCGACGCCGTCCGGCGCGCGCAGAAAGCCGCGGCGGCACTGGTGCTCCTCGACCTCGACACCGTCCAGCACGACATCGACCACGCCCTGTCCCGCCGTGTCGAGCTCCCTCGCCGCAACGTCATCGACGCCGGCATCGACGCCCTCGCTCATCACCTGCGGCGCCTCATGAGCTACAACTACGGTCCGCAGAACGAGGGAAGCACCGGCATCCAGATGCGCACCCTGTGCGACGTGGCCGAACGCAATCTCGCCGCCCCAGTGAGGCCGACCCCGCAGACCAACCACCGCGTCGCGTACGTGTACTGGAACACCCTCGCCACGCTCACCGCCGCCTTCCGCGACCTCTACCTGGCCCATCGCCCCACGGAACCCGGCCAGCGGACATGACGCCCCCCGCCCAGCCACTCACCGAATATCCCGGCCTCGACCTCGAACGCGTGACGTTCGAGCAGGCCAAAGGCTGGCGATGCGCCCTGTGCAACAGGATCCTGACCGCTGACCGCCTTCTGGGCACGTTCACCGCCTTGACCGGGCTCCTCACCGATCCAACCGAACTTTGGGCCTGCGCCAGCCCATGCCAGTAGCCCCACCGCCCGGACCTCCACGGCACACCAAGTGGTGGCTCCTCGTCCTACAGATCGCCCTGTTCATCGCCGGTGCAGGAGCGCTACTCCTCGGCCTCTGGAAAGTCGCAGCACCTTCGACCTTCCCGGGAATGTGACCCGTGCTGCCCGCCAGAACCCGCCACCGATGGACTGACAGCCGGAGCACGACGGGTCTTCAGGGCTGGCCCGAACAAGCACGTCGCAGGCGGGGTTCGCCCTGTCCGGCGCCGTCACGGGGCGATGCGTCTGGGGCGGTCTATGACATGAGTGACACCTGAGTTTCACTCTGTGTAATCGCATGTGACGGAACGTGCAATGATGGGTGGCATGACTGAGATTGCTCCGCTGGCAGCGAGGGCATTGGCCCGGCCGGCTGCTGATGGTGTTCGTGGTTGGTGGGCGGCACGCCAGGATCGCCGCAAGATCGCCCTGAGGTTGCCGCCGGTGAGCCCGCACACGGATTGCGAGGACGGCCCTCATGCGAGCCTGGGGGTCAGTCGCGTATCGAACTGGTCCAGGGAGTTCGTGTTCGACGTGCAACTGCATCTGCCGGGCGCAGACGGAGACGAGTTGGCCACCGTCACGAAGCCGGTGTTGATGCCGGGCGAGGAGTGGAGGTTCGACTGGAGTGAACGGCGCGGCAGTGGTGCGGCGCCGCTGCTGCGCCCCGACGAGGACGGCCGGTACGGCGTCGAAGTCGACCTTCTGTGGGCTGACGCTCCAGGTGGCCCGCTCTGGAAGCGCGTCGCGGACGGGAAGGTGAAGCGGGCGCCGGGGCACCAGGGGTGGCGGCGTGCCCTTCGCACCGTACGGGGATGGCTGCCGGGGAGTCGCGCTTCCCGGGCCCTTTCCTCCAGGTGAAGGCGCTGGCTGTGACAGCTGATCGGATGCACCGGGACTCTGCGGCCAGCGCGTTGAGCGGAGGAGCAGCCGGAGACTGGGGGGCCTCCTCACGGAGGCCCCGAGCCTGCCCGGCGGCCTCGGCTGGAACGCGTCTTCCTGCGCGGCGAGATTCGGCCCCTGGCCAGTGCGACGATCGCAAGGTGCCGTCGGCGAGCGGGTGAGACGCTGGCACGCATGGACGATCTGCGCCGCCGGGTCTACGGATCCGATCACGACGACCCCAGCCCGTACGCCGAACCCGGCCACGAGTATCTCGACCTGGTCGGCGGACCGCTGGACGGGCTGCTCCTCGACGTCACCGGCCTGACTCCCGAGGAGCGCGTGACCGGCGGGGCGCTGCTGATCACGAACAACGGCGCATACGGGCCCGGCGTCCGTTCCGACTACGAGCCGCGCCCCGGTGACCCAGGCCGGTGGCACTGGCAGGGCGACATGCCCTGACGTCGACGCTCGGCTCACGGGCGGCGTGCCAGTTCTGAAGGACTGTCGGCTCGAAACCCCCGCCGCATCACCGCCGGCCACCGAGCGGTCTCCTGCAACGCCGCGGTCGTCCTCTGCGCACTCCTGCGCCCCGGCTACTACTCGACGGGTGCTGAGCGGCATTACCGACCGCCGCAGGACCTCCTTCCTGTCCTGGCCGGCCCTGGGCGGCCCTTCCCCGGGTACTTCTTCAACTTCATCGTCTCCACGTGTCACGTTCCGGGCCTTCCCGCTCCTTGGGGTTGGTGATGGGGCGGCACCCGCCGCCCGGTGCGGGAGGTAGGGCGATGCGTTTCACCGTTGGGCGCGGCGCGCAGTGGATCGAGGGCGGCCGGGGCGACCGCAGTCGCCGGGATTCCGGTGCCGAGGTGCTGGTGGGGCTGTGCGGGTGGCTGTGCGCCGTGGTGTTCGTGGTCGGGCTGCTGCGCGGTTGGTCCTGGGGCGGGGATCTGCGGAACTTGCCGTGGGGGCTGGGTGATCCGGTGACCGAGGCGGTCGAGGAGCGGCGGGGCTGGCCGGTGGTTCCGGTTCTGTGTGCGGTGCTCGGTGCGGCGGGGGCGCGTCGGTGCTGGCTGGCTGTTGCGGACGTGGTGCTCGGGATAGGGCCCCGTAGCCGGCGGCGCGAGGCTGCGGGGCGTCGGTGATGTGGTCCGGTGTTCCGTTGCTGGACGGTGTGGAGGCGGTCGGCGCGGCAGTGTGGGCGGTGCGGGGCTGGTTACTCCTGACGCTCGTCGTCGCGGCGGCCGGTGGGGCGGGCGTGCGGGCCTGGTGGCTGCGGCGGGCGCGGGAGGCGTTGCGGGAGCGGTGCGTGGTGGCTCTGGTGCCGGCGGCCGGGTTCGATCCGTCGCGGGAGGAGATCGGGCGGCACGTGGTGCGCCTGGCGCGGATTCCCGCGTCGGCGGGGTGGATGCCGCGCCGTTCGGTGGGGGTGCGGGTCCGTCTGGTGACCGAGGAGGGCCAGCTCGCGTACCGGTTGGAGGGGCCGTCCACGGCGGCGGCGCTGTTGCGGATGCCGTCGTTCACCGATGTTGATGTCGCCGATCCGGATGTTGGGAAGAGCGCGGTCGTGCCGCGGATCCGGTTCGACGGCGTTCCGCCGCTGCCCAGGGACGAGGACCAGGACGGGGACGGGGACGCGTGAAGACGCTGGTGGAGCTGGAGAAGAAGCGGGGGCTGGAGGACCAGTCCGGCGGTGGTGGGGGGCGGTATGTGGCACGGGCGGAGCTGGTGCTGGCACGGCCCGATCACCGGCAGCTGACGGCGCCGGGCCTTGATCCGGATCCGTTGCAGATGATGGCTGCGGCGAGCGCGCAGGTGGACAGCGGGCGGGGTGAGGAGGCCGAGCTGGTTGTCGACCTGGTGCCGGTGTCCGGGTGGAGGGTGGCTCGCTGGCGGCGGCGGCTGATACGGCAGGCGCAGTCGCGGGGCCCGTCCGCGTACGGGAGGCAGCTGGGAGGTTCCGGCGGTGGGGGCGGGTGGTGGTCGGCGGTGTCCGCGGGCCTGACCGGTGGTGGCGGCTCCCCCGGCCCGGGCAGGAAGGCTGTGCCCAGGAAGACCGATCTGGCCGAGGGGGTGGGGAAGTTCCTGCCGACGGCGGACATGCAGGTGTTCGCGGTGCAGGTCCTGATCCGGGTGAGCGCTACGCACCCGTCCCGGGCGCAGGCCCGGCTGCATCAGGTGATGTCCGTGATGGACGCCTGGTCGGGCGAGAACTGGTGGCGGCCCGTCGGCCCTCGCCTGGCGGGCTGGCGTCCGTACAGCGGTGTGTGGTGGCGGCGGCGTTCCTTCGACCGGCGGTTCGGGTCGGGTGAGTTCGCCCCGGCGCGCCGGCAGTGGGTCACGGGGCAGGAGATCGCGGCGTTGCTCAAGCCGCCGTCGGTGCACTGTGTGGCTCCGAACGTGGTGCGGACCGGTGGGGTGGTGCCTCCGGCCCCGTCGAGGCTGCCGGAATGGACCGGGCAGGCGGGCATGGTGCCGCTCGGGCTGGTGACCGGGACCACCGGGAAGCAGTACCTGGCCGCCGTGCCGCAGAAGAACGTGCTGTTCGCCGCGTCGTTCGGGAAGTCGGGGTTCGGGAAGTCCGAGCTCGCTCTGTTCCAGCTCCTCGCCCTGGCGTACGGGGGGCTCGGGGGGTGGTTCCTGGACCCGCACGGGGCTGCCGTGCAGCGGGCGCTGCCCTACCTCACCCATCCCGCCGTCGCCGGGCGGGTGGTGCTGATCGATCTCAGCGCGAAGGATCCGTCGGCGCGGATCGCGGCGTGGAACCCGCTGTCGATGGAAGGTCGGGACGCATCCCAGATCCAGGACGTGGTCGGTGCGGTCGTCGGCGGTCTCGCCTCCGCCCAGGGGTGGGGCGACCGGGCGCCACGTGCGCGGTCGATCCTCTCCCACGCCGTGCAGGTCCTCGCCTTCCTCGCGCTGCGGATGTGCGAGGACGGCCGCCCGGATCTTCAGCCGACGCTCTTCACGATCCCCCGGCTGCTCACGGACGAGGACTGGCGGGAGGAGGTGCTGCGGCACGTCCCCGCCCGCATGGCCCGGTTCTGGATGACGACGTTCCCGAAGTACGAGGGCGGGGCGGTGCCGGTCGTGACGCAGACGCTGGAGCAGTTGGAGACCTCCGACTCTCTGCGGGCGTTCCTCGGTCAGCCCCGCTCCAGCTACGACGTGCGGCGGGCGATGGATGAGAACAAGGTGGTATTGCTGCGGTGTTCGGGCACCGGTGGCGGCGACCAGATCATCACCAGTCTGCTGCTGTTCGACCTGTTTCTCGCCGGGCTCTCCCGGGAGGGGGTCCCGCCCGAGGACCTGGAGACGATGTTTGCCTACGCGGACGAGCTGACGGCGATCGACGGGGCGTCGCGCGGCTATGTGGCCGCGATCCTGGAGCAGCTGCGCAAGTACGAGGTCCGTCTGACCGGGATGACGCAGATGGTCATGCGGTTGTCCGAGGAGACCCGGCAGGCATTGATGCAGAATCAGTCGCTGCTGTCGGCGACGGCGGCGGACAGCGACGAAGCGACGTTCGTTGCGAAGCGGTTCCCCGGCATCGCTCCGGCGACGATCGAGCAGCTGTCGAAGTACGAGTACGTGATGTCCACGATGCTGGACGGCCGCCGCACCACCCCGTTCCGGGTCCGCGGCGTGGCGGTCCATCAGGTCCTGGCCGACTACTACCGGCCCGACCTGCTGCCCCAGCTGTCCACCACGATCGACACCACGATGGGACGGCGGACCATCGGCGAGATCCTGCACCGCCTCGACGGGGCCGACGGGCGGCCGGGCCTGGACGACGAACTGCTCGGCCGGCTCACTTCCGGCCCCGCCCCCCGTCCCGCGCCCGCCCGGGCTTCTGGTACCACCACACGAAGCGAGGTCTCCTGATGGCACGCACAGGCCTGTCCCGGTTCGGGCAGCAGCTGCTTCCCGTCCTCTACCAGCACCGGCTTCTCGCCACCGGGCAGCTCCACCGGCTCCTCACCCCGCACACCGCCCGCCCCGTCTACCTGCTGCGCCAGCTCGGGCAGCTGCGGGAGCTGGGTCTGGCCGAGTCCGCCGACCGGCGCACCAGCCGGATGGGCCGGTGCGAGCAGCTCTGGTACATCACCCCGCTGGGCTGCGAGGTAGTCGAAGCCGGCGGGGAGATCCAGCCCCGTGCGTACCGGATCACGCCGAAGGCCGCCGCGTCGCCGCTCCAGGAACACACCCTGGCCGTCGGGGACACGGGGATCGCGTTCTGCGAGTGGGCCCGCCGGTACGGCGACGACTGCGGTCCCCTGGACTGGGAGCCCGAGTTGGCGCACCGGGTCCGTGACGGCGACAGCCGGCTCGGCGACGACGCGTTCCTCGTCCCCGACGCGGTCCTGCGCTACACGCGCGAGCAGGACGGCCGCCGGCAGATGATGACGTTTTTCCTGGAGATCGACCGGGCCACGATGGAAGTCGCCCGGCTGGGCAGGAAGCTGAGCACCTACGCCCGCTACGGCACCTACATCCCCCAGCCTCCCGGGCGCCGCCACCGGACCGGGACCCGGGAAGCGTGGCGGGAGCGCTACCCGGCATTCCCCCGCCTGCTGATCGTCCTGTCCGGTGCCAGCGACGCGGTCCTGGAACGCAGGATCGACGACCTTCGTGCCCTCGCAGCCGCGGACTCCCGGATCACCGCGGGCGGACATCTGCGGGCCGGGGTGACCACCATCGGGCTTCTCGCCGAACACGGCCCGTTCGCCCCCGTGGTTACCCCCGTTCTCGGAGACCCGAAACCGACCGACGTACGCCTTGCCGCTATGTCCGAGGTCCCCGCCGGTAGATGAAATGGGGAAAAGGATTGTGGGGACGCCGCAAGAAACACGGTTGGCGATCATGCCGACGAGTCGACTTTTATCTTCAGGATGATTCGCACTCTCTCGCGACATGACGCCCAGTCAATTCCTAAACGACACGCCCCTTTGTCCGCTATGACCCTTTATCTAACTGAACCGAACGTCCGGAACAAGGTGGGTTGCCGACAGGCCATTGCGTAAGCTACGAGACCAGACCGCCCGGTTGGTTTCAGCCCGTTCCTAGTCGTTCCCGCAGAGTCAGATGAGGTCAGGCAATGGCTTGGCATATGCAGTGGAGGTGCAGTGAACAGCTCAGTACGCACGATTCAGGACACGAGGGCCGGCCGCGACCGGAAGCAACCGGCCGGTCTGCTCATCGCCGCTTGTGCGCTCATCGCACTTTCCGCGTGCACATCGAATAACTCCCCGTCCAACGATGCGAAGGCGACCAATTCACCTTCCGAGTCCCCGTCGGCCTCAAAGTCCGTGGACCCGTCCGAGGCGGCGGAGGCCGAAGCGGTCAAGGCCTATTCCGGCTACTGGCGGGAGATGGAGCGCGCCTACGCCGCAGCCGACGTCAAGGCATCAAAGCTCACGGCCTACGCGAGCGGCGTGGCCCTGGTGAAAGCCCAGGTCGAAACCGAGCGCATGAAGAAGAAGGGCAGCACCCTGTCCGGCGGAGTCACGGTCACCAATTCCACCGTCACTCAGCTCGACAACAGCAAGAAGCTGCCCAAGGCGGAGCTGTCCAGTTGCCTGGACGTTTCCAAGTGGATCTCGCTGGACAAGGAGGGGAAGCCCGTCGCCCTTCCCTCCACGCGGGTGACCAAGTACGTGGCCACGGCGACCATGGAGCGCTGGACCGACGGCTGGAGGGTACTCACCGCTCAGCCGCACGCGGACCAGCCGTGCTGACCCACAGGATCGTCACCGTGGTCGCTGTCGCATCCCTCCTCCACGCGGCGCCTGCTGCCCTGGCCGATGATCCCAACGTTGACGTGGGGGGCTGCAGCACGGAGTGGATCTGCGCCGAAGTCGGCACCGGCGGCGCTCCCGCCGGCCGCCCCGCAGGAGGCAGCGGAGGGAAGGGCGGCAGCGCAAAGCCCTCAGACGGCGCCGGACGTGATGAGCCGGTCGGCTTCATGCCGTGCGAGATCCGCAAGCTCGACCCGCAGCCCGGTGCCGACAGCGACCTGTGGGAAGGGCACAAGCCCGGGGACGGGGCCATCTACGTCAATACCTGCGCCAGTTCAGGAATGGGCGAGGGGAACGACGGCACGGTCGGCCTCGCGTTCTGGGCCGCCGACCAGCCCCCGCCCGGCGTGCCGCCGGAGGTCCTGGCCCAGCGCGCCGTCGACCAGATGCTCCTGAAGGCCCCGGCGATCGGGATCACGCCGAAGCCCGGCGGCAAGGGCGTGGTCGGCATGCCCGTCTACCTGTGGACCGAGAAGAGCCCGGAGACGTACGGGCCGAACACTGCGAGCGCGTCGGCCGGCGGCATCACCGTGACGGCGACCGCGAAGGTGTCCCGCATCGTGTGGCAGATGGGCGACGGGAAGACCGTCACCTGCACCACCGCCGGCACCCCGTACAAGGCCGCGTACGGCAAGAAGCCCTCCCCCGACTGCGGCCACCGCTACGAAGCCCCCTCCTCGACGACCGACACCGGCACTTACCACGTGACCGCGACGTCGACCTGGACGATCGGCTGGGAGGCCACCAGCGGGCAGACCGGCCAGCTCACCGAGGTCCGGGACAGCGCCGTGGACATCACGGTCGCCGAGGTCCAGGTCCTCAACTAACCAGCTCCAGCACTTCGAAGGGCACGAACCCCATGGAATCCCCCGCCGCGCCGACGGTGCCGCGCCCGGCCGCCCCTGCGGCCGCCCGGCCCGAACTCCCCATCACGACGACCGCGCCGGTCAAGCGGGAGCGCCGCTGGTCGGTCGCCGCCCTCTGCGTCGTCCTCGCAGCCGTCGCCGGGCTCGGTGCGGCTGCTGCCGTCACGTCGGCGAGCGACCGTACGAAGGTTCTGGCGGTCGCCCGCGACGTCCCGGCCGGCCAGGTGCTGACCGCGGCGGATCTGGTCGTCGCGGAAGTCAGCGCGGACGCGGCCCTGACCCCGGTCCCGGCCGGGCGGAAGACGTCGCTGGTCGGCAAGCGCGCGGCGGTCGACCTGCGCAAGGGCGGCCTGCTGACCACCACCCAGCTGGCCACGGGCACGGGCCTCGGTGACGACAAGCAGCAGGTCGGCGTCCAGGTGAAGCGCGGCCAGGCCCCGGCGGGCACGCTCGCCCCGGGCGACCAGGTCCTCGCTGTCACCACCCCGGCCCAGGGCGAGCAGCAGGCCGGGGCGGCCGAGGCTCCGCCCTCGACGATCAGCGCGGTCGTGGTGACGGTGTCCCGGCCGGACGCGTCGGGGAACGTCGTGGTCAACCTCGCCGTCGCCGGCAACAAGGGCCCGCTGCTGGCCACCCGGGCCGCCCAGGGCCGCATCGCGCTCGTCCGTGAACCGCGGGGGCAGTGACCATGCCCGTCACCGCCCTCGTCTCCGCGAAGTCCTGCGGGGTCACCACGTCCGCACTGGCGCTCACCCTCGCCTCGAAGCGTCCGTCGCTGCTGGCCGAGTGCGACCCGGCCGGCGGCACGATCCGGGCCGGGTTCCTCCAGGGAGAGGTCGGCGCCGGATACGGCCTCTACCACCTGGCCACCGCGGAACGCACCGGCCCTGACGCACTGGCCAACGCGTTCGCGAGCCACCTGTGGTCCATGGACGAGGCCGGCCACCGCAAACTGCTGCCCGGCCTGACCGACCCCGGCCAGGCCGCGGCCCTCACCCGGACCTGGTCCGCCCTGTCGGAAGTGATGCACGTCCTGGCCGACGACGCCGACTACGACGTCTTCATCGACGCGGGCCGCCTCGCCCTGGAGTCCGGACACCTCCACCCGACGCTCACCCCCGCCCCGCTGCTCCACCAGGCCGACCTCGTCCTCCTGGTCGTCCGGGGCACCGAGCAGTCCCTGACCCTGGCGCGGCACCTCATCGACCCGCTGCGCACCGAGCTCGCCGAGCGAGGCTCCGGCGCCGAGGCGCTCGGGCTGCTCCTCATGGAGAACGGCCCCTACCGCGCCCACCAGGTCGCCGACTCCCTCAAGGTCCCGGTACTGGCAGCGCTCCCGGACGATCCCGCCACCGCCGAATACTTCACCGACGGCGGCCGGCCCCCGCGCGGCTACGGCCGCAGCCCGCTGCTGCGTCACGCACGCACCGCGACCGAGCAGTTCGAGGCGGCCGTCTCCCGCCGCAAGATCCAGCGCCAGTACCCACCCCGCGCCGCCAACCCGCAGCTGGCCGGAGTGCTGAAGCGGCTCACCGAGAGAGGCGGATCACGTGGCTGACATCCAGCAGCGCCCCGGCAACGGCCACCCCGCCCCGATGGGCCGCGACGACATCGCCGGGCTCCTCACCGGGCGGCTCGGACAGCGCCGTCAGCCCGACCCGGCCCCCACACCCGCGGCCGCCGCCCGTACGGACCCTGCACCGCCCGGGGCCGGATCCGCACATGCCGCCGCCGTGCCGCGCCTGGCGGGGCTCCCCGGAGAGATCCCCGTGGGCTGGGACGTCATCGAGGACCTCCAGGCCCAGGTCTCCAAGGAACTCAGCGCCAACGACCCGGACAAGCTCCTGGAGGAGACCGACCGCAGAGCACTCGCCAAATCCCTCGTCCGTACGGCGGTCGCGGACTGGGCGACCAAGTACGCCCAGGGCAACACCCCGCTGACCGCCGAACAGGAAACGGCGATCGGCAACGCCGTCTTCGACTCCATGTACCGGGGCGGGCGCTTGCAGTCGCTCCTGGACCAGGACGGCGTCGAGGACGTCATGGTCGACGGGCTGAAGGCCCACGTGGAGTACCACGACCGGCCCCGGCGCACGATCGACAAGGTCGCCGACAGCCACGAAGAACTCATCACCTGGGTCAACCGCATGGCCCGGCTCTCCGGCCACGGCGAACGCTCCCTGACACAGGCCACGCCGATGGTCGGGTTCCGGATGCCCGACGGCTCCCGCGTCACCGCCTCCCTCCTCACGACCCGCCCCTCCGTCGTGATCCGCCGCCACCGCATCCGGCAGCACGGCATCGCCGAGCTGGTCCGCTGGGGCTCCCTGAACCCGCTGCTGGAGCGGTTCCTGATCGCCGCCGTGCACGCCAAGATGAACATCCTGGTCGTCGGGGACATGGGCGCCGGGAAGACGTCCCTGCTGCGCGCGCTCGGGCGCGAGATCCCGGCGGCGGAGCGGCTCATCACCCTGGAGTCCGACCGGGAGCTCTACCTCGATGAGCCCGGCCCCAAGCCCGGGCCGGTCACCTTCGCGTTCGAGGCCCGGCAGTCCAACGGCGAGGTCCGGGTGGGCACCAACGCGGGTGAGGTCACCATCAGCGACATGTTCTCCACCGCCCTGCGGTACAACGCCACCCGCGTCATCGTCGGCGAAGTCCGTTCCACCGAAGTCCTGCCGATGCTCCAGGCGATGTCCGCCGGAGGCTCTGGATCGATGTGCACCCTGCACGTGCGGCGCCCGCACGCCATCGTCAGCCGCCTGGTCCAGCTGTGCACCGAGGCCGGAATGCAGACCGAGGCCGCGCACCACCTCATCGCCTCCAGCATCGACCTCGTCGTCTACCTCACCTACCTGGACGAGACCGCGATCGGCGGACGCAAGCACCGCTTCGTCAGCAACGTCTACGAGGTCCACGACGTCGTCGGAGAGGGCGGACGGCCCGTCACCACCGAACTCTTCGCCCCTCAGGGACCGGAACCGCGCGCCGTGTACAAGAACATGCCCACCTTCATCGGCGACCTGGAACGCACCGGCCAGTTCCACCGCCACTGGCTGACCGACAACCCCTTCGGGGCGTGGCTCGGCCCGCTGGAAACGGTGGGGGCCCGATGACGTCCTCCCAGCTCGCCCTCGTCGCCGCCTGCTGCACGGTCCTGGCCCTCCTGGGGATCCTCGCCTCCGTACGGGAAGTCCGCGGCCGGATCCCGGACCCGTCCAAGCCGAAGTCCCGCAGGGCGGGCCGCCTGGCGCGCGCCAGGGCGGAGCTGCCCGCCCAGTGGCAGCAGCGGTGGCGGCACCTGCTCGTCACCGCGGGCGTCACCGCGCTCACGGTATGGGCGTGGACCGGGTGGCCCGTCCACGGCCTCCTCGCCGGAGCCGCCGTCCTCGGCCTGCCCTACGTCCTGAACCCGGGCACCGCGGCGACGCTGCGCATCGAGCGCCTGGAGGCGCTCGGGCAGTGGCTCAACCACCTGGCCGGCGTCCACCAGGCCGGTATCAGCCTGACGCAGACGATCCGGGCATCGGCAAAGGCCGCCCCCGGACCGATCGCACCGAACGTGCGGGCCCTCTCCGACCGGCTGAGCACCGGCATGGAGGCGCAGGACGCCTTCGCCCTGTTCGCCTACGAACTCGCCGACGGCATCTCCGACCACGTCGTGCTGCTCTTCACGTCCCACGCCGTCTACAAGGGGCCCGGGCTCTCCGACGCCCTGGAGGCGCTGGCCGTCACCATCCACCAGCAGGCCGCCGACGCCCGCGACATCGAGGCCGACCGCGCCAAGGTCCGCAAGAGCTCGCGGATGGTCTCCATGGTCATCTGCTTCGTCGTGGTCGGCTGCATGCTCAACGACGCCTGGTCCGGCTGGTACCAGTCGCCGGTCGGGCAGCTCGTCCTGGCCGCCCTCGGCGGACTGTTCGGCTACACCCTGCGCTGGCTGAGGAAGATCGCCCGGACGCAGCCCGACCCCCGGCTCATCGACCCGCTGCCCGACGACCGCCGCCTCCGTCTTCTCTCCGCCGGCCAGTTCGGCACCGAGCAGCCTGCGGCCCCATCGTCCCGTCCCGCCCTGGAGGATGTCCGGTGATCCCGGTGGAAGCCGTACTGCCCGCCGCCGCGGCCGGAGCCCTGATCGGCCTCGCCGTACGGGCCGCCCTGCCCGTACGACGCGACCTCACCTCCGCCCTGGACCGCCTGGACGTCGCCACCAGCAACGGCCTGCCAACGACGACCACGTCGACAACGGCCGGATCGCTTCAGGACCGGGTAGGAACCCGGCTCCTGAGGGAGTTCGGCGGCAGGATCAGCCTGCCCTACCAGGACCTGAACCTGCTGCGGATCAGCCCGGCCGCACACCTCGGGAAGCGGTTCCTCTTCGCCCTCTACGGGCTGCTGCTCCCTCAGCTCGTCCAGGCCCTTCTCGCGGCAGCCGGAACCCCGTTCCCCTACGCCGTGCCGGTCCTGGTCTCGCTCGCCCTCGCCGCCCTGTTCTGGTTCTGGCCGGTGAAGGAGGTCGCCGCGGACGCAGCTGCCGCCCGGCTCATCGTGCGGCACGCCGCCGCCTCCTACCTGGAACGGGTAGCGCTCGCCCGCATCGCGAACTCCGGCGCCGCACAGGCCCTGACCCAGACCGCCGAGGTCGGCGACGGGTGGATCTTCGTACGGATGCGGCAGGTCTTCCACCAGGCCGACCTCTCCGGCGTCACCGTCTGGGACGCGCTGAAGCAGCTCGGAGAAGAACTCGACATCCCCGAGCTGACCCGCCCGGCCGACACCCTCGCCCTCGCAGGCGACGGGGCCGCCGTCTACACCACGCTCCAGGCCCAGGCCCGGCAACTGCGCATCGCCCTGCTCTCGGACGCGAAGGCCCAGGCCAACGAGGCCAGCGCGGCCATGATCCTGCCCGTCACCTTCGGCGTCATCCTCATGCTCGTCTTCGTGATGATCCCCGTCACGATCACCATCCTCGGAAGCTGAAAGGAAACACCCATGGACATCCAGACCCTGACCGTGTGGATCCAGGGCCGCTACGCGGCACTCAAGACCGGCAAGGAAGCTGGGGCCACCTCCACCGAACTGGCCCTGATCACCGGGGCCCTCCTCGTCGGTGCGGGCCTCCTCGTCGTCGCAGTCCGCACGAAGCTGGCCGAGAAGATCGGCATCATCAACGGCGGCTGAGCCACCGTCGACGAGAGACAGCACACATGAACGGGGGACACAGGGTGACGGCACGGAAGCCGGAAGGCGTGCGCGGCTTCATCCGACGACTGGGCAACAAGGGCGACCGCGGTTTCGGCAGCGTGGAATTCGCGGTCCTGGCCGTCGTCGTTCTCGCGCTGATCTTCACCGCTCTCCAGGTAGGCCTGTACTACCACGGGCGCAAGGCAGCGCAGTCCGCCGCACGCCACGGAGTCGAGTCCGGGCGGCAGTTCGGCGCCGGTGCGGGCGACGGCGTCGCACAGGCGCAGACCTTTCTGGCCAGGTTCGGCGGCAGCGTGCAGGGAGCCAGCGTGTCCTCGGCGGGCAGCAGCGCGGAGGAGATCCGCATCACCGTGCGTGGACAGGTCCCCACGCTCGTACCCGGCCTGACCCTGGAAGTCGTCCAGCACGCCGAGGGCCCGATCGAACGGTGGACCGCCCCATGAGCATCCCTGCCCGTCGCCGGACCGTCCGCCAGGGGCTGCGCCGTGACCGGGGGTCCTACGCCCTGGAGACTGCGGTCCTCGCCCCCGTCACAATCAGCCTGCTGCTGCTGATGATCGCGTTCGGACGCGTCACCGACGCCGACGGCGCCGTCGACTCCGCAGCCCGCGCCGCAGCCCGCGCCGCGTCCCTGGAACGCGACGCGGGAACAGCCCAGAGCGCTGCCCGGGCCGCCGCGGACCGCAGCCTGCAAGGAGAAGGCATCACGTGCACGACGTCCAGCGTCGACATCGACACAGGCGGCTACGCGCTCGACCTCGGCGTGGACGCGACGGTCACGGCGACGATCGCGTGCACGGCGGATCTCTCCGACATCGGGCTGCCGGGCCTGCCCGGTGCCAAGACCCTCACCGCTTCCTGGTCCAGCCCCATCGACACCTACCGGGGGCGCAGATGACCAGCCGGATCCACCACTGGGCGCAGTCCCGCCGCAGCGCGCTGTCCGCTGCCGCTGCCGGCCGGCGGGACCGCGGGTCCATGTCGGTGTTCTTCGCCCTCTCCACGATCGCGATCCTGATGGTGATGGGGCTGCTCGTCGATGGCGGCGGGGCGCTGAACGCCGCCAACCGTGCAACGTCCGTGGCCCAGGAGGCCGCCCGTACCGCCGGGCAGCAGCTCGACGCCGCGCAGGCCATCGAGGGCACCGCCATCACGATCGACCCGGACGCCGCCTCCGGCGCGGCCCAGGACTATCTCGCCGCCGCCGGCGTCCAGGGCGACGTGCAGGTCACCAACGGCGGGCAGAGCCTCAGCATCACCGTCCACGACACCTACACCACCCTGTTCGCCCAGTTCGTGGGCAAGGGCACCATCCAGGTCACCGGTACCGCGACCGCCCAACTGATGACCCAAGCTGGAGGCTGACCCCCATGCCCCGCATCCCCGCCCCGCTGCGCACCGTCGGTGTTCTGCTCCGGGCCCTGCTCGGCCTGGCCCTGCTCCTGGCCCTCATCGCCGGAGCGCCGTACCTGCTCCTGGCCGTCGGCCACCAGCCCACCGAACTCACCGGCGGGCTGGGCCTGCTGATGGAGCAGGACGACGGCAGTCTCTTCCTCGTCGTCCTCACCTGCCTCGGGTGGGCCGGCTGGGCCCTGTTCACGTTCTCCGCCCTGGTCGAGCTCGTCGCCGTGCTCCGCCGCCGCTCCGCGCCCAGGATCAAGGGGCTCGGTGGCATCCAGTCGCTCGCCTCGTTCCTCATCGGCGGCATCGTGCTCCTGGCCCCCACCGCCGCCTCAGCCGCGACGAGCACACCGGCCGTAGCCGTCAGCACCGTCCACGTCGCACAGTCCGGCCCTGCCTCCCCCGCCGGTGCGGCGGCCGCCGCACCGGCTGACAAGTCGGACTGGCCCCAGCACACCGTCGGCTCCGTCTCCGAGCTGCCGTGGGACCTCGCAGAGGAGTACCTCGGCGACGGAAAGCGGTGGAAGGACATCGCCGCGCTCAACCCGGACATCCCGCAGCTCGCCGCAGGTGACCAGTTCCTCCCCAAGGGTGCCGTTGTCAGGCTGCCCGCCGACGCCCGGCCCACCGCCCCCGCGACCGACCCGGTCACCATGACGGGCTCCACGGCCGAGGTCGCAGTTGACGACGGGACCAGCCGTCCGGCGGCCGACAGCACACGCGCAGACGCCACGGACTCCCCCGAGCCGAGCCGGCCTGGCACGGACGAAGCGCCGGACTCACCGCGCCAGTACACCGTCGAGGCCGGAGACAACCTGTCGGCCATCGCCCAGGAGCAGTTGGGCGACGGCGACCGGTGGACCGACCTGTACGAAGAAAACCGGGGCGGCGAGCAGCCGAACGGGCAGACGTTCACCGACCCGGACCTGATCTTCCCCGGGCAGGAACTCGCCCTGCCGCACACCGGGTCCGCCGGGACAGCGCCGGACACGGCCCCCGAGACGAATACTCCGCCGGGCGACCGGCCGACCACCCCGGCCCCGGAGGCGGACGACGAAGTCCCCGAGGCCGCGGAAGAGGACCGGCAGGCGCAGGACTCCGAGCCGGACCCGGCCGCTGCGGTACCGGAGCCGAGCCGTACGGCGGAGCCCGCTCCCCCGGCTCCCGCTCCGTCCACGGCCGCACCGCCGGCCGGGTCCGCCGCCTCGCAGGCGCCCACCACTTCGAGCACCAGCCCTGCCGCCGCGTCCCCGGCCGGTGACGACGGCCAGGAGCTGACGGGCGCCCGGATCGGGGTGATCGGGCTGGCCGCCACCGGTGCGCTGGCCGCCGGGATCCTTACCACCGTCGCCACCCGCCGGATCCTTCAGCAGCGCCGCCGCCGGCCCGGCCGCCGGATCGCGATGCCCCAGGGGCAGACCGCCCGTACGGAGACGGCGCTGCGCTCCGCCGACGCCGGTGTCGAACTCGCCCTGCTCGGCGCCGCGCTGCGCACTGCGGCCCTGCGCCTGGCCGAGGAGGACCGCCCGTTGCCGAACTTGGCAGCCGTCCAGCTCGGGGCCGAAGGAATCCGGCTCCACCTGGCCGAACCCGTGCCGCCCTGCGCACCGTTCACCGCCGACCCGGAACAGAGCACCCGGTGGTGGTGCCCGGCCGAGTCCGATGAGCTGCTGTCCGACGACGAGCTCCGCGAGGTCGACGCCCCGTACCCCGCCCTCGTCGCGCTGGGCCAGGACGAGGAGGGCGCGATCGTCCTCGTCGACCTCGAACACCTCGGGGCACTCCACCTCACCGGGAGCGCCCGGGTCGACGTGCTGCGCACGCTCGCCGTCACGCTCGCGCTGTCTCCGCTCGCGGGGCAGCTCGACCTCGCTGTCGCCGGTGAGGACACCGCCCCCGGGCTGTCGATGCTCGACGGTGACCGGGTCACCCCGTACCAGGATCTGGCCGGGGCGGTGGAGGCGATGGACCGTCATCACGACGAGCAGCAGCGGGTCCTGGAGGCGCTCGGGGAGCAGGGGACGCTGGGGCAGGCCCGCCCGTCCGAGGACGTCGGGGAGCTGTGGCCGCTGGTCGTCGTCGCCGATCTCGACACCTGCAACGCCACTCCGGAGGCATCGGAGGATCTGTGGGAGCGGCTCGGCGGGCCGGTGCGCACAGCCATGGCGATCATCACCAGCAGCACCAGCACGCCGCCGGACGATGTTGTGTGGTCGGTCGACACCGACGCTCCAGCCGTCACGGTTCCGGGCACCGACGTCAGCGTGGTGCTGTCCGCCTGCTCGACCGATGAGTACGCCGACATCCTGGAACTCGCCCTGACCGCGGACTCCCCCACCGACGTCCCCGCCCCCGAACCCTCAAGCGGGCACCGCCCCGTCCCGGAGCAGCAGACGGACGGCGACGAGCAACGGGAGCCGGCCACGGACGTATCCGGGTCCGCCGCGCACGCCGCCCAAGACTCGGCCGCCGGGGCAGGACCGGAAGCCGTCCGACGCAGCCCGCTCGCGGACCTCGCCGACCTGGACAACGAAGCCGGCCCCGACGAGGTGAGCACCGAGACAGTGGTGGAGAACGTGGCCCCGCGCGCGAAGACCTCTCCGGCCGCCGCGTCCTCGCCCTCGGATGTCGTGCTGCCGGCCGTCGTCTCCACGCCGCGTGTCAGCGCCCGCATCCCGCTGCCCACCGAGCCCGCACAGCCCGCCGCGCCCGCCCAGGATGCCGCTCCTCTGATGCGGGTTCTGGGGCCGGTGGAGGTGCAGGGCGCACAGGGCAACGTCGCCTCCAACCGCCGGACGCTCTCCTTGGAGCTGACGGCCTGGCTGGCCCTGCACCCCGGGGCCACCAACCACCAGATCGACGAGGTCCTCGCCCCCGGCGGCCGCGTCACCCGGGACACCCGCAACTCCCGGGTCGGTGACGTCCGCCGGTGGCTGGGCGCCGACACGGACGGCAACCGCTACCTGCCCCACGTCAGCACCCAGCCGGACAAGCTCTACCGGCTGTCCGAAGCGGTGGACTGCGACTGGACGCGCTTCCAGCAGCTCGTCACCCGGAGCCACACCACCGACGGGCCCGAAGCCCGAGAACTCCTACGCCAGGCGCTCGATCTCGTCGTCGGCCGCCCGTTCTCCGGCATCCCGCCCCGCCGCTACGTCTGGGCCGAGCCACTAATCCAGGACATGATCTCCGCGATCGTCGACGCCGCCGACGACCTCGCCGCCCAGTACCTGGAACACGGCGACGGCCGCGGCGCCCTCTGGGCGGCGACCCGCGGCCTGGACGCGGCCCGCGAAGTCGAATGCCTGTGGCGGCACAGGTTCCGCGCTCTGGCGCTCCTCGGCGACGACACCGGCCTGGAGGCCTCGATCCGCCAGCTCGAAGCTCTCCTCCTCGACCTCGGCTGCACGATGAGCGAAGAGACCGGAGAAACACTCCGGCTGCTCCAGGCCACCCGGCACTGACCCGCACCGGCAGAGGAAAACCGCTGACCCGACTCCTGACCCCCGCAGGTCAGCGGTAGCGCTCCAGCCCGATGGCCACCGCTGACCCAGTAGCGCGTCCAGGAGGCCCGGCGTGCTACCGAAGGCGTTGGTGGGGCCGCCAGCTAAGCCGCCCCCGGACGTCCGAAGGGAGCGGTAAGCACTGCTGACTGCGGCCGTGCGAATGCTGCGCGCCAACCACACGAGCACCACCCGCCACGGAATTCGACTTCAGCCGACTCCCGCGTCGTCGAACGCCCATCACCGCACCCCTCCTCCGGCCATCCACCACCGCTGAGCACATCGCGTCACCGACGCCGTTCAACACGAACAGCCCCTTCCGCCCCCGGCGGCCGACCGGCCGGGGGCTTCGTGCGTCCTGGAGGAGTTCACCGTGCCCACGTACGAGGCCCTGCCCCGCTTCAATGCCGACCACCGCCGCCTCACCCCGGAACAGCGGCGCCGTTTCCGCCACGCTGTGACCGCCTTCGTTCACGACCTGCGTGCTGGCCGCCAGCTCCGCCCCGGCTTACGGATCAAGGGCGTGCGCCGTTACCCGGGCGTCTACGAACTCACCTGGTCCATGGGCACCGGCCCCGCAGGACGCGCTACCTGGCAATACGGGCCTCGCTCCGCCCCAACACCCCCCACGTGATCTGGCGCCGCATCGGCACCCACGACATCCTCACCGGACCGTGATCACTGGAGGGCGCCGGAGGCGCCGGCATCGCCGTCTGCCAGTGCGCTCTGATCTTGTAAGTCCCGGACCCGTGCGGCGGTGTGGTGCGCATCGACGAGGGCCAACGACGGGACGTACAGGTATGCGGGTGGCCACTTGCGTGGCGGGCGTGTCGGGGTCTTCTCAGGTGTTGGTCTTCTCCGGGCGACATCGCCGCCTTCGGAAAGGTCCTGAGCCCAGCCGGCAACCGCGCCCCCTCCCCCGGGCGCCCTCGACCCACCCCCCATCCAGGCCGCAACCACCTGGACCAGCAGCTGGTAATGGGGGCACCAGGCCGCCCCCGCGGCACAGACATATGGCGGAGCAGGCGCCGGGCACTCTGCGAGCGGCCCCAGGCTCGGGCTCGGGGCAGCGCACGGACCCGCCGGACGACGTCCTCAACGAGACACTGGGCACCCTTGCGAGGATCACCGCTCAGCTAGGCCGTTTCTTACGGATCAGTGAGCGGCCAGTGGTGTGATGGGTCCATGCGGCGTGAGAACTGTGCGACCAGGAACCACATAAGTGTGTGGC
>NZ_JBEZYG010000040.1:0-46139 GCF_040638385.1 Streptomyces sp. NPDC026589
CGGCGCAGTCCCTCCGGGCCCTCGGCGAGGCGGCGGCGCACCGCCGCACCGGTACCGGGGCCGGGCTCGACGAGATCGGTTGTTTCACGTGAAACAACGCCCCTCGCCACATCCGGTGGCTGATGTTTCACGTGAAACATCAGCCACCGGGCTCAGTCCTGCCGCGCCCACCACTCCTTGAGCGCGGCCACAGCGGCGTCCCGCTCCATGGGCCCGTGCTCCAGGCGCAGCTCCAGCAGGAATCCGTATGCCTTGCCGATCACCGGACCGGGGTCGACGTCGAGGATCCGCATGATCTCGTTGCCGTCCAGATCGGGGCGGATCGAATCGAGCTCCTCCTGCTCCTGCAGCTGGGCAATGCGCTCCTCCAGCCCGTCATAGGTGCGGGAGAGCGCGTTCGCCTTGCGCTTGTTCCGGGTCGTGCAGTCCGATCGGGTCAGCTTGTGGAGGCGTTCGAGCAGCGGCCCCGCGTCCCGCACATACCGGCGCACCGCGGAGTCGGTCCACTCGCCGTCCCCGTACCCGTGGAAGCGCAGGTGCAGCTCCACCAGTTTCGACACGTCCTTGACCAACTCGTTGGAGTACTTGAGCTCGGCCATGCGCTTCTTCGTCATCTTCGCGCCCACCACCTCGTGGTGATGGAAGGAGACCCGGCCGTCCTTCTCGAAGCGGCGGGTCCTGGGCTTGCCGATGTCATGGAGCAGCGCGGCCAGCCGCAGCACGAGGTCGGGTCCGTCCTCCTCCAGGTCGATGGCCTGCTCCAGGACGGTCAGCGAGTGCTCGTAGACGTCCTTGTGGCGGTGATGCTCGTCACTCTCCAGACGCAGCGCGGGAAGCTCGGGCAGCACCTGCTCGGCGAGTCCCGTGTCGACCAGGAGCCCCAGACCCTTGCGCGGGTGCTGGGAGAGCAGCAGCTTGTTGAGTTCGTCGCGGACCCGCTCGGCGGAGACGATGCCGATCCGCGCGGCCATCTCCGTCATGGCGGTGACGACGTCGGGTGCGACCTCGAAGTCGAGCTGCGCGGCGAAGCGGGCGGCGCGGAGCATGCGCAGCGGGTCGTCGGAGAAGGACGCCTCGGGTGTTCCCGGGGTGCGCAGTACCCGCTCGGCGAGGTCCTTCAGACCTCCGTACGGATCGACGAACTCCTTCTGCGGCAGAGCCACGGCCATCGCGTTGACCGTGAAGTCACGGCGCACCAGGTCGTCCTCGATGGAGTCGCCGTAGGAGACCTCCGGCTTGCGCGAGGTCCGGTCGTAGGCCTCGGACCGGTAGGTCGTGACCTCGATCTGGTAGCCGTCCTTCTGGGAACCGACGGTGCCGAAGGCGATCCCGACCTCCCACACCGAGTCGGCCCAGGGGCGGACGATCTTGAGCACGTCCTCAGGGCGGGCATCGGTGGTGAAGTCCAAGTCGTTCCCGAGCCTGCCCAGCAGGGCGTCGCGGACCGAGCCGCCGACCAGCGCGAGGCCGAATCCGGCCTCCCGGAATCGACGGGCGAGGTCGTCGGCGACCGGGGACACCCGCAGCAGCTCACTCACCGCGCGGTGCTGCACCTGGCTCAGTGCACTGGCGTTCTCTTCGTTGGCGTTCGGCACAACAGAAAAGGGTACGTGCACGGACCGGCCGCGGCGTCATCGTTTACGGGGGCCCTGCGGCATACCCGCGATCATGAGCGATGGACCCCAGCACTTCGGCCCGCCGCACCTCGTTACCATGCGGGGACGCAGGACCGAACGATCGACAGCATCTGATGACGACGAGGGACGGGTAGGCGCGTGGCCGAGGCGGCAGACTTCCAGGGGACTCGTCCCTATCCTGCCCGCCGGTGGCTCCGCCGCACGGCCTCGGCGGTGCTCGGAGCACCGCTGCTGGCCGGTCTCCTGGCCGTTCCCGCGGCCGGTGCCGCCCCGGCCGCCGAGCCCGCCAAGGCCCCCACCGGCTCCCGTACGGTCGACGTGTCCCTGAACACGCTCTCCCCGGGCGTTCCGGCGGAGGGCGACACTCTGACCGTCTCCGGAACGCTCACCAACAAGGGCAAGGAGACGATCAGCAGCGCCGAGGTCGATCTACGGGTCGGGCCCCGGCTCTCCGGCCGCGGAGAGGTCGACGACGCCGCGAAGCGCTCCACGTACGTTCCCGGCGTCGACCCGGTCACCGTCGGGGACAAGTACACGGTGAAGTTCCCCAAGCTCGCCAAGGGGATCAGCCAGGACTTCACGCTCACCGTGCCCGCCGACAAGCTCGGCCTGGACGACCCCGGCGTCTACCAGCTCGGCGTCTCGGTCTCCGGCCGTACGACGACCACTCCTTACGAGCAGGTGCTGGGCATCGAGCGCTCGTTCCTGCCCTGGCAGCCCGAGGCGAGCGACAGCAGGACGAAACTCACCTTCCTCTGGCCGCTGATCGCGTCCCCCCACGTCACGGCGGAGACCCGCTCGGACGAACAGCAGACCCCCGTCTTCACCGACGACGGCCTGGCCGAGGAGCTGGCGCCCGGTGGCCGGCTGGAGCAGCTGGTGTCCCTGGGCAGCCGGCTCCCCGTGACCTGGGTCGTCGACCCGGACCTCCTGGCGAGCGTCGCGGCGATGGCCGGGAAGTACGAGGTCGAGTCGGGTGACACGACCGTCCCGGGCAAGAACCAGGCGGTCGCCAAGCAGTGGCTCAGCGCGCTGGAGAAGGTGGTCGAGGACGGCAAGGTGATCGCGCTGCCGTTCGCCGACCCCGATCTGGCCTCGATCGCGCACCGCGGCAAGAACGTGTCCGGAACGCTCAGCCATCTGCAGAACGCCTCCGCCGTGGCCGCGACGACCGTGGAGACCATCCTCCATGTGAAACCGTCCACCGACTTCGCCTGGCCCGTGAACGGCGCCGTGGACTCGTCCATCGTCGACGTGGCGACCTCGGCGGGGGCTCACAACGTGATCGCCCGCAGCGACAGCTTCCGGGAGACCACGAAACTGCCCTACACACCGACCGCGGCGCGGCCGATCGGCGGGGGCACCACCGCGGTCGTCGCGGACGCCCGGCTGTCGACCTTGTTCGACGGCGACATGTCGAGGGCGGGCTCCTCCACCAGCGCGGTCCAGAAGTTCCTCGCCCAGACCCTCGCACTGACCGAGCAGGCGCCGGACAACGAGCGCAGCATCGTCGTGGCCCCCCCGCGGATGCCCACCGTCGCGCAGGCCCAGACGATGGCCCGCGCGCTGGAGGGCCTGGCGGGCAACCGCTGGACGCAGCCCCTGGACCTCGTCGCCGCCGCCGAGGCGAAGCCCGACCCGCGGGCCACCACCAAGGTCCCCCGGGCCTCGGCATACCCCAAGAAGCTCCGGGCCCAGGAACTGCCCACGCAGGCGTTCCAGGACATCCGCACCACCCAGGGCTCGCTCGACAGCTTCGAGACGATCCTGACGCAGCCCGAGCGCGTGGTGACGCCCTTCGGCAACGCCGTCAACCGTTCGATGTCGACGTCCTGGCGCGGCCGGTCGCTGGAGGCACAGCAGTACCGGGACGCGGTCCGCGACTACCTGCAGAGCCTCACCTCCGAGGTGCAGCTCATCGAGAAGTCCGACGTCACCCTCTCCGGGCGCAGCGCGACGATCCCGGTCACCGTGCAGAACAAACTGGTGCAGGGCGTGGACCGGCTGGTTCTCCAGCTGACGTCGGACAACATCCGGCTCAAGTTCAACGACGACGGGAGCATGGCCGAGCTGCCGGTCAGCATCGCGGGCGGCCACAGCCAGTCGGTGAAGTTCGACACGGCGACCAGCGCCAACGGCCGCGCCCAGGTGACCGCCCGGCTGTACACGGAGGACGGCACCCAGTACGGCGAGGAGATGACCTTCACCGTGAAGGTCTCCGAGGTGACGCCCACCGTGCTGCTCGTCATCGCCGGCGGCCTGCTGCTCCTGGTGCTGGCGGGTATCAGGATGTACAGCCACCGGAAGCGCGCCGTGGCAAGCGACACGGCGAACGGCAACGGCGACGGACCCGAGCAGCCGAGTGACCCGACTCCGGACACCGGTCCGGAAAGCGGGGCCCCGTCGGGAACGGGTGAGAAAGTGGACCGTTGAGCGATGACTGTCGTGGCCGGTCGGCCGGGGACGATGAGGTAGGGGTTTCGATGAACGCGCCGTACGACGGTGACCGCGGGCAGGGCGCGGGCGGAGCAGCGTCTCCGGGCGGGCCTCCGGTTCCCCCGGGCGCGGGCCAGGACGGCTTCGTGCCGCCGGACCCGTACCTCCAGCACGCCTACGAGGACGACCCCTACCGGGCGCAGGACCTGGCCGCCCAGGACCCGGTGGGCGAGGCGCTCTACGACCGCGCCGCGCACCCGCCGCCGCCTCCCGGCACGTACCAGGAGCCGGGGCCGCTCTACCAGCAGCCGCCCGCCGCCCCCTACGCCCCCGACCCGCGCATCTGGGCCCAGACCCCGCCCCCCGAGCCGGCGGGGCCCTCCCGGCACCTCCCGTACGGGGACCGCCCGGCGACCACGCAGTTCGTCGGGGTCGACGCGCTCGTCACCCAGGCGTCGGACGAACGGCAGGAGCCGGACGCCTTCGCCCACCTCTTCCGGGACCAGGAGGGATCGGGGAAGCCCCCGGTACCGCCCCAGCCCGCACCGGCTCCCGCACCAGCGCCCGCCAAGGGCGGCGGCGGCAAGGTCTCCGGGCTCCTCAAGTCCAGCGCGGTCATGGCCGCCGGCACGCTCGTCTCCCGGCTCACGGGGTTCGTGCGGTCCCTGGTGATCACCGCCGCGCTCGGCGCCGTACTGCTCGGCGACAGCTTCACCATCGCCTACACCCTGCCGACGATGATCTACATCCTCACCGTCGGCGGCGGCCTCAACTCGGTCTTCGTCCCCCAGCTCGTCCGCGCGATGAAGAACGACGAGGACGGCGGCGAGGCCTTCGCGAACCGACTGCTGACTCTGGTTATGGTCACGCTCGGCGCGATCGTCGCCGTCGCGGTCTTCGCCGCGCCGGCGCTGATCCACATGCTGTCCCCCACGATCGCGAACAACGGTGACGCCAACAGCGTCGCCGTCACCTTCGCCCGCTACTGCCTGCCGACCATCTTCTTCATGGGCGTGCACGTGGTGATGGGCCAGATCCTCAACGCCCGCGGCAAGTTCGGCGCGATGATGTGGACCCCGGTCCTCAACAACATCGTCATGATCATCACGTTCGGGCTGTTCATCTGGGTCTACGGCACATCCGGTGAGTCGCAGATGGGTGTGGACACCATCCCGCCGGAGGGCGTCCGGCTGCTGGGAGTCGGCACCCTGCTCGGCCTCGTCGTCCAGTCCCTGGCGATGATCCCCTACCTGCGCGAGACGGGTTTCCGCTTCCGCCCCCGGTTCGACTGGAAGGGCCATGGGCTGGGCAAGACCATCAAGCTGGCCAAGTGGACCGTACTCTTCGTGCTCGCCAACCAGGCCGGTGTGCTGGTCGTCACCCAGCTGTCCACGGCGGCCGGCGCGGCCTCGGGCCACGACGGCACCGGGTTCCTGGCCTACTCCAACGCCCAGCTGATCTGGGGCATGCCGCAGGCCATCATCACCGTCTCGGTCATGGCCGCACTGCTGCCCCGCATCTCCCGGGCCGCCCACGACAACGACCCGGGTGCGGTCCGCGACGACATCTCGCAGGGACTGCGCAACTCGGCCGTCGCCATCGTGCCGGTGGCCTTCGCGTTCCTCGCGCTCGGCCTGCCGATGGCCACCTTGCTGTACGCCTCCAGCGGCATCGAGGCCGCCCGCTCCATGGGCTTCATCCTCATGGCCTTCGCGCTCGGCCTGATCCCGTACTCCGTGCAGTACGTCGTCCTCCGAGGGTTCTACGCCTACGAGGACACCCGCACCCCCTTCTACAACACCGTCATCGTGGCCGCCGTCAACGCCGCCGCCTCCGCACTCTGTTACGTCGTCCTGCCCGCCCGCTGGGCCGTCGTCGGCATGGCCTTCTCCTACGGTCTGGCCTACGCGGTCGGCGTCGGTGTCGCCTGGCGCCGACTGCGCAACCGGCTGGGCGGCGACCTTGACGGCGCGCACATCGTGCGGACCTACGCGCGCCTCTGCATGGCCGCGGTGCCCGCCGCCCTGGTCGGTGGCGCCGTCGGATTCGGGATCCTGGAACTCGTCGGCACCGGCGCACTCGGCTCACTGGCCGCGCTGATCTGCGGCGGCGTCATCCTCCTGGGCATCTTCTTCGTCGCGGCGAAAAAGATGCGCATCGAAGAGGTCAACGGCCTGGTCGGCATGGTCCGTGGACGGCTCGGACGCTGAATGAGTGCTCGCCCGCACAACCATCGCCGCACTCCGCTTGTCGTGCATAGCGCCGGAGTGTGGGCACAATTGGCGTGACTGTGCAGAGCTGGCTGGCATCGCGCAACGGATGGGGAGGCAGGAACGACGGTGGCGGAACGTAGCACGGCTGCCGTCGACGTGGCTGACAACAGCGGCGACGAGCCGCTGACCGCCAAGGCGGACGAGGCCACGACCGACGGAACGGCGCAAGCCGAGGAAACCGAGGGCGCGAGCCCCAAGGACACCGAGAAATCGGACGGTGGGCGGGAGCGTTCCGAGGCGGTTCCGGCCTCACCCGATCTGCACAGCGGTCACAAACTCGCCGGGCGCTACCGCCTGGAGGAGTGCGTCACCCGTCTGGACGGCTTCAGCAGCTGGCGTGCTGTCGACGAGAAGCTCCGGCGCGCGGTGGGCGTACACCTGCTGCCCGCGGACCACCCGCGAGCCCGCTCGGTGCTGGCCGCAGCCCGCTCCTCAGCTCTGCTCGGCGACCCCCGCTTCGTCCAGGTCCTGGATGCCGTCGAGGAGAACGACCTCGTCTACGTGGTCCACGAATGGCTGCCGGACGCCACCGAACTCACCGCTCTGCTGGCCACCGGGCCGATGGAGGCCCACGACGCCTACCAGCTCGTCAGCCAGCTCTCCCAGGCGATGGCCGCCGCCCACCGCGAGGGCCTGTCCCATCTGCGCCTCACACCCGGCGCGGTCCTGCGCAGCTCCACCGGGCAGTACCGCATCCGAGGCCTCGCCGTGAACGCCGCCCTGCGCGGCATCACCGCGGAGCGCCCCCTCCGGACGGACACCGAGGCCATCGGCGCCCTGCTGTACGCCGCACTGACCCACCGCTGGCCGTACGGGGACGACGCCCACGGCCTCGCCGGGCTGCCCAAGGGCATGGGGCTCATCGCCCCGGACCAGGTCCGGGCCGGCGTCCACCGCGGTCTCTCCGAACTCGCCATGCGGGCGCTCGCCAACGACGGTGCAACCGCCTCCCGGCAGGAACCGCCCTGCACCACCCCGGACGAGCTGGCCAAGGCCGTCGCGGCCATGCCGCGCATCCTTCCTCCGGAACCCACGTTCACCGCGCCGCCGGCCTATCAGCGCACGACTTATCAGCAGGGCACGTACGGACGGCCGTCCTCCCACCCGTCCGCCGTCACCCAGCCCGTGATGCCCGCCCCTCCGGCCCCCCTGCAGAGCCGTGCCGGCCGCGCGCTCAAGTGGACCGTCTCGGCACTCCTCATCGCCGCGCTGGGCCTCGGCAGCTGGCAGCTCGCGGAAGCATTGCTCGACCGCACCAAGGGCTCCGACGACACCGGCGTCACCGAACCGAACGAGGACGACAAGAACAAGGACGACAAGCCCGCGCCGTCCGCCGAACCGCTGGACATCGCGGGGGCCTCCGAGTTCATGCCCGACGGCTCCGGAATCAAGGAGCGGGAGGTGCACAACACCATCGACGGCGATTCCGGAACCCACTGGGTCACCCCGCGGTACCAGGGGTTCGCCAACTTCGGGAACCTCCCCCAGCGCAAGCAGGGCAGCGGAATCATCGTCGACCTCGGCAAGGTACGGGACGTCTCCGGCATCGACGTGTCCATGTACCGGAAGGGGCAGACAACGACCGTGCTCGCCGCCTCCCCGGACGCTTCGTACCCGTCCACGACGGCCGACTTCGACCAGCAGATCGTCAAGCGGACGGTCGCGGGAAAGGCGCTCGAGGAGAAGCTGGACAAGCCCGTCCGCACCCGCTACGTCCTGATCCACGTCACGGAGCTCCCCTCGGACGGCACCGGCGGCTACCGCGGCGGCATCACCGACATCTCCGTCCTCGGCTGACGCGCGGGCCGGCCCGGGCCACCCGTGCCGGCCCGTGATCACCGGCCCCACTCGCCCGTTACTGTGGGGCGGACCGCCCGCACCACCGAGCGCCTGCGGCGACAAGGGTTGCGGCCGTCACACCCGTGACGGCAGGCTTCTCCCCGTCGCACCGCTTCACCGGGTGCGGCCCGCATGTGACATCGGATCCGGTTCGGAGGGGGAGCACGGTGGATTCCGTTCCACCCGAGGCACCGAGCGACTCGGACCTGCTCGCCCAGCATGTGGCGGGCGACCCCGACGCCTTCGGTGAGCTCGTACGCCGCCACCGCGACCGGCTCTGGGCCGTGGCGCTGCGCACCCTGGGGGACAGGGAAGAGGCGGCCGACGCCGTCCAGGACGCCCTCGTCAACGCCTTCCGCGCCGCCCACACCTTCCGGGGCCAGTCGGCGGTCACCACCTGGCTGCACCGGATCACCGTCAACGCCTGCCTCGACCGGGTCCGCAAGGCCGCCTCACGCAAGACGTCCCCGGTGGACGACGCCGAACGACTCGATCAGCTCCTGGAACCCCATGAATCGGCCGAGGCCCCCGCGGTCCGGCAGGACCTCCATCGCCAGCTCCAGGAGGCCCTGGGCACACTGCCCGCCGAGCAGCGGGCGGCCCTCGTCCTCGTCGACATGCAGGGCTACTCCGTCGCGGAGGCAGCCGGCATCCTCGATGTGCCGTCCGGCACCGTGAAAAGCCGATGTGCCCGGGGCCGGGCGAGACTGGCCCCCCTGGTCCGCCATCTGCGCGCGGGAACCGGGGGGCAGGCACCCGACGGGGAGAACGGCGCGGTCGGAAGGAACCGGACGCCCGGAGCATCCGTCCCACCTGCGTCAGGTCCCAGAGACGCAGGAGCAGGCGATCCTGCCGCTACGAAGGGAGGAGGTGGGCGCCCGTGACATCCACGGCCGACACGGCTCAGCACCCGGAGGTCTCCGAGATCTCCGATCTCACCGAGGGACTGCTCTCCCCTTCCCGGGCGACGGAAGTCCAGCAGCACGTCGCGGGTTGCGACCTCTGCTCGGAGGTACAGGGCTCCCTGGACGAGATCCGTGGGCTCCTCAGAACGATGCCCGCCCCGGATCCGATGCCCGAGGACATCGCCGCGCGTATCGACGCGGCTCTCGCGGCGGAGGCCCGCCCCACCGCTCCCGCCGTGGACGAGCCGGTCGTTGTTTCACGTGAAACAACGACCGCCGAGGACACGACGACCGACCGTGCGACGCGCGAGCCCGCTCCCAGGAGCGTCGGCGCCTCCGTGCAGGATCGTCCTGCGGGCCGGTCCTCCGCCGCCACCGGACCGGGCCGTCGTCCCTCCCGTCGGCGGCGGCGCGCTGTGGTCCTCGGCACCGCGTTCGGCGCGGCGGTCATCGGGATGAGCGTCTTCTTCCTCCAGTCCATCGCTCCGTCCGGCGACTCATCCAAGACCGCGGCCGACAGCGGAGTCAGCGCCGGGGAGAGCCGTGCGCACGCCTACGCCGACGGCACGCTGGAATCCCAGGTGCAGGACCTCGTCGGGAGTGGGACCGCCCAGGAGAGCCCCGGCGCGAAGAAGGTGCCGCCGGGCGCGGACACCAAGTCGACGAGTGAGGCCCTCACGCCCGACGCCGAAGCGTCCAGGAGCCCCTTGAAGGCGCCTGCCGTCGCTGTTCCCCCCTGTGTCCAGCAGGCCACCGGCCGCACCACGCCGGCCCTCGCCCTGGATAAGGGGACGTACCAGGGAACGGACGCCTATCTCGTCGTCCTTCCGCACGCGAGCGACTCCTCACGCGTGCAGGCCTATCTCGTGGCCTCCTCCTGCGTGGACACCGCCCCGGAGTCCACGGGGCAGCTGCTGCTCACCCGCGCCTACGACCGCCCCTGAAAACCGTCCGCGACCGCCGCGGCACGTTCGGGAATGCATCAGCCGTAGGATCCGTTGGGTGGGGTGTGAGTCGTTGAACCGACCCCGTAGGCAGTTAGGCAGTCTGCAGAAACGAGGAAGAAACCCGTGAGCGACGTCCGTAATGTGATCATCATCGGCTCCGGACCGGCCGGGTACACCGCCGCGCTGTACACCGCCCGCGCCTCGCTGAACCCGTTGGTCTTCGAGGGCGCCGTCACGGCCGGCGGTGCGCTGATGAACACCACCGACGTGGAGAACTTCCCCGGCTTCCAGGACGGCATCATGGGCCCCGAGCTCATGGACAACATGCGCGCCCAGGCCGAGCGCTTCGGCGCCGAGCTGATCCCCGACGACGTGGTCGCGGTCGACCTCACCGGTGACGTCAAGACGGTCACCGACACCGCGGGCACCGTCCACCGCGCCAAGGCCGTCATCGTCACGACCGGCTCCCAGCACCGCAAGCTCGGACTGCCCAACGAGGACGCCCTCTCCGGACGCGGCGTCTCCTGGTGCGCCACCTGCGACGGCTTCTTCTTCAAGGACCACGACATCGCCGTGATCGGCGGCGGCGACACCGCGATGGAAGAGGCGACCTTCCTCTCCCGCTTCGCCAAGTCCGTCACGATCGTCCACCGCCGTGACACCCTGCGCGCCTCCAAGGCGATGCAGGACCGGGCCTTCGCCGACCCGAAGATCAAGTTCGCCTGGGACAGCGAGGTCGCCGAGGTCAAGGGCGAGCAGAAGCTCTCCGGTCTGACCCTGCGCAACACCAGGACCGGTGAGACCTCCGAGCTTCCCGTGACCGGACTGTTCATCGCCGTCGGCCACGACCCGCGCACCGAGCTCTTCAAGGGCCAGCTGGAGCTCGACGACGAGGGTTACCTGAAGGTCGAGGCGCCCTCCACCCGCACCAACCTCACCGGCGTCTTCGGCGCCGGAGACGTGGTCGACCACACCTACCGTCAGGCCATCACGGCAGCGGGCACCGGCTGCTCCGCCGCCCTGGACGCCGAGCGCTTCCTCGCGGCCCTGGCCGACGCGGAGCCCGCGGAGCCGGAGAAGACCCCGGCCGTCTGAACGTCCGCACCGCATCCCACCCCCCGAGAGACTAAGGAGGCCGCCGTGGCCGGCGCCCTGAAGCACGTTACGGATGACACCTTCAACGAGGTCGTCCTCAAGAGCGACAAGCCTGTTCTGGTGGACTTCTGGGCCGCCTGGTGCGGTCCGTGCCGCCAGATCGCCCCCTCGCTGGAGGCGATCGCAGCGGAGCACGGCGACCAGATCGAGATCGTCAAGCTCAACATCGACGAGAACCCGGCCACCGCCGCCAAGTACGGCGTGATGTCCATCCCGACCCTGAACGTGTACCAGGGCGGCGAGGTCGCCAAGACCATCGTCGGCGCCAAGCCGAAGGCCGCGATCCTCCGCGACCTCGAAGGCTTCATCAGCGCGTAATCGCGCAGCGGCACGCCGTCGCGATGTTTCACGTGAAACGGGCCCACCCCCTCAGGGGGTGGGCCCGTTTCGCATGGCGGCAGGCCGCGACGTCCCGGCCTCACAACGGCCGCAGTGCCGGTTCCTTCTGCACAGCCCCCAGAAGACGGTCGAGCGCCATCTCCACGTCTTCCTTCCAGGAGAGCGTCGTCCGCAGATCCAGCCTCAGCCGTGGGTACACGGGATGCGGGCGCACGGTCTTGAAGCCCACGGCCAGCAGATGGTCCGCGGGGAGTACGCAGGTGGATTGCTCGGACCGCCGCGCATCGCCGAACGCCTCGATGGCCTTGAAGCCCCGGCGCAGAACGTCCTTCGCCACCGTCTGCACCATGACACGGCCCAGCCCCTGACCCTGGTACTCGGGAATGATCAGCCCAGTGATGAGCTGGACGGCATCGGGAGAGACCGGGCTGGTCGGGAACGCCGTCGAACGGGGGACATACGCGGGCGGGGCGTAGAGCACGAAGCCCGCCGGTACGTCGTCCACATAGACCACCCGGCCGCAGGACCCCCATTCCAGGAGGACCGCGGAGATCCAGGCTTCCTTCTCCAGCTCCGGCTTGCCCGCCTTTACCGCGGCTTCCCCACTGACCGGGTCAAGCTCCCAGAAGACGCATGAGCGGCAACGCTCGGGGAGATCCGGGAGGTTGTCCAGAGTGAGTGGTACGAGCCGACGCCCCATGACAGCGATGCCTCCCTTCCTTCGCCGGCCGCACCCCGTGCGGCTGCCAGTGTGCTCCGTTCATGGAACAGACTGCCGACGAATCCCCCGACGGCGCCCAGGCTCAGCCCGACCGTGACGAGCCGACTGCGGCTCACTCTTCGCAAGGCCTCCGCCCTCCTCTGAGGTCGACCGCCGTGTATGCGCCGTCCCAGAACGCATCGTATCCACCAAGGGGTGACACGGATACCGGGCGAGCGCAAAGGGCGGGCCGTGTTCCGGTAGGTACCCGGCTCACGGCCCGCCCTTCCTCGGGTCCCGCTGCTCAGCCCTCGTCGTCCTCCTCGGACGTCTCGGCGAGCCGACGCTCCAGCACCCGGCCCTCGCCCGGGGCGAGGCTGCCGAGGATCCGGTCCAGGTCCTCCATCGAGGCGAACTCGACGACGATCTTGCCCTTCTTCTGTCCCAGGTCGACCTTCACCCGGGTCTCGAAGCGATCGGACAGGCGGGTCGCCAGGTCGGTCAGAGCGGGGGACAGGCGGCCGCCTGCCCTCGGGCCCTTGGGCTTCACCGCGCTCGTCGGGCTCGAGCCCATGAGCGTCACGATCTCCTCGACCGCACGCACCGAAAGCCCTTCGGCCACGATGCGGTGGGCCAGCCGGTCCTGCTCCTCGGAGTCGTCCACGGACAGCAGCGCGCGGGCATGACCGGCCGAAAGCACGCCCGCGGCGACCCGACGCTGCACCGGCGGCGAAAGCCGCAGAAGCCGCAGCGTGTTCGTCACCTGCGGACGCGAACGGCCGATCCGGTCGGCCAGCTGGTCATGGGTGCACTTGAAGTCCTTGAGCAGCTGGTCGTACGCGGCGGCCTCCTCCAGCGGGTTCAGCTGAGCCCGGTGGAGGTTCTCCAGGAGGGCGTCCAGCAGCAGCTTCTCGTCGTCCGTGGCACGGACGATGGTGGGAATCCGCTCCAGGCCCGCCTCACGGCAGGCCCTCCACCGACGCTCACCCATGATGAGCTCGTAGCTGTCCGGGCCCGCCTTCCGGACCACGACCGGCTGGAGAAGGCCGACTTCCTTGATGGAGACGACCAGCTCGGCCAGCGCGTCCTCGTCGAAGACCTCACGAGGCTGGCGGGGGTTCGGCGTGATCATCCCGATCGGCAGCTCGGCGAAGTACGCACCGGACGTCCCGGCTTCCTGCTCGGATCGGCCCTCCGGAGTGGACGCAGGCTCCGGCACCACCGGGACGGAGGGCAGCGCGGTCACCTTCGCAGCGGCCACCCCACGCTCCGCCGTCAGAACCGGACCCGCGCCGGACGACGCCGCACCGCCCCCGGGCGCTGACACCTGCTTCTCCTGCGGAGCGGCGGGGATCAGCGCACCGAGCCCACGCCCCAGTCCTCTACGACGCTCACTCACTGAATGCCCTCCGAAACGTTCTGCTGGCTGTTCTGACTGCTCGTGTGGGCGTGCTGTGCCTCGTAGTGCACCCCGACGCCCCTCAGGGCGATCTCCCGGGCGGCTTCAAGATACGAGAGCGAACCGCTGGAGCCCGGGTCGTAGGTCAGCACGGTCTGCCCATAGCTCGGCGCCTCCGAGATACGCACCGAACGCGGGATGCTCGTCCGCAGCACTTCCTTGCCGAAGTGGGTACGAACCTCCTCGGCGACCTGCGAGGCGAGCCTCGTCCGGCCGTCGTACATCGTCAACAGGATCGTCGAGACGTGCAGGTCCGGGTTGAGATGGCCTCGCACCAGGTCGACGTTCCGCAGGAGCTGCCCCAGGCCTTCCAGCGCGTAGTACTCGCACTGGATGGGGATCAGCACCTCGGCCCCGGCCACCAGCGCGTTCACCGTCAAGAGACCCAGTGAGGGCGGGCAGTCGATGAGGATGTAGTCCAGCGGCTGCTCATACGCCTGGATAGCCCGCTGGAGCCGGCTCTCCCGTGCCACCAGGGAGACCAGTTCGATCTCCGCACCGGCGAGATCGATGGTCGCGGGGGCACAGAAGAGACCCTCTACGTCCGGCACGGGCTGGACCACCTCGGAGAGCGGGCGGCTCTCCACCAGGACGTCGTAGATCGAGGGAACATCGGCGTGGTGATCGATGCCCAGAGCCGTGGAAGCGTTGCCCTGCGGGTCGAGGTCGACCACCAGAACGCGTGCACCGTGCAGGGCCAGGGAAGCGGCAAGGTTGACCGTCGTGGTCGTCTTCCCGACCCCGCCCTTCTGGTTGGCCACCACCATGACGCGGGTGCGGTCAGGACGGGGCAGCCCTTCGCCGGCGCGGCCGAGGGCCTCGACCGCCAGCTGAGCGGCTCGGCCGATGGGTGTGTCGTCCATCGGCGGCGGTGTTTCACGTGAAACACCCTCACCCACGGACTCGGTTCGGGGACCGGGGACCGGGTCGGTCATCGGTCCCGCGATGTTGGCGTCGGACCGCAAGGATTCACTCTCCTCGACTTCAGGCTCGCAATGAACAGAGCCTGCCATGCTTTCGGGGTCGTGAACCAGCGAGGCCCGCTGTTCTGTGGATGAATCCGCGCGTGTGGACAACTCGGCAACCCGTCCCGGCTTGCGGTCGCGCGGCGTGGCAGCCGCACGACCACGGCCGATGATTCCCTGCAACAGAGAGCGACGTTTCACGTGAAACACGATGCCCCCGCGGAGCAACTACCAGGCCACGACACTCCGCACGGGGTATGTATCGCTACTTTCCGGCAGAACCGCTGCTAAGCGGGGCGAGAGCTAACAGAAACTGCATATCGCCCGGCCGGGCAGAGCTCCCGACCGGGCGGTGCCAACGTCCTGCGGCGCCCCTCAGCGACGCCTGCGCGTCCGCTCCGTCCGAGCGGCCTTGGCCCTCTTTGCGGCGAACCTCACACCGCCCGGGCTCTCTCCCACCACGACACGGACCACGGTGGAGAGCGGATCGACCAAACCCTCACCGACCTGGAGCACCTCGGTCTCCAGGACACCGAGCTTGCTGAGCGCGGCCCTGGCACCGTTGAGCTCCTCCTCGGCGGTGTCCCCCTTGAGCGCGAGCATCTCCCCGTAAGGCTTCAGCAGGGGCACGCCCCAGCCTGCCAGCCGGTCCAGCGGTGCCACCGCACGGGCGGTCACCACGTGAACGGGCTGAAGCGTCCCGAGGACCTCCTCGGCCCGGCCGCGCACGACCGTCACATGGTCCAGGCCGAGCAGTTCGACGACTTCCTGGAGGAAGTTCGTCCTCCGCAGCAGTGGCTCCAGCAAAGTGATCTTGAGATCGGGGCGCACCAGAGCCAGCGGGATGCCGGGCAGCCCCGCGCCGGAGCCCACATCGCAGACGGTGACGCCTTTGGGCACGACCTCGGAGAGCACCGCGCAGTTCAGCAGGTGCCGCTCCCACAGCCGGGGGACCTCACGCGGCCCGATCAGGCCTCGCTTGACCCCGGCATCCGCCAGGAGCTCCCCGTACCGGACAGCCTCCGGAAAGAACTCTCCGAACACCGCCTGCGCCTCCGCAGGTGCCTGGGGGAGCTCTGCTGCCTCCGTCACGGGGACCGTCCTTCCGTACCGCACTAGCGCACTGTGGGTGGCTGACTATCAGGCTGACAAAGATCGGCCCCGCCTGCGAACAGACGGGGCCGACAGTACAAGGATCCGGTCAGGCCGGGAGAACGACGACGAAGCGCTGCGGCTCCTCGCCCTCCGACTCGCTCCGGAGACCGGCCGCGGCGATCGCGTCGTGCACGACCTTGCGCTCGAACGGTGTCATCGGGTCCAGCTTCACCGGCTCGCCCGAGCTCTTGACCTCGTCCGCGGCCTTGGCACCCAGCGCCGCGAGGATCTCGCGCTTCTTGGCCCGGAAGCCACCGATGTCCAGCATCAGGCGGCTGCGGTCACCCGTCTCCCGGTGGACGGCCAGCCGCGTCAGCTCCTGGAGCGCCTCCAGGACCTCACCGTCGCGGCCCACGAGCTTCTGGAGGTCGCGCGCCGATTCGCTGATGATCGACACCGCGGCCCGGTCCGCCTCGACATCCATGTCGATGTCGCCGTCGAGGTCGGCGATGTCGAGCAGACCCTCAAGATAGTCGGCCGCGATCTCACCCTCCTGCTCCAGGCTGGTCAGGGTGTCGCTGCCGGCCTCGGCGGCGGCCGTGGAGGTGGTGCCTTCCGTCACGGATGGACTCCTTCTTACTTCTTGGACGGGTGCTTGGGCCGCTGGGGACCCCTGCGCTGTCCGGATTTGGCTTGGCGTGAGGAGCCGGAGGCGGGCTTGCCCGCCGACTTCGGCTTGTCGTCCTGCGGTGCGTCCTGCTTCTCGAGCGAGGTCTTGGAGCCGGCGTCCGCAGGCTCCGTGTCCTTGGCTCCACCGGTCGTGGCACCGGCCGTCTGGCGCTTCGCCTTGGTCTGGCGCTTGGGCTGCTGCCGCTTGGGCGCCTGGCTGCTCTCGGCGTCGACGGCGGCGGTCTCGCTCTTCTGCACCGTGCCGTCCTCCTGGGCCGCGAAGCCCAGCTTGCCGAGGCCGGTGATGAACTTGCGCTCGATGTCGTTGCGGTCGGGGCCCTTGGCGACGATGGCCTTGACGGTGTTGCGCCGGGTGCGGCCGCGCACCTGCTCCCGGGCGGTCACGCTCTTGAGGACCCGCTGGAGGTAGGCGTCCTGCGCCTTGCTGCCCGGCGTCGGGTTCTGGTTGATCACGTACATCTGCTGACCCATGGTCCAGACGTTCGTGGTCAGCCAGTAGACGAGGACACCGACGGGGAAGTTGATGCCCATCACGGCGAAGATGACCGGGAAGATGTACATCAGCATCTTCTGCTGCTGCATGTACGGGGTCTTCACCGTCAGGTCGACGTTCTTCGTCATCAGCTGGCGCTGCGTGAAGAACTGCGAGGCCGACATCAGCACGATCATGATCGCGGTGACGATCCGGACGTCCATCAGGGAAGCGTCGAGCGAGGTGACCTTCTCGACGCTGTCCGTGAACTTCGCGGCGAGCGGGGCACCGAAGATGTGGGCCTCACGCGCGCTGTCCAGCAGGTCCTGGTTGATCGCCCCGATCTTCTTGCCCGAGGCGATGGACGACAGCACGTGGTACAGGGCGAAGAAGAACGGGGACTGCGCCAGGATGGGAAGGCACGAGGAGAGCGGGTTGGTGCCCGTCTCCTTGTACAGCTTCATCATCTCTTCGGACTGACGCTGCTTGTCGTTCTTGTAGCGCTCCTGGATCGCCTTCATCTTCGGCTGGAGCACCTGCATGTTGCGGGTCGACTTGATCTGCTTCACGAAGAGCGGGATCAGGCAGATCCGGATCAGCACCACCAGGGACACGATCGACAGGCCCCAGGCCCAGCCGGAGTCGTCGCCGAAGAGCGCCCCGTAGACCTTGTGGAACTGAACGATCACCCATGAGACGGGTGTGGTGATAAAGCTGAACAGACTGGCAATCGTGTCCACTAATCAGGCTCCTTGAGCATTGGGCGAGGTCTCTGCGGCCGGGCTCGGAGGTTCGGAGACCGACCCCCCGGACGGCACATCAGCGGCGGACTCCCCGCCCTTTTCGCCGCGCAGGGCATTGCGCAGCAGCTCGTGCCACCGCGGACGCCTGCGTGGCGGGACATGGTCCACACCGCCGGGTGACCACGGATTGCACCGCAGGATGCGCCAGGCTGTCAGCGCTGTTCCCTTGATGGCACCGTGCCTGTCGATCGACGTATATCCATAGTGGGAACACGACGGGTAGTAACGGCAGACAGGCCCGAGAAGTGGACTGATCGTCCACTGGTACAGCTTGATGAGAGCAAGCAGCGGGTACTTCATCGCGCGCCCCCTCCCAGCAGCCGCTGAAGGGCGGCGTCCAGGTCTCGGGCCAGCTGTGCATGGTCGGCGTCGCCCGCACCGGGCAGCGCCCGTACGACAACAAGGCTACCGGGGGGCAGCTGAGCCAGCCGGTCGCGGACCAGGTGGCGAAGCTTCCGCTTCACCGCGGTACGGACGACTGCGCCCCCCACGGCCTTGCTGACAACGAAACCCGCACGCGGCGGGGGAACAGTCTCCCCCGTCACGTGCGGGTCCGTATCACCGCTGCGTAGATGGACGACGAGCAGTGGACGTCCGGCTCGACGTCCTCGTCGTACCGCGGTCGCGAAGTCCTCGCGCCGCCTCAGCCGATTCTCGGTAGGCAGCACGTCATGGACCTGTTGGCGATCAGGCGGACAGGCTGCTGCGGCCCTTGCCACGGCGGTTCGCGAGAATCGCACGGCCGGCACGGGTACGCATGCGCAGCCGGAAGCCATGGGTCTTGGCGCGACGACGGTTGTTCGGCTGGAAGGTGCGCTTGCTCACTCGGGGGCTCCAGAAATGATTCGTGTGTTGGCGGGACATCGCCTGGCTGTCACCGTGCGCCCACGAGGAACTCGCGTAAACGCCTTAGTGCACCGCTTCACAATCACAGATCGTGATCTTTGCCCATCGGAGGCAGGCGGCAGCAGCCATCGACAACTCGACCTGGTCACGGTACGCGCGGCTACGCCATCCGGTCAAACCGGCTGCGTGCGACCCCTCATTGTGCACAGCCTGTGGACAACAACTTGAACCGCGCGGCTCCGCCTGACTACCGTGGCTGAACTCCGGTTCTTTTCCTTCCCGACTGCCGGGCCTCACCCGACCCGACCCATCCCGTCCCGAGAACCACACATTCGTGGGACATGCGAGAGAGCGTGCCTTGTGGCTGACGTACCTGCCGATCTTGCCGCAGTGTGGCCGCGAGTGCTGGAACAACTCCTCGGGGAGGGTCAGCAGGGCATCGAGCCGAAGGACAAGCAGTGGATCGAGCGCTGCCAGCCCCTGGCACTCGTCGCCGACACCGCACTGCTGGCCGTCCCCAATGAATGGGGCAAGCGCGTACTGGAGGGCCGGCTCGCGCCGCTCATCAGCGAGACGCTGACCCGTGAGTGCGGCCGCCCCATCCGGATCGCGATCACCGTCGACGACTCCGCGGGCGAACCGCCCTCCCCGCCGGCGCCCCCGATGCACCAGTCGCACCAGAGCCAGCAGGGCCGCCGCTACCCGGCGCAGCCGCGCGACGACGGTCCGCGGGGCGACACGTACGACGGTTACGGCCACCGGCCCTCCGACGACGGCATGCCGACGGCCCGGCCGGCCTACCCCGACTACCAGCAGCAGCGCCCGGAGCCCGGCGCCTGGCCGCGCACCCAGGAGGACCTCTCCTGGCAGCAGCCGCGGCACGGCGGGTACCAGGACCGCGAGCAGCCCTCCGGCGAGCCGTACCGCGAGAGCGAGTCGTACCGGGAGCGCGAGAACGAGCAGTACCGGGAGCAGCCCCCGGAGCAGTGGCGCGAGCCGTACGGCACCGGGCGCCCCCAGCAGCACGACTACCGGTCGCAGCCTCCTGAGCACCAGGGGTACGAGCAGCAGCGCCCCGACCGCCAGGACCAGCAGCAGCCGGGGCCCCGCCAGGGCGGCCACGGCCCCGGGCGGGCCGGCGGTTCGGTACCCGGTCCGATGGGCGCCCAGCCCGCCCCCGCGCCCGGTCCCGGCGAACCGCACGCCCGGCTGAACCCGAAGTACCTCTTCGACACCTTCGTCATCGGGGCGTCCAACCGGTTCGCGCACGCCGCGGCCGTCGCCGTCGCCGAGGCTCCGGCGAAGGCGTACAACCCCCTCTTCATCTATGGGGAGTCCGGGCTCGGCAAGACCCACCTGCTGCACGCCATCGGGCACTACGCGCGGAGCCTCTATCCGGGGACCCGGGTGCGGTACGTGAGCTCGGAGGAGTTCACCAACGAGTTCATCAACTCGATCCGCGACGGCAAGGGCGACACCTTCCGCAAGCGCTACCGCGACGTGGACATCCTGCTGGTCGACGACATCCAGTTCCTGGCGAGCAAGGAGTCGACGCAGGAGGAGTTCTTCCACACCTTCAACACGCTGCACAACGCGAACAAGCAGATCGTGCTCTCCTCGGACCGTCCGCCCAAGCAGCTGGTGACGCTGGAGGACCGGCTGCGCAACCGCTTCGAGTGGGGTCTGACGACCGATGTCCAGCCGCCCGAGCTGGAGACCCGGATCGCGATCCTCCGGAAGAAGGCGGTGCAGGAGCAGCTCAACGCCCCGCCGGAGGTCCTGGAGTTCATCGCCTCGCGGATCTCACGCAACATCCGTGAGCTGGAGGGCGCGCTGATCCGGGTGACCGCCTTCGCCTCGCTGAACCGGCAGCCGGTGGACCTCGGGCTGACCGAGATCGTCCTGAAGGACCTGATCCCGGGCGGCGAGGAATCGGCGCCGGAGATCACCGCGCCGGCCATCATGGCGGCGACCGCGGACTACTTCGGCCTCACGGTGGACGACCTCTGCGGATCCTCGCGCAGCCGGGTCCTGGTGACGGCGCGCCAGATCGCCATGTATCTCTGCCGCGAGCTGACCGACCTCTCACTGCCTAAGATCGGTGCGCAGTTCGGCGGCCGTGACCATACGACGGTGATGCACGCGGACCGGAAGATCCGGGCGCTGATGGCGGAGCGCCGCTCCATCTACAACCAGGTCACCGAGCTGACCAACCGCATCAAGAACGGCTGACGCGGGCTTCCAGGACTTCTCCTGAAGCGTTTCTCAGGGGCGCCTGGTGCGGACCTCCACGGTCCGCGCCAGGCGCTTCTCGCGTTCTCGGGGCCCCGCAGCGGCCCGTACGGAGCCTCCACCGGGCCGTCCGGAGCCTCTGTCGGCCCGTCCGGAGCCGTTGTCGGGCTGTTCGGAGCCCGCGTCGAACGCCCCGTGGGCCCCGCGCTGTTCGAATACGGGCTGCTCAGAGGCTCTTCTCCACAGATGTGGGAGAAATCTTCCGTCCACAGCCTGGGGACTGGGAAGTTGTCCATATTGCGTCCACAGGGCGCGCTGCCGATACTCCATCAGGCCAGGTCACCCGGCTGGGGATTTGTGGTAAACCGTCATCCACAGCCTGTGGACAGAGTTTTCGTCCACAGAGGGTCGTCGCAGTTGTCCACCGGCAACCCACAGGCTGGGCCTTGTTGTCCCCAGCTTCTTCCCGCTTCTCCACACCCCTGTCCACTGTTCGGCAACGCAACACCCGCTCTCACCGCTCGGAGTGAAAGGCGTCACACCAAGGGGGTCGGTTGGGCTGTGGGGAACGTGGGTAAAGCTGGGGACAGGCCTGGGGAGAAGTGGCCCCCTCCTGTGCATCGGGTGTGCAGAACTTTCGCCCGTCCACAGAAAGCCCCGGTTTTCCACGGGCGCCACCCACAGGACCGGTGGACAAAAAACAGTCGCTGACCTGCGCAAACGACGTTATCCACGGTATCCACAAGGCCTACTACTACTACCACCCAGAGTTAGCCAGGAATCAGCTTCGAAGTGGGTGCTGTGGACAACTCGCCCCTCGACCGCCGCGAAGCTCTTGGCCCGACTTGACCCCGAGCAGCAACGACTGTCGGTGCCGTACGTCAGACTGGACCCCGGAGCCTCCCCAGCCCTCGGCAGGGAGCTCCGGTCCAGACGACGAAGGCCAGCAGTGCGAGCGAGCAACAGCAGGAGGCGGTTCCGGTGAAGATCCGGGTGGAGCGCGATGTACTCGCGGAGGCGGTGGCCTGGGTGGCCCGCAGCCTCCCGGCCCGTCCGCCGGCGCCCGTTCTCGCGGGCCTTCTGCTGAAGGCCGAGGACGGAGCTCTCAGCTTCTCCAGCTTCGACTACGAGGTCTCCGCCAGGGTCTCCGTGGACGCGGAGGTCGACGAGGACGGCACGGTGCTCGTCTCCGGCCGGCTGCTCGCCGACATCTGCCGCGCCCTGCCGAACCGCCCGGTGGAGATCTCCACCGACGGTGTGCGGGCCACGGTCGTCTGCGGCTCCTCCCGCTTCACCCTCCACACACTGCCGGTGGAGGAGTACCCCGCGCTGCCGCAGATGCCGACCGCCACGGGCACCGTCCCCGGTGAGGTCTTCGCCTCCGCCGCCGCCCAGGTCGCCATCGCCGCCGGCCGCGACGACACGCTGCCGGTGCTCACAGGTGTGCGGATCGAGATCGAGGGCGACACCGTCACCCTCGCCTCCACCGACCGCTACCGCTTCGCGGTCCGCGAGTTCCTGTGGAAGCCGGAGAACGCCGACGCCTCCGCGGTCGCCCTGGTGCCCGCCAAGACCCTCCTGGACACCGCCAAGGCGCTCACGAGCGGCGACACGGTCACCCTGGCGCTCTCCGGCTCCGGCGCGGGCGAGGGCCTGATCGGCTTCGAGGGCGCCGGACGCCGGACGACCACGCGTCTCCTCGAAGGCGATCTTCCGAAGTACCGCACGCTCTTCCCGACCGAGTTCAACTCCGTCGCGGTGATCGAGACGGCCCCCTTCGTCGAGGCCGTCAAGCGCGTGGCCCTGGTCGCGGAGCGCAACACCCCCGTACGGCTCAGCTTCGAGCAGGGTGTCCTCATCCTGGAAGCCGGTTCCAGTGACGACGCACAGGCTGTGGAGCGCGTCGACTCGGTGCTGGAGGGCGACGACATCTCGATCGCCTTCAACCCGACGTTCCTGCTGGACGGTCTGAGCGCGATCGACTCCCCGGTCGCCCAGCTCTCGTTCACCACGTCCACCAAGCCCGCCCTGCTCAGCGGCCGCCCGGCCGTCGACGCCGAGGCGGACGACGCGTACAAGTACCTGATCATGCCGGTGCGCCTCTCCGGCTGATCCCGGCATCCCCCGGCTGATCGGGGGACGTATCCGCGGCAGTTTCCGGCGGGCCCGTTCGGCGCGGAGCGGGCCCGCCGTGCTGTCCCCCGCCGGGCGTAGGCTCGGTCCTGGGCGCAAACGCCCCGACGCTTATCGCCACGACGCTTAAGGAATCTCTGATGGAGCTCGGTCTCGTCGGCCTCGGCAAGATGGGCGGCAACATGCGCGAGCGCATCCGCCGCGCAGGCCACACCGTCATCGGTTACGACCGCAACCCGGATGTCGCCGATGTCCACAGTCTCGAAGAGCTTGTGGGCAAGCTGAAGGGCCCGCGGGTCGTCTGGGTCATGGTCCCGGCCGGTGCCGCGACCCAGTCCACGATCGACGAGCTGGCCGAGCTGCTCTCGCCCGGCGACGTCGTCGTCGACGGTGGGAACTCCCGCTGGACCGACGACGAGAAGCACGCCGCCGAGCTGGGCCTCAAGGACATCGGCTTCGTGGACTGCGGCGTCTCCGGTGGCGTCTGGGGCCTGAAGAACGGTTATGCCCTGATGTACGGCGGCACCGAGGAGAACGTGGCGAAGGTCCAGCCGATCCTCGACGCGCTGAAGCCCGAGGGTGACTTCGGCTCCGTGCACGCGGGCAAGGTCGGCGCCGGCCACTTCGCGAAGATGGTCCACAACGGCATCGAGTACGCCATGATGCAGGCCTACGCCGAGGGCTGGGAGCTGCTGGAGAAGGTCGACTCCGTCACCGACGTGCGCGAGGTCTTCCGCTCCTGGCAGGAGGGCACGGTCATCCGTTCCTGGCTGCTCGACCTCGCGGTCAACGCGCTCGACGACGACGAGCACCTGGAGAAGCTCCGGGGCTTCGCCGCCGACTCGGGCGAGGGCCGCTGGACGGTGGAGGCCGCGATCGACAACGCGGTGCCGCTGCCCGCGATCACGGCGTCGCTGTTCGCGCGGTTCGCCTCGCGCCAGGACGACTCGCCGCAGATGAAGATGATCGCCGCGCTACGCAACCAGTTCGGCGGGCACGCGGTCGAGTCCAAGTCCGAGAACTGATCGGACCGCCGGCGACGCGTCGGCAGCGCAACAACCTGCGAAGCACCATCGGGAGAGGTCGGCCACCATGCACGTCACCCATCTCTCGCTGGCCGACTTCCGCTCGTACGCCCGGGTCGAGGTCCCTCTCGACCCGGGCGTCACCGCGTTCGTGGGGCCCAACGGGCAGGGCAAGACCAACCTCGTCGAGGCGGTCGGCTATCTCGCCACCCTCGGCAGCCACCGGGTCTCCTCGGACGCCCCGCTGGTGCGGATGGGCGCGGAGCGGGCGGTTATCCGTGCGGCGGTCACCCAGGGCGAGCGTTCGCAGCTGATCGAGCTGGAGCTGAACCCGGGCCGAGCCAACCGGGCCCGTATCAACCGGTCCTCGCAGGTCAGACCGCGTGACGTACTCGGGATCGTACGGACTGTGCTGTTCGCGCCGGAGGATCTGGCCCTGGTCAAGGGCGACCCCGGTGAGCGGCGGCGGTTCCTGGACGAGCTGATCACGGCGCGGTCGCCCCGGATGGCCGGGGTCCGCTCCGACTACGAGCGGGTGCTCAAGCAGCGCAACACCCTGCTGAAGTCCGCGGCGATGGCCCGGCGGCACGGCGGGCGCTCGATGGACATGTCCACCCTCGACGTCTGGGACCAGCACCTGGGCCGGGTGGGCGCGGAGCTGCTCGCGCAGCGCCTCGATCTGATCGCCACGCTCCAGCCGCTGGCCGACAAGGCGTACGGGGACGTGGCTCCGGGCGGCGGTCCGGTGGCGCTGGAGTACCGCAGCTCGGTCGGCGAGGACGTGGGCCCCGAGCGCACCCGCGACGAGCTGTACGAGCAGCTGATCGCGACGCTCGTGGGGGTCCGCAAGCAGGAGATCGAGCGGGGCGTGACCCTTGTCGGCCCGCACCGCGACGATCTGGTGCTCGGTCTGCGGGGGATGCCGGCGAAGGGGTACGCGAGCCACGGCGAGTCCTGGAGCTACGCGCTGGCGCTGCGGCTGGCCAGTTACGAGCTGTTGCGCTCCGAGGGCAACGAGCCGGTGCTGGTGCTGGACGACGTCTTCGCCGAGCTGGACGCCCGTCGCCGTGAGCGGCTGGCGGAGCTGGTGGCTCCGGGCGAGCAGGTGCTCGTGACGGCCGCGGTGGCGGAGGACGTGCCGGGCGTGCTGGCGGGGGCGCGGTACGCCGTGTCCTCGGGCGAGGTGGAGCGCGTATGACCACCCGGGGCGAGAGCGGGGCGGGCCGACGGGGATCGGCCTCCCGCGCGGGCGGTACGGGAGCGGCGCGCGCGAAGGGCGCGGGCCGGGCAGGTGGGCCGGCAGAGGCGTTGCCGGATCCGGCTGCTTCCGGGACGACGGCCGGGACGGCCTCCGGGGCTCCGTCCGCGGCCGCTTCCGGGGCGCCTTCAGAGGTGCCGAAGCCGCCCGAGGTGACCGGGGTCGATCTCGCCCGGGTCGCGTTGCGGGCGGCGAAGGAGCAGGCCAGGGCGCGTGGTGCGGCGGCGCAGCAGAAGAAGCAGGCCCGGCGGGGCGGCGGGCTGCGCTCGGGCGCCCGGTCGGACGGCCGGGATCCGCAGCCGTTGGGCTCCGCGATCAATCGGCTGATCACCGAGCGGGGCTGGGAGACGCCCGCCGCGGTCGGCGGGGTGATGGGGCGGTGGCCGCAGATCGTCGGCGACGATCTGGCGAACCACTGCGTACCCCTGCGGTACGACGACGATCCGGACGCCCGGGTGCTGACCGTGAGCTGTGACTCGACGGCGTGGGCGACGCAGCTGCGGCTGCTGGCTCCGCAGCTGGTGGCCCGGCTGAACGCGGATCTGGGGCAGGGCACCGTACGGATGATCAAGGTGGTCGGGCCGGGGGGCCCGGAGCGCCGGTTCGGGCCGTTGCGGGCGCCCGGCAGCAAGGGTCCTGGCGACACCTACGGGTGAGGGTGCGGGCCGCCGGCGGGAGGGGGCGGGCCCTCGCGGCCCCGCGGTCGGGTCCTCCGCTCCTTGCGCCCCACTCGTAAGGATCATCGGTCACCGCGCTGAGCTGCACTTTTGGCGTAAACTTGTCGTGTACCGGGCGGGCGTATGGGTGGGTTCGTCAGGGTTCGCGCGAGAGGAAACCGGCCGGTACGGCCGGAGCGTCCCTCACCGTAGCGAGAGGTTGACAGGCCGAAGCGCTCAAAGCCCTTCAGGGCCTCTTGGAGCCCCTTCCCGAATATGGGGAGTCGTCAGCCGCTCATTCAGGGCGGCACATGCGTACTCAGGTACCGGCAAACCCCCATTCATGTCAGTGCTACCGGTAGACTGGTGAGTAATCCCGCCGCTGAGGCGGGAGTCGTCGATACAAGCCGAACGACGCAGCCGCTCCCGCCTGTCCGGAGAACGGCCTGTGCTGTGCCAGAAAGGGCGCTTCGTGGCCGATTCCGGCAACCCCAACGAGAACATTCCGTCCACAGCGGGCGAGCACGGCGAGGTCGCCGCCTCGTACGACGCCAGTGCGATCACCGTGCTGGAAGGGCTGGACGCGGTCCGCAAGCGGCCTGGCATGTACATCGGCTCGACCGGTGAGCGCGGCCTGCACCACCTCGTGCAGGAAGTCGTCGACAACTCGGTCGACGAGGCGATGGCGGGCCACGCGGACACCATCGACGTCACGATCCTCGCCGACGGCGGGGTGCGTGTGATCGACAACGGCCGGGGCATCCCGGTCGGCATCGTGCCGTCCGAAGGAAAGCCGGCCGTCGAGGTCGTGCTGACCGTGCTGCACGCGGGCGGCAAGTTCGGCGGCGGCGGCTACGCCGTCTCCGGCGGTCTGCACGGCGTCGGCGTCTCCGTCGTCAACGCCCTGTCCACCCGGGTCGCCGTCGAGGTCAAGACCGACGGCCACCGCTGGACCCAGGACTACAAGCTCGGTGTCCCGACCGCCCCGCTGGCCCAGCACGAGGCCACCGAGGAGACCGGTACGACGGTCACCTTCTGGGCCGACGGGGACATCTTCGAGACCACCGAGTACAGCTTCGAGACCCTCTCGCGCCGCTTCCAGGAGATGGCGTTCCTCAACAAGGGCCTCACCCTCAAGCTCACCGACGAGCGGGAGTCGGCGAAGGCGACGGCGGGCGCGGACAGCGCGGACGCGGTCGAGCCCGCCGAGGAGGAGACCGCCCGCACGGTCACGTACCACTACGAAAACGGCATCGTCGATTTCGTGAAGTACCTCAACTCCCGCAAGGGCGACGTCATTCACCAGTCGGTGATCGACATCGAGGCCGAGGACAAGGACCGTCTCCTCTCGGCCGAGATCGCCATGCAGTGGAACACGCAGTACACCGAGGGCGTCTACTCCTTCGCCAACGCGATCCACACGCACGAGGGCGGCACGCACGAGGAGGGCTTCCGTGCGGCGCTGACCTCGCTGGTCAACCGGTACGCGCGCGACAAGAAGCTGCTCCGCGAGAAGGACGACAACCTCACCGGCGAGGACGTCCGCGAGGGCCTCACCGCGATCATCTCGGTGAAGCTGGGCGAGCCGCAGTTCGAGGGCCAGACGAAGACCAAGCTGGGCAACACGGAGGCCAAGACCTTCGTGCAGAAGGTCGTCCACGAGCAGCTGACGGACTGGTTCGACCGGAATCCCAACGAGGCCGCCGACATCATCCGTAAGGGCATCGCCGCCTCGACCGCCCGGGTGGCGGCCCGCAAGGCGCGTGACCTGACGCGGCGCAAGGGGCTGCTGGAGAGCGCCTCGCTGCCGGGCAAGCTCAGCGACTGCCAGTCGAACGATCCCACCAAGTGCGAGATCTTCATCGTCGAGGGTGACTCCGCCGGCGGTTCGGCGAAGTCCGGCCGCAACCCGATGTACCAGGCGATCCTGCCCATCCGCGGCAAGATCCTGAACGTCGAGAAGGCCCGGATCGACAAGATCCTCCAGAACACCGAGGTCCAGGCGCTGATCTCGGCGTTCGGCACCGGGGTCCACGAGGACTTCGACATCGAGAAGCTCCGCTATCACAAGATCATTCTGATGGCGGACGCCGACGTCGACGGTCAGCACATCAACACCCTGCTGCTGACGTTCCTCTTCCGCTTCATGCGGCCCCTGGTGGAACAGGGCAACGTCTACCTCTCGCGCCCGCCGCTCTACAAGATCAAGTGGGGCCGGGACGACTTCGAGTACGCCTACTCGGACCGGGAGCGAGACGCCCTGGTGGCGCTCGGCAAGCAGAACGGCAAGCGGATCAGGGAAGACTCGATCCAGCGCTTCAAGGGCCTCGGCGAGATGAACGCCGAAGAGCTGCGCATCACGACCATGGACGTCGACCACCGGGTCCTCGGCCAGGTGACGCTGGACGACGCGGCGCAGGCCGACGACCTGTTCTCGGTGCTCATGGGCGAGGACGTCGAGGCGCGGCGCTCGTTCATCCAGCGCAATGCCAAGGACGTCCGCTTCCTCGACATCTGAGTCGGCCGTACCAGCGACGCCGCAGCTCGAAAGGACTTTGACCAGCAATGGCCGACGAGAACACCCCTGTGACACCTGAACCCGTGATGCCCGAGGCGGAGATCATCCCCGGCGTGGGCATGCGTGTCGAGCCCGTCGGGCTCGAGACGGAGATGCAGCGCTCCTACCTCGACTACGCGATGTCCGTCATCGTCTCGCGTGCGCTGCCCGACGTACGGGACGGCCTCAAGCCCGTCCACCGCCGGGTGCTGTACGCGATGTACGACGGCGGGTACCGCCCCGAGAAGGGCTTCTACAAGTGCGCCCGCGTCGTCGGCGACGTGATGGGCACCTACCACCCGCACGGCGACTCCTCCATCTACGACGCCCTGGTGCGCCTCGCGCAGCACTGGTCGATGCGCATGCCGCTGGTGGACTCCAACGGCAACTTCGGTTCCCCGGGCAACGACCCGGCCGCCGCCATGCGGTACACCGAGTGCAAGATGATGCCGCTGTCCATGGAGATGGTCCGGGACATCGACGAGGAGACCGTCGACTTCCAGGACAACTACGACGGCCGCAACCAGGAGCCGACGGTCCTGCCGGCGCGCTTCCCGAACCTGCTGGTCAACGGCTCCGCGGGCATCGCGGTCGGCATGGCGACCAACATCCCGCCGCACAACCTCCGCGAGGTCGCCTCCGGTGCCCAGTGGTATCTGGAGCACCCCGAGGCCTCGCACGAGGAGCTGTTGGACGCGCTGATCGAGCGCATCAAGGGCCCCGACTTCCCCACCGGCGCGCTGGTCGTGGGCCGCAAGGGCATCGAGGAGGCGTACCGCACCGGCCGTGGCTCCATCACGATGCGCGCGGTCGTCGCGGTCGAGGAGATCCAGGGCCGTCAGTGCCTGGTCGTCACGGAGCTTCCGTACCAGACCAACCCCGACAACCTCGCGCAGAAGATCGCCGACCTGGTCAAGGACGGCAGGGTCGGCGGGATCGCGGACGTCCGCGACGAGACCTCCTCGCGTACGGGTCAGCGCCTGGTCGTCGTCCTCAAGCGGGACGCGGTCGCCAAGGTCGTCCTGAACAACCTGTACAAGCACACCGACCTCCAGACGAACTTCGGCGCGAACATGCTGGCGCTCGTCGACGGGGTGCCGCGCACGCTGTCGATCGACGCGTTCATCCGCCACTGGGTGACGCACCAGATCGAGGTCATCGTCCGGCGGACGAAGTTCCGGCTGCGCAAGGCGGAGGAGCGGGCGCACATCCTGCGCGGCCTCCTCAAGGCCCTGAACGCCATCGACGAGGTCATCGCCCTCATCCGGCGTTCCAACACGGTGGACATCGCCCGCGAGGGCCTCATGGGCCTGCTGGAGATCGACGAGCTCCAGGCGAACGCGATCCTGGAGATGCAACTGCGCCGGCTGGCCGCGCTGGAGCACCAGAAGATCACCGCCGAGCACGACGAGCTCCAGGCGAAGATCAACGGCTACAACGAGATCCTGGCCTCGCCCGCCAAGCAGCGCTCCATCGTCAGCGAGGAGCTGGCGGCGATCGTCGACAAGTTCGGCGACGACCGGCGCTCCGCGCTGGTGCCCTTCGACGGTGACATGTCCATCGAGGACCTGATCGCCGAGGAGGACATCGTCGTCACGATCTCCCGCAGCGGCTATGTGAAGCGCACGAAGACGGACGACTACCGCTCGCAGAAGCGCGGCGGCAAGGGCGTGCGCGGGACGAAGCTGCGGGAAGACGACATCGTCGACCACTTCTTCGTCTCGACGACCCACCACTGGCTGCTGTTCTTCACGAACAAGGGCCGGGTCTACCGGGCCAAGGCGTACGAGCTCCCGGACGCCGGCCGGGACGCGCGCGGCCAGCACGTCGCCAACCTGCTGGCCTTCCAGCCGGACGAGAAGATCGCCCAGATCCTGGCGATCCGCGACTACGAGGCCGTGCCGTACCTGATCCTGGCGACGAAGGGCGGTCTGGTGAAGAAGACCGCGCTCAAGGACTACGACTCGCCGCGCTCGGGCGGTGTCATCGCGATCAACCTGCGCGAGATGCCGGACGGTGGCGACGACGAGCTGATCGGCGCCGAGCTGGTGTCGGCCGAGGACGATCTGCTGCTCATCAGCAAGAAGGCCCAGTCGATCAGGTTCACCGCGACGGACGACGCGCTGCGCCCGATGGGCCGTGCCACTTCGGGCGTCAAGGGGATGAGTTTCCGCGAGGGCGACGAACTGCTCTCGATGAATGTCGTCCGGCCCGGTACGTTCGTCTTCACCGCTACCGACGGCGGGTACGCGAAGCGGACCCCTGTCGACGAGTACCGCGTCCAGGGCCGCGGCGGCCTCGGCATCAAGGCAGCCAAGATCGTGGAGGACCGCGGATCGCTCGTCGGTGCGCTGGTGGTCGAGGAGACGGACGAGATTCTCGCCATCACGCTCGGCGGTGGTGTGATTCGTACGCGAGTCAATGAAGTCAGGGAGACGGGCCGTGACACCATGGGCGTTCAACTGATCAATCTGGGCAAGCGCGACGCCGTCGTCGGCATCGCGCGCAACGCCGAGGCCGGCCGTGAGGCGGAAGAGGTCGATGGGGCCGATGACGTCGATGGCGAGCTGGCCGAGGTTCACGCCGCGGGCGTGAGCGAGGGCACTGTCGAGGGCACGGAGCCTTCGACCGGGGAGCACGAGGAGTAGAGCGTGAGTGGAGCCATGGGCGCCGGTTCGGCCGCTTCCGGAGCTGGAGCGAACGGTGCCCGTGGCCCTGCCACGGACTCCCAAGGGGGCACTGTGACGGACACACGAGGGCCTCAGCCCCAGTACGAGGGTTACGCGACCGGGCCCCTGCCCGGCGAGCGTGAGCCCGCACCGGGGCCGTCGGGGCCGTACCACCCGCCCCAGGCGTACCAGGGGCCCGGAGAGCCGGCCGGCGGCACGCTGGGCGGCGCGCAGGGCGTGGGCGGCGCTCAGGCGACGCGTAAGCCACGCACAGGGGCGCGGACCACTCCGCGTACCCGCAAGGCCCGTCTGCGGGTGGCCAAGGCCGACCCGTGGTCGGTGATGAAGGTCAGCTTCCTGCTGTCGATCGCGCTGGGCATCTGCACGGTGGTGGCGTCGGCGGTGCTGTGGATGGTCATGGACGCGATGGGCGTCTTCGAGACCGTCGGCGGCACGATCAGCGAGGCCACCGGCTCGAACGAGAGCAACGGCTTCGATCTGCAGTCGTTCCTGTCGCTGCCGCGTGTGCTCATCTTCACCTCGGTCATCGCGGTGATCGACGTGGTGCTGGCCACCGCGCTGGCGACGCTGGGCGCCTTCATCTACAACCTGTCGGCGGGCTTCGTGGGCGGCGTCGAGCTCACGCTGGCCGAGGACGAGTAGCGCGCCGGGTATCGATTTTGGGACTGGCCCCGACGTGCGCTAATCTTCAGAAGTCAGCGCGACAGCGCGGCGGGGCTATAGCTCAGTTGGTTAGAGCGCATCCCTGATAAGGATGAGGCCACAGGTTCAAATCCTGTTAGCCCCACAGAACGAAGACCCCCAGTCATCAGTGGCTGGGGGTCTTCGCGTTGAGGGTGCTGGTGCTGGTGCTGGTGCTGTCGGTCGGCTCTCGGCCCGGGCCGGGGTGGGCCGGGTCGGGCTGAGGAGGCCGGGTCGGTTCGCGTGGGCGTGTCGGGTCGGGGAGCCGCGCGTACGGCCGGGGCGTTGAGGGCCCTGGAAAGGCCCCGGGACTACCGGAGGTGGCCCCGGACATGGCGAAGGCCCCGTGTCCATGGGGGCTCCGGGGCGTAGGACAGGCTCGGGGCGCACACGGAAAGGGCCCCCGGCCGGTGTGAACCGGACCAGGGGCCCCGGAGTGTGGCGGGGGCCGGGATCAGGGGGGTGGCGCCGGGGAGTCGCCTTCCGGGGCTGTGTGGTGGGAGCCGGCCGGGCCGGTCGTGCGGGCGGCCTCCGCGGGGTCGAGCGACAGGTGCCGGGTGGCCGGGGAGGAGCCGTGGGCCTCGGCGCGGATGCGCTGCTTCATGGTGGGCGGCACGGCCCGGTCACGCGGAAGGGTCCATCGGACCGAGGGGGCGATCGGGGTTGCCGCGGTGGCTGCCGTGTGCTCCTGGGCCGTGGTGCTCGGCTGCGCCGCGGCGTTCGTGGCGTTCGCGGCGCCCGCCGTGGCGGTGGCGAGGCCCAGCGACGCCAGGAGGGCGAAGAACGCGGTGATGAAGGCGGTCCAGAGGTTCTTGGGCTGGAAGGTGCTCATGGCCCCTCGCTTTCGGACGGTCCGGTTGCTGACTTCTCCGATCATGTGGATCCGGGCCGTGGTTTCGAGGAGCGACGCCCGCTCTGCGCCGATCTTCGGATGAACACCACTCGTATGGTGCAACCGGAGTGGACAGGCCTTCGCGGACGGTCGGAAGAGGGGGCGGGGAGGTCTTTCCGGACGCCGTGGAGGGGGGCTCCGGGGCCCCCGGGCAGGTAACCGATCGGTATCGGCCGGTGTGTATAGTCGGCGACAGAAGGCCCATACGCCAAGGAAAGACGAGGTCGCGCGGTGAAGAAGCTTCTCCTGGTCGCACTGGCCGCCATCGGCGGGCTCCTCGTGTACCGCCAGATCCAGGCGGATCGCGCCGAGCAGGATCTGTGGACGGAGGCGACCGACTCCGTGCCCGCAGGTTCGGGTGTGTGAGACGGCACAGTCTGTTACGGGCCCCGGTCGCTGAGCGGCCGGGGCTTCGTGCTGCTCGGGGCCCGCTCGTCGGCGTGCGGGCCCTTTGTCGTACGCGCGTGACGCGCGTGACGCCCGTACCTCGGGGCCTCCTGGCCTCTTGAGTTCACGGGAGCACATACATAAGTTGCTCTGGTGAACTCCGGCCGGGTGTCGGCGAGGGACGGAACGCGGACAAGAGGGGCAATGCGGCTGCGGCCGGAGACACCGGCGGTGCGGGCGGGGCAGGATGGACCGGCGTCGCGGCCCGGGCGGTCGACGGCACCGGCGCGTGAGGACGACGAGGGGAAGCGCGTGAAGAGGCAGCGCAACAGGGGCCGGGTGGTGGCCGCGGTACTCGCGGCGATGTGCGCGGCGGCGGCCCTGCCGGGGCAGGCGCACGCGGCCGGCCCCGGGGTGTACGCGTTCGACCCCGACGCGAAGAACGTGCAGGGGGCGGCTACCAACGTCGAGGCGTCCACGCTGGACGAGGGCGTCCCGTACCGCAGCATGATCAAGCCGGGCGAGAAGCTCTACTACCGGGTCACGCTGGACGACGCCTCCGCCGCCTATGTCTCGGCGGTCGCGGTGCCCGGCGACAGCGGCGCGGTCGCCTACGGCGACGGCATCAACGTCAGTCTCCGGGAGACCGACGACACCCAATGCGGTGCGGAGCAGGCGAACTTCGGCGCGGGCGGGTACGCGCGTCCTATCGCCGCGTACGTCTCCCGGACCATCAAGGAATCCAGCACCACCTGCCAGGAGAGCGGCCAGTACGACGTCCTCGTCGAGCGCGAGAGCAAGGAGACGTCCAACTCCGACGCCTGGGACCTGGAGTTGCGCTTCCTTCAGGAGCCGCGGTTGAAGAGCGGGGCGGCCATGCCGACCGACGGGCCCGAAGGCTATCCCTCGGCCTCGGCGAAGCCGCTGACCGGGAAGCAGCAGAAGCGGTCCGGCGGGGCCGGGTACTCCGAGGCCACCAGTCTGGAGAACGGCCGCTGGCAGGACACGGTCGCCCCGGGTCAGACCCGCTTCTACCGGGTGCCGGTCGACTGGGGCCAGCAGCTCCACGCCACCGCGGGGCTCTCCAACAGCACGGGAGCCACCAAGGAGTTCGTGGGCAACGCGCTCACCCTGTCGCTGGACAACCCCGCCCAGGGACATGTCTCCGACGCCACGCTCTCGTACTCCGGAGGGCCTGCTTCCGCGTCCCTGAGGCCGCTGCCGCCGGTGGCCTACCGCAACCGTTTCGCCCCCTCGGCCCAGGTCAGCGCCATGCGCTTCGCGGGCTGGTACTACCTGTCGGTGTCCCTCAGCCCGAAGCTCAAGGAGTCCTACGGCGCCGAGCCGATCCCGTTCGAGCTGGCGGTCCAGGTGAAGAACAAGGCCGAGACGTCCCCGTACGAGGGTGACGCCGGGGTCTTCGGCGTCACCGACCAGGACCGGGAAGTGGCCCGGAAGGGGAAGAACGCCCGGGAGGCCGCGCGGAGCGGCCCGATGACGGTGGTCGCCGCGGCGGGGATCGGCACGGGGTCCGTGCTGCTGCTCGGGCTGGGCGTCTGGACGCTGCTGGCGCGCCGCCGCGCCGCCGGGGCCCCGGCGGCGGGTACGCCGGTCGCCGGGGGCCACCAGCCGCCGCAGGGCCGGTAGCCGGACCTGCGGCGGGACCGTCAGGTCTGGGTCAGGGCCCAGATGCCGACCGCGAAGCAGATCAGCGCTGCCACCAGCACCCCGGCCGCCACCTTCGGGGGCGGCCCCGGACGCGTTCCCCGTACGGGCGCGTGGGGCGCGGCGTGCCGCACCGGCGGGGCCGGCACCGGTGGTTGCCGCTGCCGGCCGGTGTAGGCGCGGGTGGCGACGGGATCGTGCGATACGCCGGAGGTCGGCGCCTGGGAGAGGTCCGGCGCGCCGACGGCGTACGGGGGTGGCGCGTCCGGCGTGAACGGTGCGGGCGACGGCTGCTGGAACCCCGGCTGTGGGTAAGGCTGTTGCTGCGGGGGTGGTGCGTCCGCGGTGAACGGTGCGGCCGACGGCTGCTCGAACCCCGGCTGTGCGTAAGGCGGTTGCTGCGGGGGCGAGGCTCCGGACGGGGGCGCGAGGTGGAAGCTGCCCGTCTCGGACATCGACGCGGGGGGCGGTGCGTCGGCCTGCTGTCCGGGCTCCGGAACGGCCGGCCGCGCCGGTGCGGCCGTGGGGGCGGGTGCGGGCTTCTCGGGCTCCTGAGGGGCGGTCACGGGCCCGTCGGGGCCGAAGCCCGCCGGCAGCGGCCCGATCTGGTCGAACACCTCCACCGGCTCGTCGTCCGGGCCGGGTTCGGGGAGCATCTCGACCGCGGCGGTCAGGGCCTTGCGGGCGCCCGTCGCCGTCCGGAACCGGGCGTGCGGGTCCGGCTGGAGCAGCCCGGCCAGAACCTGCCACAGCGGTTCGGGAATGCCGTTGGGGGCGCTCGGGGTGCCGTGCGCGGCGAAGTGCTCCACCAGCGCCCGGGAGTCGGGCTTCTGGCCCTGGAGGAGATAGAGCGCGACCAGGCCGACTGCGAAGAGGTCCGCGGGGAAGTCGGGTTCGGCGCCCATCATCTGCTCGGGGGCGAAGTAACCGGGCGTGCCGACCACGTAGTTGGTCTCGGTCAGCCGGGGTTCGCCCTTGCGCATCGAGATGCCGAAGTCGGAGAGGCGCAGATGTGGGCGGCCCGTTCCGGTCGCCTCCATCAGGATGTTGGCGGGCTTGATGTCGCGGTGCACCACCCCTTCGGCGTGCACCGTGGAGAGTCCGGAGAGCAGCTGGTCCAGCAGCAGGCAGACGAAGCGCGGCGGCAACGGGCCGTAGTCGCCGATGACATGGGCGAGCGAGCCGCCGCTCACCAGGTCCATGGTGAACAGGACCTTGTCGTCGTCGGCGGCCCAGCTGGCCGGGGCCAGCACATGCGGGTGCTCGATGCGCAGGGCCTGTTCGCGGACGAAGCGCAGCAGCGTGTGCGCGTCGCTCTGCTGGAGCACCTTGGCCGCGACGTACCTGCGGCGGCGGTGGTCCCAGGCGCGCCAGACGGCGCCGACCCCGCCCCGTCCGATCGGATCGATCAGCTCGTACCGACCAGCGAAGACCTCACCCATTGTGCTGCGCCCGCTCCCCGTTCCCGTGGTGCCGCGGCGTCTGCCGCGGCCCGTGTCCGGCCCCGTGCCCTGCCGACACCAGGGCGCCGCACGGTGTGCGCGTGCCCTGGATCCGCCGTCCTTCGTGGTCCGGAGCCGCTAGCTCTGGTGCCCCTCGTAGTGCGCGACCGCGTCCGCGGTGCGTCCCGCTCCGTACACCTTGAGGAACTCTGCCAGCTCCGGGTGGGTCGGGGCGAGAGCGTCCGCGGCATCGATGATGTCGCCGGCCGCCGCGACCGACCGCAGCAGGGACTGGATCTCGCGCACCACACGGCGGACGGTGGGAGCGCCGCCGGTGGAGGTGGTCTGGCCGGTGGGGGTCAGGACCGACCCTCCCTGTGACTTCTTGATCTCCCCCATGCGGTCGGTGGCCTCGCCCGCGCTGACGCTGCCGTCGGCCACCTGGCTCGCCAGCTCCTGGAGGGCCTGGACGCGCTGGACCACCGCGGGATTCCCGATCTTGGCCCGCTGGCCGCTCATCAGCTGGGAGAGCATCGGGGCGGAGAGCCCGAGAACAGCGGCCAGCCGGGCCTGGTTCAGGCCGAGGTCATCGATCAGCCGGCGGAAGAGCGCCCCCAACGGCTCTCCGTACCAACTGCGTTGAAGCTCTCTGGCTCTTGCCGTCGCCTCTTGTTGCGCTGCGTCCATGGCGTCTCCCCATCGCTGCCGCTTCGCTGCTGCGAACCTTGCGAGCATCTTACGGAGCGTGGTCGTCCACGGGGAGTCCCTATCCTTTTGCAGGATCACGGGGGTCACCCGGTACTCTGGTCTGCGACGGTAGCCCTGGCACGGACGTGCTGGGCGTTGCCCTCGTTCGTTGTGGCCCGGGGCCTTAGCTCAGTTGGTAGAGCGCTGCCTTTGCAAGGCAGATGTCAGGAGTTCGAATCTCCTAGGCTCCACATCTCAGACCCCTCTGAACTGCGGTAACGCGGTTCGGAGGGGTCTTTCTCGTTCGTCTCGTCCTGCTCCCGCGTCGGCGCACCGCCGAGCGCCTGAGCCCCTGCCGGGCGCCGGTCTCGTACGATCCGGAACCGGCGCGCTTCCTGCGGGGAACCGAGTGCCGGAGGTACCAGGCACACTTCATACGTAAACAGTCGAGCCACAAAAGGACTCAGGCATGATCACGTTGACGAAGGAAGACGGCCCGGCCGACCTGGGTGGGGTGACCCATCTGTCCATCGGGGCGTCCTGGGACCCCACCGTCGGGAGCAGCGGCGGCCTGATGGGGAAGCTCCGGCAGAAGGCCGGCACGGACCTCGACCTGATCGCCATCGCCCTGCAGGGCGGGGACCCGGTGCGGCTGGCGGGTCTGGACTCGCTGGACCCGCTGGGCAACGGCTCGCTGGTGCACAGCGGGGACAACCAGAGCGGGCACGGTGACGGTGACGACGAGACGGTGACCGTCGAGTTCGCCAAGATTCCTTCGAACATCACGGCGATCGTCTTCATCGCCGCCGCGTACAAGAAGCGCAGCGCGTTCAGCAACGCGCGCAACATCAGCTTCAAGGTGTACGACGCGACGGGCGGCAGCACGCAGCAGGTGGCCGACATCTGGCCGAGCATGCTCACCCAGGACAACGGCGTCGCCGTGGCCAAGGCGATCCGCGAGGGCGCCGGCTGGAAGCTCCAGGTGATCAACGAGACCGGGAAGATCAAGCAGGGCGACGAGCAGGCCCTGATGCGCTTCGCCGTGAGCCGGTAGTCGCCGGTGAGCGGGGCTCCGCCGCCGTCTTACGGCGGAGCGGGGCAGGGCGGGGACAGGAACGGACGAGCGGCTGCGGCCGACCGCGGAGGGCGGTCGGCCGCAGCCGCGTCCGTTCTCTCAGGGGGTGGGCCCGGGGACGCCCCGGGTCAGGGCCGGTCGTCGAGGCCCGGGGTGTCTCCCTCGCCCGACTCGGCTTCGGCCTGCTTGGCCTTGACCTCCGGGTCGAGGTCGGCCCGGTCGCTGCCGTCGACCGAGCTGAGCGGCGAACGCTCGTCGCCCAGCTCGGTGGCGACGGGCGGCTCGACCAGCCAGTCCGGGTTGGCCTGCTTGTCCCACCAGCGCCAGGCGGCGTAGGCGCCGCCGGCCAGGACGCCCAGCACCAGGAACCCCTTCGCGGCCCGGCCCGCCTTGGCCCGCCGCTGGTGCTTCCTGGCCAGCTTCTGGATCTCCTTGGCCGTCACCTGGGAGCGCAGCGCAGCGAGGGCGGCCGCGCTGCGGGCGGAAGCCTGCTCGGCGACGGGCAGGGCCACCGACCGGGCGTGCTCGACGCGGGGGGCGGTGTAGTCGGCGGCGCTCCGTGCGGCCTTACGGGTGGAGACCGCGGCGCGGTGCGCGGCCTCGTCGACCCTGGGCGGCACGTGCGTACGGGCCTGTTCGAGGCGAGGTGCGAGGTGGGACGCGTACTGGACACGGGCCTGCTTGGCGGCCTTCGTCACCTTCGGCGCGAGTTGCGTACGAGCCTCGTGCGCGTAGTGGGCCGCCTGCTTCTTGGCTGTGTCGGCGTAAGGCGCCACCACTTCCGCGGCGTGCTGCGCGCTGTCCTTCGCCGAGTCGGTTGCGGCGCGCACGCTGTCGATGCGGGTCACGAGATCCTCCTCCTTGGTGGCGGGTAGGTACTCCGCCTGTCCGCCCAGTTCGAAATCATGCCTGTTGGATCCAGGCCCGGCATGCGGGACGGGCATCCGGGTCATGGTCGCCATTTGAGGTCAAAACGGTTCATGTGAAGTGTGCCGACGACAATGCCACGGTTCGCCGACGAACGCGCCGTTTCACCCGGCATCCGGCCGCACATTTCCCGGTCCGTGGGAGGATCGGCGGACGTCAGCGATGGATGTGACGTCAGGTGAAGGACGAAGGAAGGCAGACCGTGGCCGAGCAGCTTTACGCCACCTTGAAGACCAATCGGGGCGACATCGAGATTCGGCTTCTGCCGAACCATGCCCCCAAGACGGTCCGGAACTTCGTCGAGCTGGCCACCGGGCAGCGCGAGTGGGTCAACCCGGAGACCGGGGAGAAATCCACGGACCGGCTGTACGACGGCACCGTCTTCCACCGCGTCATCAGCGGTTTCATGATCCAGGGCGGCGATCCGCTGGGCAACGGCACCGGCGGCCCCGGCTACAAGTTCGCCGACGAGTTCCACCCGGAGCTGGGCTTCACGCAGCCTTATCTGCTGGCCATGGCGAACGCGGGTCCGGGGACGAACGGGTCGCAGTTCTTCCTGACCGTGTCCCCCACCGCCTGGCTGACCGGCAAGCACACCATCTTCGGCGAGGTGTCCGGTGAGGCCGGCCGCAAGGTCGTCGACGCCATCGCGGCCACCCCGACCAATCCGCGTACCGACCGTCCGCTGGAGGACGTGGTGATCGAGTCCGTGGTCGTCGAGACCCGCTGACGACGGCTCCCGCCGGATACCCGCGCGGGAACCAACCGCCCCGCCCGTCCGTACTGATACAGAGCGGACCAGCGGGGCGGCCCTGTTCGCGCCGCCGAGCGACGAGGACCGAGAGGCAGGCCAGGACCGATGGACCAGCAGCCGCCGGGGAACGGTGCCGCCACGGGAAGCGGGGCGCCGACGCCGACCTGCTACCGCCACCCCGACCGCGAGTCCGGCATCAGCTGTACGCGCTGCGAGCGGCCCATCTGCCCCGAGTGCATGGTCAGCGCCTCGGTCGGCTTCCAGTGCCCCGACTGCGTACGCCAGGGCTCGGGCACCGGGCACCACCCGGCGGCCGGCCGGCCGCGGACGCTGGCGGGCGGCTCGGTGGCCGCCGACCCGCGCCTGGTCACCAAGATCCTGCTCGGCATCAATCTGGCAGTCTTCCTCCTGGTCTCCGTCCGTCCCGCGCTGGTGGGCGATCTGACGCTGCTCGGGCTGGCGTGGGACCCGAGCCCGCCGCCGGGATCCGTCGAGGGCGTCGCCGAGGGCCAGTGGTACCGCCTGGTGACCTCGATGTTCCTGCACCAGGAAGTGGTGCACATCGGGTTCAACATGCTGGGGCTGTGGTGGCTCGGCGGACAGCTGGAGGCCGCGCTCGGCCGGAGCCGCTACCTCGCGCTCTATCTGTTGTCCGGTCTCGCGGGCAGCGCGCTGACGTATCTGCTGGAAGCACCCAACCAGGGTTCGCTCGGGGCGTCCGGCGCGGTCTACGGTCTCTTCGGTGCCACCGCCGTACTGATGCGCCGGATGAACTACGACATGCGGCCGGTGCTCGTGCTGCTGGCGATCAACCTGTTCGTCACCTTCCGCTGGGACGGCATCGCCTGGGAGGCGCACATCGGCGGCCTGGTCGCGGGCCTCGCCATCGCCGTCGCCATGGTCCATGCCCCGCGCGAGCGGCGTACGACGGTGCAGGTCGGGACCTGTGCGCTCGTCCTGCTGGTGACGGTCGGGATGATCGTCGCCCGCACGATGTCGCTCACCTGAGCGGAATAGGGCCCTCCACCCCCAGGCGGACCGAAGTTGTCCACAGTGTGCGCAGAATCTTGTGCATGGCAAGAGGAACATGCGTTCCCCTCGTCGCTGAGCTGGGTCTTTCCTTCTGGGCAACGGGGTGCAGCCCCCCTCGATGAGGGAGGCTGCGGTCACACCGGCGTCAACATGAGCGGAGGTTATCCACAGATCGTCTGACCTTTTCCCCCGACTGTGGATAACTCTGTGGGTAACTCAGGGCAAGGCTTGCGCGGAGGTGTCCGAGGAGGGACCCGTCACTTCCACTGCGTCGACACGGCGAAACCGCCGGCGATGAAGCCGAAGCCGACCACGATGTTCCAGTTGCCCAGGGCGTCGACCGGAAGATCACCCTCGGTCACGTAGAACACCACGATCCAGACCAGCCCGATGAGGAACAGGGCCAGCATCACCGGAGCGACCCAACTGCGGTTGGTCAGCTTGATGGTCGTTGCCTGCTTCGCCGGGGGCGGCGTGAAGTCGGCCTTCTTGCGGATACGTGACTTCGGCACGAGGGACTCTCCTGTCGATGCGCTGCGTGACCGCGCAGGGATCTGTGGCGGGCGCCGGGGGCGGGTGCCAGGGGGAATACTGCCTCCCCCGAGCGTCCGTTAGCGTAGTGCTTCTCTGGCGCCTGATGAGATAAGGGTACGTTGAGCAATTTCGCCGACTCCCCAGAAGGCCCGGCCCGGCGCACCTCCGCGTGGGCGGCCCGGGGCCTCACCGCTGCGGTTTTCGCCCTGGCCGGACTCATCTTCGTCACCAGCGCCAACACCGCCAAGGGCACCAATCTGCGCAGCGACTCCTCCCTGCTCAAGCTCTCCGACCTGATCAGGGAGCGCAGCGAGAACAACGGCGAGCTGAACGACGCGGTCGCCGGCGCCCGCGCGGACGTCGACGCCCTCGCCCAGCGCGACGACGGCTCCACCAAGGCCGAGGACGCCCGGCTGAAGGCCCTGGAGAAGGCGGCCGGCACCACGAGGATCAGCGGCGACTCCGTCAGCGTGACGCTCGACGACGCGCCCCCCGACGCCACCGCCAACCCCGGCTACCCCGAGCCCCAGCCCAACGACCTGGTCATCCACCAGCAGGACCTGCAGGCCGTGGTGAACGCGCTGTGGGAGGGCGGGGCGCGGGGAATCCAGGTGATGGACCAGCGGCTGATCTCCACCAGCGCCGTCCGCTGCGTGGGCAACACGCTCATCCTCCAGGGCCGCGTCTACTCCCCGCCGTACAAGGTCACCGCGGTCGGCGACCCGGACAAGCTCAAGCAGGCGCTCAACGACGCCACCGCGATCCAGAACTACCTGCTGTACGTGAAGGCGTACGGGCTGGGCTGGAAAGTCGACGAGAACGAGGCGGTGACTCTTCCCGGGTACTCGGGCACAGTGGATCTGCACTACGCACAGCCCGTGGAGTGAGCCCGAGCTGAGAGCCCCGGGGAGGCCGTCCGGTGTCGGTGCGCGTCGTCGTCAGAACCTTCAGCGAACTCTGCGTCACCGTGGGTGCGCTGATCATCCTCTTCGTCGTCTACTTCCTGTTCTGGACAGGGGTGAAGGCGGCCGACGCGGCCGAGGGCGAGATCGACGCCCTCCAAAGCCAGTGGGCCCAGGAGCCCGTGGCGCAGGCCCCGCCGCCCGCCTCCCGGGAGACGTCCCCCTCAAAGACCCCGGCCCCGGATGCGAGCCCGGCCCCGGATGCGAGCCCGGCCCCGGACGCGAGCCCAGCCCCGTACCGCGCCGGAAAGCCCTTCGCGACGATGCACATCCCGCGCCTCGGCGCCGACTGGGAGTGGCCCGTCCTGGAGAACACCGCGGTGACCACCCTGCAGAAGGGACTCGGGCACTACAGCGGAACAGCCCGCCCCGGCGACACGGGCAACTTCGCGGTGGCCGGGCACCGGCGGACGTACGGCGACCCCTTCAAGGACTTCCCGCGGCTGCGGCCCGGGGACGCGGTGGTCGTGAACGACGGCACGACCTGGTTCACGTACCGCGTCGCGAAGAAGCCTCACCGGACCGTGCCCACCGACACCGCCGTCGTCGACCCGGTGCCCCGCGGCTCCGGATTCGAGGACGCCGGACGCTATCTGACGCTCACCACATGCGAGCCGGAATGGGGCAGCAGCCACCGGCTGATCGCCTGGGCGTATCTGGACGCCACGCGGCCGGTGAGCGACGGAAGGCCGCCGGAGCTCTCCGGCTGACCGTGCGGGTCCACGCTTTTCCACAGCTGACCCCCTCCCCGGCCACGGCCCTCTAGTCTGGTGCGGGTACCGAATGGAGGGGTCAGCATGTACGGCTGGATCTGGCGGCATCTGCCGGGCAACGCATGGGTGCGGGGTGTCATCTCGCTCGTGCTGGTTCTGGCGGTCGTCTACGCGCTGTTCCAGTACGTGTTCCCCTGGGCGGAGCCGCTGCTCCCGTTCGGTGATGTGACCGTCGACGGCGAGAGCGCCGGTGGAGCAGGAGCAGACCAGTGAGCGCACGCGTCCTCGTCGTGGACAACTACGACAGCTTCGTCTTCAACCTCGTCCAGTACCTCTACCAGCTCGGCGCCGAGTGCGAGGTGCTGCGCAACGACGAGGTGACCCCCGCCCACGCGCAGGACGGCTTCGACGGGGTCCTGCTCTCCCCGGGTCCCGGAACGCCCGAGCAGGCAGGCGTCTGCGTCGAGATGGTGCGTCACTGCGCGGACACCGGCGTCCCGGTCTTCGGCGTCTGCCTGGGGATGCAGTCGATGGCGGTCGCGTACGGCGGCGTCGTCGACCGGGCCCCCGAGCTGCTGCACGGCAAGACCTCCCCCGTGACCCACGAGGGCAAGGGCGTCTTCGCCGGACTGCCGTCCCCCTTCACCGCGACGCGGTACCACTCGCTCGCCGCCGAACCCGGCGCGCTGCCTCCGGAGCTGGAGGTCACCGCCCGCACGGCGGACGGCATCATCATGGGGCTGCGCCACCGCGACCGGGCGGTGGAGGGCGTGCAGTTCCACCCCGAGTCGGTGCTCACCGAACACGGCCACCTGATGCTCGCCAACTGGCTGGAGCAGTGCGGAGACCAGGGGGCCGTCGCGCGGTCGGCGGGGCTCGCGCCGGTGGTGGGCAAGGCCGCCGCGTGACCGTAGGCCGCCCCGGGCACGAGGCCGGACCGGAGGGCCCTCACGCGCAAGGGGCGTACGGGGCCGACGGCGCGTTCGTGGCGGCGGTGGACGGCCTCGCGGATCCGCTCAGCGATCCGCTGCCCGGCGGGCATGGCTCGCCGTGGTTCCGGGCGGACAACATCCCGGGCGGACCGGGGACGGACGGCCCGGGCCCGGGTCCTGGGCCGACTCCCGGGCCGGTGTCCGCACCAGGCCCCGGAGCGCCGGAGCCGGTGCCCGCGCCCGTGCTCGGACACGTACCGGATCCCGTGCTCGGACACGTACCGGATCCCGTGCTCGGACGCCTACCGACGGCGGCGCCCCCGCCCGGGGCCGGTTACACGGCTCACCAAGGGCCTCAGCAGCCCCAGGGGGCCCCGACCGAGTGGTATGACCCCGCCGGGTACCAACGCGACTGGTACAGGCCGCAGGAGCCGTCTGCGCGCACGGCTCCGGCCGAGGAGCGGGCCCCGGCCCCGGGCCTCCCGGCCGAACCGCCCACCGAAGTGATGGCCGCTGTCGTCGGGCCGCCCGCCGAGCCCCGCACCGAAGTCATCCGCCGCGTTCCGGCCGAGCCCGATCCCGGGCCCGAGCCGGCTTCCCGGCCCGGGCCGCCTCCCCCCGGTGGGCGGGCCGAGCGGCGGCGGGCGGCCAAGGGGCGCGGCCGCAGGCGCCCGGAACCGGCCGCCGAACAGGCCGCCCCGGCCGCCCCGATGTCCCGGATCGAGGCCCGGCGCGCGGCGAAGGCGGCCAAGGACAGCCCGGCGGTCGTCGCCAGCCGGGTGGTCGGCGAGGTGTTCATCTCGCTGGGCGTCCTGATGCTGCTGTTCGTCACCTACCAGCTCTGGTGGACCAACATCCGGGCCGAGCAGATCGCCGGCAAGGAGACGAACCGGATCCAGGACGAGTGGGCGAGAGGCGACCGGAAGCCCGGGGTGTTCGCACCCGGCCAGGGCTTCGCGATCATGCACATCCCCAAGCTGGACGTCGTCGTCCCGATCGCCGAGGGCATCGACAAGGAGAAGGTGCTCGACCGGGGGATGCTCGGCCATTACGGCGAAGGCAGGCTCAAGACCGCGATGCCCTCCGACAAGCAGGGCAACTTTTCCGTGGCCGGCCACCGCAACACCCACGGCGAGCCGTTCCGCTACATCAACAAGCTCGAACCCGGCGACCCGATCGTGGTCGAGACGCAGGACGCGTACTACACGTACGAGATGGCCAGCATCCTCCCGCAGACCGCGCCGTCCAACATCTCGGTGATCGAGCCGGTACCGGTGGGCTCCGGGTTCCAGGGCCCGGGCCGGTACCTCACGATGACGACCTGCACCCCGGAATTCACGAGTACCTACCGGCTGATCGTCTGGGGCAAGATGGTCGACGAACGGCCGCGCAGCCAGGGGAAGCCCGACGCGCTCGTCGGCTGAACATCCTCACGACAGGGACGGTGCGGTGGCAGCGAGGACCGAGCACGACGAGCGGGCCGGCACGTCTCCCTCCCCGGTGGACGCGGACCCGCGCCGGCGAGGCCGTCACCCTGTCGCGACGGCCGTCAGCGTCTTCGGCGAACTACTGATCACCGCGGGCCTGGTGCTCGCGCTGTTCGTCGCGTACTCCCTGTGGTGGACCAATGTGCTCGCCGACCGCGAGGCCGACAAGCAGGGCGACACGGTCCGCAGCAGATGGGCGGACGGACCGGGCGCCCTGGACACCAAGGACGGCATCGGCTTCCTGCACGTGCCCGCCATGAAGAACGGCGAGATCCTGGTCAAGAAGGGCACCGACCCCGAGACCCTGAACAACGGCATCGCGGGTTACTACACGGACCCGGTCGAGTCGGGCCTCCCCTGGGACGACGAGGGCAACTTCACGCTGGCCGCGCACCGCGACGGGCACGGCGCGAAGTTCCACAACATCCACAAGATGAAGAACGGCGATCCGGTCGTCTTCGAGACCAAGGACACCTGGTACGTCTACAAGGTCTACAAGACGCTCCCCGAGACGTCGAAGTTCAACGTCGACGTGATCCAGCCGGTCCCGGAGGAGTCGGGCGTCAAGGAACCGGGACGCTACATCACGCTGACGACCTGCACTCCGGTCTACACCTCGAAGTACCGGTACATCGTGTGGGGCGAGCTGGAGCGTACGGAGAAGGTCGACAAGGACCGCACCAAGCCGGTCGAACTGCGCTGAGCCGCCGAGGAACAGCCGCTCGCGCCCGGGTAACCACGGGAAGGGCCCCGGTCACCATCAGGCGGTTTCTAGGGATCGTCGCAACACGTGGTCGTGTTGGTCAGGCCGCGAGTAGTTTATGCAGGCGCTCGGCTGGGGTTTCCCAGCCGAGCGT
>NZ_JBEZYG010000041.1:0-43567 GCF_040638385.1 Streptomyces sp. NPDC026589
TCAGGCGTGTCCTGCGTCCCGCCGCCCTGCGGCCGTACCTTCGACGGCGGGATCAGCGGCTCCGCGATCTCCCACAGCCCGTCCGGAACAATCCAGCTCCACGTACCCCGCCCCATGACGAGCTCAACGAGCCAACCCCCACATAGGACACGGTCTTAGAGGTTGTCTCACGTGGCGAGTTTCGCCAGCTTCTTGTAGCAGGTCAGCGCGGCGGCGAGACCGAGGAAGGCGAGGAAGTGGGAGCCCTTTCGCTCGTATCGGACGGTGAGGCGGCGGTAGCCAAAGAGCCAGGCGATGGACCGCTCGATCTTCCAGCGGTACCGGCCGAGTCGTTCGCCGGACTCGATGCCAGGCCGGGCGATGCGCGGGGTGACCGCCCGTTCCCGCAGCCAGGCGAGGTGCTCGGCGGAGAAGTATGCCTTGTCGGCGCGGAGTTTGACCGGTCGGCGCCGCCGTGGCCCGCGCCGGGAACGGATGGCGGGTATGCCGCGGATCAGCGGCCTGAGGGCGAGGCTGTCGTGCATGTTCGCGCCGGACGCGGCGACGGCGAGCGGGATGCCCTGGGCATCGGACAGCACGTGCAGCTTGCTGCCCTTCTTGGGGACTGTCAAACGAGCGGATCTGTCCCGTAGTCGGTGGTGACGTCGAGTAGCCGTCCATGATCATAATCTTGTGATGGATGTCAACTCCCTTGTCGGTACAGTGTTTTCCGGGCTTTCGGCGCTGGTCGTCGAGGATGTGGCGGATGGTGGTGACGCGATGGTGGTCACGGCCCGCACTCGGGATGTGGCGGTGCCGTGTCCGGTGTGCGGATCGCCGACGGCGAAGGCCCATGGATATCACCGCCGGACGGTGGCGGACGTGCCGGTCGACGGCCGCCAGGTCGTCGTTCACCTGCGCGTACGGCGGCTGGCCTGCCCGATCCTGGGCTGCCGGCGACAGACCTTCCGCGAGCAGATTCCCGGACTGCTGGAGCGTCACCAGCGCCGCACGGTTCGGCTGGCGGGCCAGATATCGCAGTTGGCACGGGAGTTATGCGGTCGGGCGGCGACCCGCCTGGCCGGCCTGCTGGCCGTGCCCGTTTCCCGCAGTACCGCGCTGCGCCACCTGCGGCGCCTGCCGCTGCCCCGGCGGGAGATCCCACGGGTGATCGGAGTGGATGACTTCGCGCTCAAGCGACGTCACCGCTATGCCACCATCATGACCAACGCCGAGACTGGCGAGCGGATCGACGTGCTGTGCGACCGCACCGCGGACACCCTGGAGAAGTGGCTGCGCGAACATCCTGGTGCCGAGGTCGTATGCCGGGACGGATCGGCCACCTACGCCGAGGCCGTCCGCCGTGCTCTGCCCGACGCGGTGCAGGTCAGCGACCGCTGGCACCTCTGGCGAAACCTCTGCGACAAAGTCCAGCTCGAAATCCGCGCACATGCCGGCTGCTGGGCCACCATCAACCCGTCCCGCCCCGGCGGCATACGCGAGCAGACCACCCGCGAACGCTGGAACAAGATCCACGATCTCCTCGGCCAGGGCGTTGGCCTGCTCGAATGCGCCCGCCGCCTCAGCCTGGCCCTGAACACCGTCAAACGCTACGCCCGTATGCCCGAACCCCAGGCCCTGCGCCTCACCCCCGCCTACCGGCCGACCCTCGTCGACCCCTACCGCGACCACCTGCGCGAACGACGCCGGGCCGACCCCGCCGTCCCCGTCACCCACCTGCTGCGCGAGATCCGAGACCTGGGCTACACCGGCAGCGCCAATCTGTTGGTCCGCTACCTCAGCCAAGGCCGTGCCGAAGGCGACCGACCCGTCACCACACCGCGTCACGCCGGCCGCCTCCTCCTTACCGACCCCGAAAACCTACGCCCGAAGGAAACGGCCCTGCTGGAGAAGATCACCGCGGCCTGCCCGGAGATGACCCAACTCGCCTATCTCATAAACGTCTTCGCCACCCTGCTGAAGCCGACCGAGGGAAACGACCTGAAGCTCACCGAGTGGATGACGACTGCCCGCGCCGCAGCACTGCCCCACCTGCACAGCTTCACCAACGGCCTCGAAATTGACCGGCTCGCCGTCAACGCCGGCCTCACCCTGCCCTACCACAACGGGCGCACCGAAGGCGTCAACACCCGCACCAAACGGATCATGAGACAGATGCACGGATGCGCCGGATTCGACCTCCTCCACCACCGCATCCTGCTCGCCTGACAGGCACCCACCGTCACCACCGACTACGGGACAGAGCCTGATTCCTGATAGACCCCCCTGCGACCTGTCCGACGTCAGGTACGCAAGGTGCCCCGGCAGCTGTGGGCTGCCGGGCACCCGGCTACTGGGATAGGTCAGGAGTTGGAAGTGATGGGCGGGTTGAAGCCGCCCTTGCCGTTGCCCGGGTAGACGAACAGCTTGCCGAGGTTGTTCATGGCGAGGATGTCGCTGCGGCCGTCGCTGGTGACGTCGGCCGCAGCTATCAGGCTCATCTTGCTCCAGCCGGAACCGGCCTCAATGGCTGAACCGAAGCCGCCCGCACCGTTGCCCGGATACACGAACAGCTTGCCGCCGCTGTGGACGGCGAGCACGTCGGCCTTCTTGTCACCGGTGAAGTCCGCGGCGGCGATCAGGCGCATCTCGCCCCAGCCGGAACCTGCCTGGGAGGGAGCGGTGAAGCGCCCCTTGCCATCGCCGGGGTACAAAAACAGCTTCCCGTCCTTGTGGACGGCGAGAATGTCGGCCTTGGCGTCGGCCGTGAAGTCACCGGTGGTCAGCAGGTGCATGTCGCTCCAGCCAGATCCGGCCTCAATAGCTGAACCGAAGCCGCCCTTACCGTTGCCCGGGTAGACGAACAGCTTCCCGCTGGTCTGGACGGCGAGAACATCGGCCTTCTTGTCGCTGGTGAAGTCGGCTGCCGCCAGAAGACGCATGTTGTACCAACCGGAACCGGCCTTGTAGCGGGGCCCGAACTGGCCCGTACCGTCACCGGCTTGAACGTACAGGCCACCGTCGACGGCATCGAGGGTCATGGCGTCGGCCTTGCCGTCGCCGTCGAAATCGGCGAGGTGCAACTGCCGCGCCCACACCTTTTCGACCGTGGCACGCACCCACTCAGCAAGGTCGTCCGTACGTGCGGCGATCGCGCCGGTGCGGGTCTCGCTCTCACCGAGGCAGCCACCCTGCCAGGAGCGGGAGGCCACGCCGACCAGTTCGGTCCTGCCGTCCTGGTTCTGCCGCACCAGGGGGGCGCCGGTGTCGCCCTTGCACAGGACGTCATCGGCGCTCGCGCCGACCAGGGCAACGTCCGTACCGGCAACGTCGTCGACCTTGAATGAGACGGTGTGGGCCGCGTCGGGCACCCATTCGGTCTTGGTACGGCCGAAGCCGGTCCCCTGGAGGGTTTCACCGGTGGCAGTAGGAGTGGTCGCCAAGGCCAGGGGGGTCTTACCCGTCGCGGGCTGCGAGAGCCGGGCCATGACCATGTCGCGGTCGTCACGGGGGACGAGTTCGACCACCTCGGTCACATGGCCGTTCGCACCGAGACCGATGGTGGCAGTGGTCTTCCACTGGGGCTTGCCGGGCGTGACGCCGGTTCCTGCGTTCGGAACCGCAGCGAAACAGGCGGCAGCGGTGAGCACCCACTGGGAATCCACCAGGGTCCCGGAGCAGGAGCGTCTCTGTCCCCCCTCTCCGATGTCGAGCTTAGCCGTGAACGCGTACGCAGCGTCCGGGGCCGCGGAGCCCACACCAGCCTGTGCAGGGCCGCCGGCAAGCATACCGGCCGTGGCGACGACCATCGCGAGAGCCGCTGTCGACACTGCTCGTGTGCGTATTGCAGACACGTTTGATTCCCTCATTTCTCATCTTCCTGATGGTGGTGGTGAAACACCGATTCCTATGAATCGGGCGGTAGGTGCGGAGCGTTCCGCCAACCGGCAACGCAGAGCCCGAGAGAATGGTGGGGCCCGCAGTCGTCGAAACAGGATGCCGTCGTCGTCATCTCGTGCCCACAGAAACTGACACACAGTACGTCCGGCCAATGTAGCGATCGGCCTCGGTCGCGGCCGAGGGGTACGAACGCCCTGCGACCACTGCGATGTCCTGGCCGAGGCGCGGCGAATACGTAGGCCGGGGACTATGGTGTCAGCGGCTCCTTGGGCCGTACTGCTGAGAATCAAAGCTCACGCGACTACTGTTCGGACGACGAGTTGCCTCGCCGCACTGCGACGTACACAGCAGGACGCCAGATTATTTGCTGATGCGGAGTTCGACGAGGACGGAGCGCTTCTCCCCGCCGGGAGTGTCGGTCTCGCCGATCTCGGTGACGTCGTTCGCGGGTGCCTTGTAGACCGTCGTCTTGCCGTCTGCGGTGACCGTGGCCTGCATGGGCTGGTCCTGGGTCCACACGAAGAAGGTGTCCGGGATTTCCATGGTGAGGTAGCCGGTGGTGCCGGTGGTAACGAAGCAGAAGCCCCGCTTGTCCAGGCGGGATTCCACGAAGACCTCCTTGGCGCCCAGGCAGGCGTTGATGCCTCCCTCGCCGTTGCCGGGCTTCAGCATGATGTTGCCGTCGCCGCGCTTCAGCACGATCTCGCGGTCCTGCAGGATCCGCTCGGCGCCAGGGTGGATGAAGTCCTCCACCAGAGAGGGCATTTCAGCTGTGGCAGCCGCCCTTGGTTCCGTTGCTGCGGCGGAGGCATCGGCTGTGGCGAGCCAGGTGAATGTCCCCCCAAGCACGAGGAAGCCGAGTCCCCCGGCCAGCGCTGCCTTCATCGATCGAGTTCTCATATCAAACCTTTGGGTCGAGCTTGGTCTTTGACCTCAATCCCATGGGGCGAGGCCAAAGCAACTTACCAGTAGGTACTACATGAGCATTTGATGTACGGTCAGGCGGCCGCCTCGGTATTCGACAGGCGTGCACGTTCGCAACCATCACGAGACCTGAACCTCCGTTGAAGGCGCCTGCCAGCCAGACTGCGGCCGGGCGGTGCTGCCCCACCCCTGCGTGTGTGGTCCTGCGCCCTTACGGGGGTCACGCAGGGAGAGTTCATGAAGCGTTCAACCCGTCCCAGATCACCCTTCAGCGGGGTGAGAAGCAGGAAGCTGCCGGAAGGCAGGGGCACGTACCGATTCGTCTCCCTTGCCCTGGTGGCGTCGGTCCTGGCCGGCGTCCTGGGGGCCAGCCCCGCGACTGCCGAGGAACCCGCTGTCATCGGCGTGGACAAGTGGGACCGTGACTACATCGTCCGGGCCTGGGAGGAAGGCGGGCCGGGAGTCAGGCAGGCGGCGGAAGCCGCCCTTGCCGGGACCGACGACAACATCCTCACCTTCCTCGCGACCGAGGAGAACCTGGCTCAGTACCACGACGAACGTATCGCGGCAGGCCAGATGGCCAGCACCGGCGGCATAGGGGTACGGGAAGCGGCCAAGAAGGCCCTGCTCGGATCCCAGGACGAGCTTGAGCAGTTCCTGATCGACGGCTGGAAGGCGCCGCAGGAACAGGACAGGCGTGTCCGCGTCGGCCAGATCATCAGCACCGGCGGCAACGGCGTGCGCGACGCTGGGAAGGCTGCTCTCCTCGGCTCCCCGGCAGATGTACAGAAGTTTCTCGACGAGGGCCAGTACGAAGCCCGCGCCACCGACCAGCGGGTCGAGGTCGGTCAGATCATGGCCGTCGGCGGACCAGCTACCAAGGCCGCCGCCAAACTCGCTCTCAGGGGCACCGAACAGGACGTCGCCGAATTCCTCGCCACAGGCCAGCATGTCGCCCGCGCTCGTGACGGGGAACAGGCCACCCTGGCCCAGCTGGCAAAACAGGCCGGCTACGCCAGCCGTCTGGCCCAGAAGGAATCAGACCAGGCAATCGAAGACGCTCGACGCGCAGAGGCCGCCTCCGTGCTCGCCAAGCTAGCTGCCGCAGAGGCGGTGAAGGAAGGGGAGGCCGCGGGCAAGGACTCTGTCCGCGCCGCCAGCGCCGCCGCCCGCGCCGCCCAGGCCGCCCGCGGCGCGGCTGCTGAAGCCAGCAACGCCATCGGAGCGGCCCGCGCCGCCAACGCCGCCTCCCGTATCGCTGCCTCCGCCGCCGCCGCAGCAGCCTCCGCGGCAACGAAGGCAGCCGATGCCGCCTCCCGCGCACGATCCGCCGCCGCTGCCGCAGCATCGGACGCGGGCAAAGCGGACGATGCCCGCAAGCTCGCGGCCGCCGCCCGCAAGGCCGCCGGTCTCGCCGACGACTCAGCCGCCGCCGCCGACCAGGCCGGGAAGGCCTCGGATGCCGCCGATGCCGCAGCGACCGCCGCCGGCAACGCAGCAGGCAACGCAAAGGCAGCCGCCGACGCCGCCGATGCCGCGAACGGTTACGCCGCACAGGCAGGGGTCAGCTCGGACGAGGCACGCAACGCCGCCGCCCAGGCACGACTGCACGCCAAGGAGGCCCAACGGGCCGCCACCGCATCCGGCGCCCTGGCACGCAAGTCCGCCACTGCGGCCTACCAAGCCCGTGATGCCGCCCGCTCCGCCGCCACCCACGCACGCAACGCCGCAGACGCCGCAGACGCCGCAGCCGACCACGCCGGAGACGCCTCCAAGGCAGCCGCAGAGTCCGCGAAGCACGCTGGCGAAGCGAGCAACGCCGCCGGCACAGCCGAGAAGGCACTTACCACCGCTCAACAGGTCTTCACACTCGCCCGTGCAGCCGAAGAGCAAGAACTCACCGACCGCACCACCGTCGGAGTGGAGAACGCCGAGAACCGCAAGAAGGAACGCGACGCCCTCAACGCCAGAATCGCCCAGTCCGTCAAACAGATCTACGCCCTGGACGACGAAGCACGCAGCCTCAACCAGGAGGCCGCCAAACCCGACACTGACCTCAAGGCGCTGTCGGCCAAGGGACGTGCCCTGGCCGTCAAGGCCATGCGGAACGGCGACCACGGCCCCTGGACCCAGGAAGCCGCCGCTGCCGCTCTCTCCGGCGACGACACCGCCGTCGTGCTCTACCTGCGCACCGGGCGAGACGAGGCGGTCGCCCGCGATACACGTTTCCAAGTCGAACAGCTTGCCGCGGACAGCCCCTACCAGACTGTCCGGGACGCAGCTGACCAGGCGCTCAAGGGCAGTAACGAGGACGTCGAAACGTTCCTGCGCCACGGACAATTCGAGGCAGCAGTCACGGAATACCGGATCCAGGTCGGAAAGGTGCACAGCACCGGCGGCCCCGGGGTGAAGGAGGCCGCTAAGGCCCTGCTCCAGGAAAACGATCCCAAGAAGCTCGCAACGTTCCTCCTGGCCGACCAGTACATCGCACGCAACACCGACGAGCGCGTCCGCGCGGGCCAGCTCCTCTCCAGCGGCGGACCAGAAGTAAAGGCCGCCGCCCGCATCGCACTGTCCGGCTCCGCAGACGAACTGCACACCTTCATCCAACACGGCCAGCACCAAGCCGACAGCATGGACCAGCTGACGGCTACCCACCTGGCACAGACAACCCAACTCATCGCCGAAACCGCACGCTCCGCCGCCAACGCCCGCGCCCAAGCCTGGAAAGCCCAACAAGCGGCCGCCCGCGCCCGCAAGGCAGAGGACGAAGCGAACAAGGCCGCAGCCAAGGCCACAGAGTCAGAGGCCCAAGCGTTCAGGTTCGCTGCCGCCGCGAATAAATCAGCCACAGAAGCTGAAGAATCCGCAGCCAAGGCCACCCAGTCCGCCGCCACCGCACGCACGGCCGCAGCCGACGCCAACCACTACGCCGACAACGCCGAAGCCTCCGCCTTCAGCGCCCAGTTCTCCGCCGACTACGCCCGCAACTCCGCCGCCGAGGCCCGCAAGTCCGCAGACAGAGCCCACGCCAGCGCCATAGCAGCCAACAAGAGCAAGGAAGAGGCGGCAGCCGACGAGAAGGCCGCATGGGACACAACCGAGAAGCTACTCAAAGCGGAACTCGAGGAAGCCAAACGTCAGGCCGAAGCAGAGTTCAAGCGTCAACAGCAGGCAGAAGAGGACCGGCGTAAGCGTACCTGCCACGTACCCTTCACCGAACGGGGAGATGCCGCCTTCCTGAACTGCGTAAAGCGGAACGGCGACGAAGCTATCATCGCAGGAATTGAGATGCCTCAATTCCTGCGGGATCTCGCCCTCGAGATCTCTGGAATCCAGGGAGTACTCGACTGCCTCAACGACCCTGCGTTCACGCAATGCGCCATAGCGTTCGCCGAGGTCATCCCCGCGGGCAAGATCCTCAAGCTCCGCAAGCTGGACAAGCTCGAAGAAGTCGCACAAAAGGTCCGCCTCCGCAAGCCCAAATGCCCCGCATGCTTCCTTGCCGGCACCAAAGTCCTCATGGCAGGCGGAAGCACCAAGAACATCGAGAACGTCCAGCCCAACGACCAGGTCGTCGCCACCGACCCTGCCACAGGCAACACCAGCATCAGGCAGGTCACCCGACAGGTCATCACCAAGGATGACAAGTGGTTCAACGAACTCACGATTGCCACCCCCAATGGCCCTGAGACACTGAACCCAACATACGAGCACCCTTTCTGGTCGCCGTCCGAGAATGCCTGGATCAATTCGGCAGACCTCCGGAAGGGAATGACCCTTCGCACCGCTGACAGTGGCAAGCAAGTCCATGTTCTGAAGAATCGGCCCTACCAGCTTTCAGCAACCACATACAACCTGTCCGTAGCAGGCGTTCACACCTACTACGTACTGGCAGGCAACACCCCCATCCTCGTCCACAACTGCCTTGAGTTCGACCCGCAAGCCGTAGGGGCTAGCCTCCCCAAGTTCGACGGAGGGCAGACCACGGGCTCTTACATGGATGAGGATGGATTCATTCTCGACCTCGCGAGCGGTAGAGACCCTGCCCACAGACGACTCATAGACGCAGTCAACAAGAGGCTCAAGGATAAACTGGGTCACACGTACAATTCGGATCGCGCGGACCATGTGGAGCAGAAGTTCGCAGGTCTCATGCTGGAAGATGGGATCGACAGAGCTGAAATAGTCATCAACAATCCGGCAGGCCCGTGCGTGGACATGGGAGGTCTCGGATGCGACCAGGTGCTCAACGCCTTGCTCGGCAATAAGTCGCTCACGGTACACTGGCCGGACGGCAAGGGTGGCTTCGAGTCGCACACCTACGGTAGCGGTAGCCCCAGAAGAGGGAATAGGCAATAATGACGATGCACGGAATTGCGGCGGTGTTTCGCCGCGAGCACATCGAGAATCCTAGGATTCTAATCACTCCCGAAGATGTTGACGAAATGATCAACATTCTCCTAGAGAGCGACATCACCGAATGTGCCGCCCAAATGTACTCGCTGGACCGTCCCCGTCTTCCCTCCGGAATCTTTGACCACTCCTTCATCATTGGAGTTCGCGAAGACCGAGAGGCTGGTGTTGTGTCATCGGCCGACGGGGGCTGCGAAGAGCCAAACGTGGTTTCAGTCGGGAACCACGAACTAGGCCGAGGCCCTGTGTACTACTGCCAAAATGGCAGCTCCTTCGACTTTCCATTGTTTTCAGAAATCCCGATCGAGAAAGTACGGGAAGTCGCCAAAGAGTTCGTTGCATCCGGCGGAAGGCGCCCTAACTGCGTCGACTGGGATGTAGCCGGGTATCACGATCAGTAGTCACAAGTTGATAGCTGTCGTGGATGCTCCGATAGGCAGGGAATCCTAAGGGCTGTCCCATATGTGCTCTGCGGGTCGATTCGGTCACCCTCTGAAACAAGCCTAAACGCGCACACGGCAAATGCCACTATGGGGCCTACAGAAGAAGGCCGCCCGCTGATCCTGCTGAATCAAGCCGGTGCGGGTGCCTTCGCTGGCGTCACCATCTTCCTTACCATCAGCGATAGCAGCTGCTGACGAGGGAAAAGCCGGTCCTGAGCCTCTTCGAGTTGGCCACCGATCGGGTGGCGGGCCGTGAATCGCAACGAGCGAGGCCCCCGAGCTGTTGATTGAGATGTCTGACGTCTCAACCACGTTGCTCGGGGGCCTCGTTGGTCGTCCATCCTGCCGCACTTGACCTGCCGCACGCACTCGTGGAATGGGTGACCATGCTGACCGTCACCCGTGAGGGCGACCGGCGCTGCAAGCTCCGCCCGTCACAGCGCGCGATGGTGGCACTGGTGTACCTGCGCGAACACACCACTTTGGCGAAGATCGCTGCCGGGTTCGGGATCAGCGAGTCCACCGCGCATGCCTACACCACCGCGGTCGTGGACCTGCTCGCCGCCCGTGCACCGGGCCTGCTGAAGACGCTGCGCGAGCACGACCCCGACTTTGTCCTGCTCGACGGGACGCTCGCCGAATGCGACCGGGTCGGCGACGGCCGGGCGGATTACTCCCACAAGCACCGACGCCACGGCGTGAACGTACAGGTCCTCACCGATCCCGACGGCCGGCTGCTGTGGCTCTCGCCCGCCCTGCCGGGCCGCACCCACGACCTGACCGCCGCCCGCACCCATCGGTTCATCCGGATCTGCGAGCGCCAGGGCGTCCCGATCCTGGCCGATCTCGCCTACCAGGGCGCCGGCCCGTGGCTGACCACCGGCATCAAACGCAGACCCCTACGGGAACTCACCACCACCGAGAAGACCCGCAACCGAGCCCTGGCCGCAGCATGCGCACCCGTCGGCGGCGTCGCCCGCCTGAAGTCCTGGCGCATCTTCCGCAGGTCCCGATGCAGCCCCAACCGCATGACGTCAATCGCCAAGGCCATCCTCACCCTGGAGCGGCCTGCGTGCGGACGTACGCCTCGATCGGCGCGACCTCGAAGCCGAGCTCCACCGCGTGGGCGACAGTGGGCGTGGCGTACCAGGCCGGGCCGGTGGAGGTGTCGCCCTTCGCCATGATCAAGCCCGGTCGGCGTTAACAACGCTCGTGATCAATACACCTAGTGTGATGCGCCGGAAATCCTGAGGGTTAGTAAGTACCCTGTTGTCATGACGTATTCGGGGCCTTCTGCTGTGGTGATCACGTTGTCCGAGGCCGAGCGTGCCGAGTTGTTGCGCCGGACAGAGGTGCCGCACCGGCGATCGGCTGAGAAGGCCCGCATCATCCTGGCGTGTGCTGACGGCATGTCAAACGCGGGTGTCGCACGGCTCGTGGGTGTCCAGGCCAAGACGGTCGGCAAGTGGCGTCGGGCTTTCACGGCGGAACGGATGGCCGGGCTTGAGGACGCCGGCTGGATCGGCCGGCCGAAGGCCGACCTGATCCTCGACGATGCTGAGCGCGGGCAGCTGCAGCAGTGGGCGCGGCGGGCCAAGACCGCCCAGTTCCTCGCGTTGCGAGCCAGGATCGTGCTGCGCTGCGCGGAGGACGGGACGAACCAGCAGGCTGCGGCCGACCTCGGTATCGACAGGTCGACCGTGGACCGCTGGCGGGCCCGGTTCATCGCGAAGCGCCTCGATGGTCTGCAGGACGAGCCGCGCTCGGGCAGGCCGCCTTCGATCCTCCTCGACCAGGTCGAGGAGGTCGTCGTGGCCACCCTGGAGTCGGTCCCGGGCCAGGACACGCACTGGTCGCGGGCCTCGATGGCCCGGCGCACCGGCCTGTCGAAGTCGACGATCGGGCGAATCTGGAAACGGTTCGACCTCAAGCCCCACCTGCAGGGCTCCTTCAAGCTGTCCACCGACCCGCAGTTCGTCGCCAAGGTCGTCGACGTTGTCGGCCTGTACCACCACCCGCCCGAGAAGGCGGTCGTGCTCTGCGTGGACGAGAAGAGCCAGATCCAGGCGCTGGACCGGTCCCAGCCGGTGCTGCCGATGATGCCGGGCATGCCCGAGCGCCGCACCCACGACTATCTGAGGCACGGCATCACCAGCCTGTTCGCCGCCTTCAACATCGCCGACGGCACCGTCATATCGGCACTGCACCGCCGCCACCGGGCGATCGAGTTCAAGAAATTCCTGATCCGGATCGACAAGGCGGTGCCCGCCGGACTCGACGTGCATTTGGTCTGTGACAACTACGCCACCCACGACACCGCCGAGATCCGGACGTGGCTCGGCAGACACCCCCGCTTCCACGTCCATTTCACCCCCACCGGCTCCTCTTGGATGAACCAGGTGGAGCGGTGGTTTGGCCTGCTGACCGACAAGCTCATCCGCCGCGGCGTCCACAGGTCCGTGAAGGCCCTGGAGGACGACATCACTGCGTGGATCGACACCTGGAACGAGAACCCTCGGCCTTTCACCTGGACCAAGACAGCCGACGAGATCCTCAACTCCCTCGCCGACTACCTCACCAAGGTCGGAACCACCGGCCAAAAAACAGAGCAGAACTAACCCTCAGGATTTCCGGCGCATCACACTAGAGCCCAGCATTGGGCGAAGGTCTGAGTCAACCCGCGTTCAGCAGAGGGCAGTAGTGCGGAATCCGGACAGACACGTGGAGCAAGTGTCGTTACCTACACGCGTCGGCGCACCTCTGAGGCGGCAACGCGGCGTGTCCGGCGGCTGCCCGTACCTTCCGGTCCTCACGCGTTTAGGCTGCTGTCGCATCTGGTCGGGGGCTCACAGCCGGGGCGACGCGCTGGGGCTTCGCGTGTCACAGCCGGCATCCAGCGAAACCGGAGAACTCCGGGGGAGGCAGTGGACCCAGATTCCAACCCCGTCCACTGCGAGGTCGAGCAGGCCCGTCACCGCCTCGGGCAGCAGATACTGAACGGCCGACTGCACAAGTTGACGGGCAGCGGCATCACCCTGCGGATCGACGGTGATCCCATACATCTGCTCGGTCTCGCGCGGGCCGGCGAGGACCGTACAGGCCTGCGCGACAGCGAACTGAGCGGCTCCCCGGTCCAGCCGGGCGTAACCGAGGGGTGAATCCGACCGGTCGCCACTGAGAGCCGGGAAGGGACAGGGTGACCGCCATGCGACCGACCGACGACCGTCGGGGACGCGTCGGGGGGACCTTGGGGGGAGACCGAATCTCATGACGGCGGTGTTGACGCGCGATCATTAACAAACCTAGTGTCAACGCTGAGCTCTATAAGGAAGGTTACCTAATAGTCTGTTGGATCATCGGTGCGGGTCCGCAGCGAGGTCTCCCGGGTTGGGTGAGGTCCTGCACGGTGATCGGACAGCACAGGAACGTCGAGCACACCGACCTTGAGCACGACGAAGCTCCCCCCTCTCTCGTCCTCTCCCTCGTCCTCCCGATCTGATGCCGTGGCATCCCGCCGTAAAACCTCCGGCGCCGTCGGGACCGCTTCGCCATGACCGACCGACGGCGCGCAGCGTGGTGTTCGCCGATCCCACATGACTCCTGTCCGCCTACACGACGTCCCCGCAACGGGACGAACAAAATCGGAGACACGTCTCTGTGACAGCGACCACACAAGCGAGCGACCCCGAAGATCCGAAGGGTGGCGGCCGGTTCGCCCTCGGCGCCGTACTCGCGAAAGCGCGTACGCGCCCTGAGTACCAGTTCTTCGCCGTCCTGCCCCGGGCACACCGCGGCCTGGCCGCGCTCTGGTGGGCGATGGTGGTGCTCCGCGGGCTGCTTCCGGCGGCGTTCACGCTGGCGGTCGGACTGCTCGTGGACGCCGTCCGGCACGGGAGGTCGCCCGGACCGGCGCTCCTCACCCTGACGGCGGTCTTCCTCTCGATCCAGGTGATGGCGCCCGTGCACGCCCAGGTCAGCGCCAATCTGGGCGAGCACCTCTCCTCGTGGCTGCACGACACGCTGCTGCGCGCCACCACCGTGCCCGACGGCGTCGCCCACCTCGAATCGCCGCGGCTGACCGACGACTTCACCCTGGCGCGCGACTTCGACCTCGGCATGGCCGGACCCCCGCTCACGCTGGCCATGGGATTTATCTCCGCCGGGCTGGTGGAGGCGACGGCCGGGCTCGCCCAGGCCGCCGTGCTCGTGGGCTACCACTGGTGGGCGGCCGTCCTGGTCGCCACCGCGTGGATCTCCACCCACTGGTGGCTGCGCGACAGTGCGGTGTGGGACCGCGACAGCCCGGAGGTGATAGCGGCGCAGCGACGGGCGGAGTACGGCTACCGGCTGGGCGTGGATCCGCCCGCCGCCAAGGAGTTGCGGCTGTTCGGGCTGAGTGAGTGGACGGTCGCCCGTTTCGCCGCCGACCGACGCAGGCTGGTGGATCTGCGCTGGGCCGACACCCGGTTGCGCCTGCGTCCCCTGCACCGCGCGCTCGCCGTGCTGTTCGTCGCCAACGGGCTCGTGTTCTGGCTGCTGGCACGGGACGCGGTCTCCGGAGACCTCGGCGCGGGCCAGGTCGTCGTCTTCGCGCAGGCCGCGATCGGCGCCATGCTGCTGGCCTTCGGCGGGCTCAACTGGGCGCTGCCCGCGGGCGCCGCGGCCGTCGCGGCGGTGCTGCGGATCGAGCGGGAGGCGGCGCCGATGGGCCGCCTGCCCACCCAGCGGCGTTCCGCCGAGGCGCTCCCGTCGACCCAACTGGTCCTCGAAAACGTTCACTTCAGCTACCCGGGCGAGTCCCACCCGGTGCTGGACGGAGTCGATCTGACCATCGAGGCCGGGACCTCCCTCGCCGTCGTCGGACTCAATGGGGCGGGCAAGACGACCCTGGTCAAGCTGCTCTGCCGGCTGTACGACCCGACGGGCGGACGGATCGAGGCGGACGGGACCGACCTGAGGGAGTTCGAGGTCGCGTCCTGGCGCGGCCGGGTGACCGCCGTGTTCCAGGACTTCATCCGCTACGAGCTGCCGCTGCGTGACAACGTCGCACCGCGGGGGGCCACGGACGCACAGATAGAGGCCGCGCTGGCGGCCGCCGGCGCGGAGGGCATCGCGGAACTGGACACGATCATGGCGCGTGGCTATCGGGGCGGTACGGACGTCTCGGGCGGCCAGTGGCAGCGCATCGCACTGGCTCGCGCGGTGTGCGCGGTGGAGCAGGGCGCGGGTCTGGTCATCCTGGACGAGCCCACCGCCCAGCTCGACGTACGGGGTGAGACCGAGGTCTTCGACCGCGTCCTGCGCGCGACCCGGGGGCGGACGACAGTGCTGATCTCCCACCGGTTCTCCACCGTGCGCCATGCCGACCGGATCTGCGTACTCGAACGCGGGCGGGTGGTCGAACTGGGCAGTCACGACGAGCTGATGGCGGCCAGGGGCCGCTACCACGAGATGTTCACCCTGCAGGCCGCGCAGTTCGACGAGACGCCGAAGCCGGACGGGACTCCGGAGGAGGGGGATCACGATGTCGTCACCCGCTGAGCAACTGCCGCCCGCAGCAAGGTCGCTGGGCCGCTCGCTGCGCCTGGGGTACCGCGCGGAGCCCCGGCTGATCGTGGTCGCCGGTGCCACCACAGTGGCGGCGGCGCTGCCGGACGCCCTGTTCGCCGTGGCGCTGGCCTCGCTGGTGAACGGGGTCGTGGACCGGTCCCAGAGCAACATCGCCGTCGCCGCGTTCGCCTTGGCAGCGCTGGCGACGGCGGGCTGGCTACTCGACGTGGTGAGCGAACGGCTCAACCGCCGGTTCACCGACCGTGCCGCTGCACGGGTCGAGGCCCACGTGGTTCGTCTGCAGTCGGAGGTAGGCACCCTGGAGCACCACGAACGCGAGGACTACCTGGACCGCCTCACCCTGCTGCGCGACCACGCGCCCGCTCTGAGCGAGCTTTACCAGCAGCTGTTCTCGGTGACGGGCGCGGTGCTGCGGGTGGTCGTCACACTGGCCCTGCTGACGTCGGTGCATCCGGCGTTCGTCCTGCTCGGCGTGTTCGCCGTTCCCTCGGTCCTGGTCTCCAACTGGTGCGCCGGCAAGGAGAGGACGGTCGAGGAGGCGGGCGCCCAGGATCGGCGTCTGTCCCGGCATCTGTTCCTGCTGGGCACAACGGCCGGGCCCGGCCGTGAGGTCCGGGTGTCGCGGATGGAACAGCGCCTGCGGACCGGGCGCCGCGCCGCCTGGGCGAAGGCGTACCGGCCGCTGGCCCGGGCCCGCCGCCGCAGCGGAGCGTGGCAGGCGGGAGCACTGGCGCTGTTCGGGGCGGCGCTGATGGGCGCCGTGGCGACGGTGGCCCAGGACGGGGTCGCCGCAGCGGGCTCGGTCATGCTGGTACTGACCGCCGGCAGTCGGCTGGCGGACTACGTGGCGCAGACCGTCAGCCAGACGCACTTCTTCCGGACCATCTGGCTGGACGGCTCGCGCCGGCTGGCGTGGCTGGAGGACTTCGCCGAAGCGGCGCGCGGCCGGGCCGACAGGCCCGCCCCGGACCGGCTGTCGCGGGGAATCGAGTTGCACAGCGTCAGCTTCCGCTACCCGGGCACCGAGAAGCTCGTGCTGGAGGATGTCGACCTGCGTCTGCCGGCTGGCGGGGTGGTGGCGGTCGTGGGCGAGAACGGTGCAGGGAAGTCCAGCCTGGTCAAGCTGTTGTGCGGCTTCTACCGTCCCGACGCGGGCCGGATCACCGTGGACGGCGAGGACTTGGCGCGCATGGCGCCCGACGAGTGGCGGGGCAGGCTCTCCGGGGCGTTCCAGGACTTCTTCCGCTTCGAGTATCCAGCGCAGCTGTCGGTCGGCGTGGGCGATCTGGCGCGGGTGGACGATCACGACGCCGTGACCGGCGCCGTCGTACGCGCCGGCGCCTCGGACGTCGTCGCCAAGCTGCCGGACGGTCTGGCCACCCAGCTCGGTGCGACCTGGACCGACGGCGCCGATCTCTCGCACGGCCAGTGGCAGAAGATCGCCCTGGCCCGCAGCCTGATGCGGACGTCCCCGCTGCTGCTCGTCCTGGACGAACCCAGTTCGGCCCTGGACGCGGAGACCGAGCACGCCCTGTTCGACCGGTACGCGGCCGCGGTCCGGCAGCCCGACTCCCGGGAGCGCGGCCAGATCACGCTGCTGGTCTCCCACCGTTTCTCGACGGTGCGGATGGCGGACACCATTGTCGTACTGCACGGTTCGCGCGTGGTCGAGCACGGCTCGCACGAGGAGCTGATGCTGCGGGACGGGCATTACGCACAGCTTTACCACACACAAGCGGCGGCTTATCGCTGACGGAGAGGTCGGCGCAGCCTTACAGCGACAAGTTCTTCGGCACTCGGTCCAGGAGGCAACGCCATTCATATATCCCGAACCCACGCCCCGGCGCGCAAGACAATCGTGAGTGCGCGCCCTGATATCGCGTCGCTTGTGGAGCGGGTACGCCGCATTCCCGACCGCTTCCGGTGGTTCCACGAGACACGCCGGTCGGCGGCGGTGAACCACGGCATCGACCCGTCGCTGCTCGGCGAACTGCTCGACCTCGGTCTGCCGCACGCGGGTGCGGGCGAGGATCTGCTGCTCGACGGAATCGACTGCACGAATCTGTCGCTGTGCCTGCGCCTGCGGGCGCCCCGGCGGATCGCGCTGCGGGGGTGGGGACGGGCCCTGCGGTCCGAGGCGGCGGGGCAGGCCCGCCGGCACCAGCTGCGGATCGTGCCGCGCTGCCCCTATCCGGGGCATCCGGGCGGGTGCGGCTTCCGTGTCCTGCCCGACGCCGTACTGGACGCGGCCCACGAGACGGCCGGGGCGACCGCCGTGCTGGACGGCTGCGACGCACGCGTCCATCTCCCCGCAGATCCGTCCGCCGGCCAGTCGGTCCCGGCCGAATTGCGACCTGTCCTGGACACGTTGAGCGAGGTGGACTACCAGATCCTGCCCCGCGAACTGGAACGCGACCTCGCCTTCCTGCGGGACAGCAACCTCGCCTGCTGCATGCTGGCCTCCACCCTCCTGGTTCAGGAGGCGGCCCTCCGCGGGATTGAGGCCCGCCCCTCCTTCGGCCTGACGGTGGTCCCCCCGTTCGCAATGCCCCACGCCTGGGTCGAGTTCCGGGTGGCGGGACGGTGGACGGCCTGGGACCCGCACCTGCTCAAGGCCCTCCGGGCCTGGGGCCTGTGCGACGCGGACAGCTGGCCCGACGACCGGGCGCTGAGCCGGTTCTTCCTGCGGCTCGGTGCCCGGAGCGGACCTGTCGCCACGCACCACGGACTGCACACCGACGTCTCCATGACGGTGGTGTGAGGCGGCCATGGCCCACGACTCCCCCGGTCCCCCGGATGCGGACCCTCACATACGCATCGTGTTCCTGGCCTCCGACCACGACCAGATGCGCTCCTACGGGCGTTGGGCCGCCGTCCTCGGTGGGCGTGCCCGGTGCCATGTGCTGAGGCCGGCCGCAGAAGGAGCTGCCGCCGGTGCGCAAGCCGCCCACTACACCCAAGAGTTGACCCGGCTGCCGCCCTTCCGTCCCAGCGCCGTCTTCGCCGCGCACGACCGGGCCGCGGCCGCGCTCGCGCTGTGCCGCTCCGCCCAGGCCCTCGGCCTGGACCACCTGGTGATCGCGAACGCGGCGCCGCCCGCTGTCTCGGACGCGCTGCGGTTGCCCGTCACCGTCCTGTTCACCGACGACCTCCCCGGAACGGGCCGGGCGCACGCCCCCGCCTGGCGGCACCACACGACAGGGCGTACGGAGCTGCGCCTGCTGGAATGCCGCGACGAGGACCTGTACGGCGCGGGCTCGCCCGGCGTCGCCGCCCTCCAGGAGGCCCTGCGCATCGCCCCCGGCTTCGGAGATCACATCAGCTGAGATTCCCTGCGGCCCGGCGCCGCCTCGCTCTAGCTCCCGGAGGAAACCGACATGCCACGGACCGGAACGACATACGACGGACGACCTCTACGAGCCCTTCTGGTGGGCACCGGCCAGATGGGCCTGGCCTGGCTCAGGACCCTCGCCGCCCATCCCGGCGTCACTCTGGCCGGCCTCGTCGACCTCGACGAACGCCGGGCCCTCGGCGCGGCGATTCGGACCGGCAACCGCCAGGTTCCGATCGCGGCACGGCTCCTGCCGCTGGCCCACGACACGGCCGCCGACTTCGTGATCAACACCGCCTCGCCCGACGCCCACCACGCCCTCTCTCTGGAGGCGCTGGAGGCGGCGCTGCCTGTGCTCAGCGAGAAGCCCCTCGCCGCGACGCTGCCGCAGGCCGTACAGCTGACGGCGCTGTCGAGCACCACCGGCGTGTTCCTGATGGTCGCCCAGAACCGCTATCACCACCCCCAACTCACGTACGTACGGGAGCAGGTGCGGCGGCTGGGTTCCGTGGGCCTGATCAGCTGCGAGTTCCTGCGCGCCCCGCGGTTCGGCGGTTTCCGCGACAGCATGGCTCATCCCCTGCTGCTCGACATGGCCGTGCACGCCTTCGACACCGCGCGTGACCTGGCGGGTGGCGTCCCGCTGTCCGTGCAGTGCGAGGAGTTCAACCCGCCGTGGAGCTGGTACGCGGGGGCCGCGGGCGCCTGTGCCACCTTCACGTTCGACGGCGGGACTCGGTTCGCCTATACGGGAAGCTGGTGCAGCCCCGGCCTGGAGACGTCCTGGAACGGCCACTGGCGTGTCAGCGCGGAGCGGGGTTCCGTCCGCTGGGACGGTACGACCGTCACGGTCCAGGAGGCTGCCACCGGGGGCGAGGACCCGACCGAGCACACCGACGGGACAGTGGCCCAGGAGCCCGGGGGGCTGCGAGAGGTGCTGGACGACTTCCTCACCGCGCTGCGTACCGGCTCCGAACCCTGGGGCGCGTGCCGGAACAACCTGCTGAGCACCGCGATGCCCCATGCCGCGGTGGCGGCCGCGCGCGGCGGACACCGGGTCCTGGTCGCGGACGTGCTGGCCGCCGCCGCGCACGACGCGGCTCGCGACGCCCCGCCCCACGTGGCCGAGGCGCTGGCGGCCTGGCGGCTCCCCGAACCGGCGGCGTCCGTATCCGCGGGGGCCTGAGCGTGCTGATCACACTGGTCCAACAGCCCGCCGCGGGGGCCGACCCCGAGGAGAACCTGTGCCGCGGCTTGGCCGCGGTGGCCGAGGCCGCCGCCCAGGGGTCCGACCTGGTGCTCTTCCCCGAGCTGTGGCAGATCGGCGGTTCCTCCTGTCCGGCCGAGCCCAGGCCGCGGGCCCGGTGGCTCGACCACGCGCTGGAACCCGACGCCCCCTGGCTCACCACCTTCGCCGAAGCCGCGGCCGAGCGGGAGATCGCCGTCGCGATCACCTATCTCGCCCGTCACCCCGACGGGCCGCGCAACGCCGCCGCCGTCTTCGACCGGTTCGGCCGCCGGGTGCTGGTGTACGCCAAGGTCCACATCTGTGCCTTCGGGTGGGAGACGGTGTTCGTACCCGGCGAACGGTTCCCGGTCGCCGTGCTCGACACCCGGACAGGGCCGGTCACGATCGGCGTGATGATCTGCTTCGACCGGGAGTTCCCCGAGTCGGCGCGGGCGCTGGCGCTGGCGGGCGCGGAGTTGATCCTGACGCCGAACGCCTGTCTGCTGTGCGACGACCGCGTCGGGCAGTTTCGTGCCCGGGCCTTCGAGAACATGGCGGCCGTCGCGATGGCCAACTACCCCGTCCCCGCGTTCAACGGCCGCTCCTGCGCCTTCGACGGTGTCGCCGTCGGCGATGACGGCCGCCCGCGCGACCACACCGCGGCCATGGCCGGGCCCCTGCCACGCCTGACACAGGCCCGGATCGACCTGTCGGCGCTGCGCCTGCACCGGGAGCGGCAAATCTGGGGCGGCCGCTGGCGGCGCCCCGCCGTGTACGGCCCTCTGCTCGGCCCGGACCCGGACCGGGCGCGCTCCCCTCACCGGCCCGAGGAGACCACGTGACCGACCGCTCTCGTCCGTATCCCTTCCGCTTCGGCGTGCTGGCGGGAGGCGCGCCCACGCCCGACGCGTGGCGCGCGCTCGCCCGGCGCGTGGAGGACATCGGGTACTGCTCGCTCCTGTTCCCCGACCATCTGGGCAACGACTGGGGCCCGTTCACCGCGTTGACCGTCGCGGCCGAGCACACCACCGCGCTCACCCTGGGCACGCTGGTGCAGGCAGTCGACCTCCGGCAGCCGGTCGTCCAGTACAAGGAACTGGCCACCCTGGATCTGATCAGCGGCGGCCGCACCGAGATCGGTCTGGGCGCGGGCTGGTTCGGCCAGGACTTCACGCGCGCCGGCATCACCATGGACCCGCCCGCCACCCGTATCGAGCGGCTGGCCGAGGCCGCGGTCATCCTGCGTGAGCTGTGGACCAAGGGCTCCTGCACATTCGACGGCCGCCACTTCTCGGTGGCGCAGGCCGTGGGGGAACCACGTCCGGTCAAGGGCGATCCGCTGATCACGATGGGCGGCGGCGGCCGCCTCATGCTGCGGACTGCCGCGCGGCACGCCGACATCGTCAACCTCAGCGCCTCCCAGGCCGCCGGCACCAAGGGATCTTCGTTCGGCGCCACGGCCACCGCCGAGCATTTCGACGAGCGCGCGCGCTGGATACGTACCTGGACCGCGGACCGCCCGGCGCCGCCCGAACTGCAATGCCTGGTGTTCGCCGCCGCGATCACCCCCGACGCCAGCCGGTACGCGGCGGGCGTCCTGCGGCGGATGTTCGGCCTGCCGGCGGAACAGGCGCTCCGGTCGCCCCTCGCGCTCGTCGGGACCGTCGACGAGGTCTGCGCGCTGCTGATCGAGCGCCGCGAGCGCTTCGGGATCAGCTACTGGGTGCTGGACAGCAGGCACGCCGAGCAGTTCGCACCCGTGGTGGAAAGCCTGGTCGGTACCTGAGGCACACCCCGCCCCGTCTGTCACGTCCGGTAGTTGACGCCCGGCCTGCACCTACCGCCCATCCGTACCGGCCCGTTCGGCCAGCCCCCGTACTCAGGAAGAGGCACCGTGTCCCCCATACCTCGGTCAGGCCCCCGCCCCAGCCCCGCCCTCGCACCCCTGGTCTTCTCCGCGGACGACTGCTATGTCCTGCCGCTGCTCGCGACCTTCAGCTCGCTCGCCGCCGCCAACGCCCACCTGCTGCCGGATCTGCGCTGCCTGCTGCTGCACGAGGACCTGAGCGAGTCCGCCCAGCGTCGTGTCCGGTCCCACGCCGATCGGCTGGGGCTGCGGGTGGAACTCACACGCATGCGTCTGCCGGATGTCGATTTCAAGGTCAACCGCGGTGCCAGCCGAGCCAATTACTTCCGACTCAGCCTCGGCGAACTGCTGCCCGACGAGAACCGGGCGCTCTACCTGGACGCCGACCTGCTCGTCCTCGGCGACCTGGAACCCCTGCTCACCACGGAGCTGGCTGGCGAACTGTTGGCCGCGGTGCGCGATCCCGTCAACCCGGTCTACGCCGAGGGGTTCGCGCTCCCGGGGTGGGAACGGCTGGGCATCAAGGCCGACCAGGAGTACTTCAACAGCGGGGTGATGCTCCTCGACCTCGCACGCTGCCGCGCCGAGCACTTCTTCGAGCGGTGCTTCACCTTCCTCCGTGAGCGGCCGGAGTGCATCCGGCTCTGGGACCAGGACGTGCTCAACTGGGCTGCCGGCGACCGCTGGAGGCGGCTCGACCGGGCCTGGAACACCTTCGCAATGTCCGCGCTGACCCGTACTCCGTACGTGCGCTACCGCTCCGACCACCTGGTCCCGCTCACGACACTGGTGGCGGAGGAGGAGGACGCGAAAGTGCTGCACTACGCCTCGACGGTCAAACCTTGGGTTCCCGGCTACCCGCCCGGGCCCGCGCTGGACCGCTACCGCGCCGTCCTAGACTCCGTCCATCTGGCCGAGGCCCCGGACCAGGGCGGCGGCCGATGAGCGAACGGGTCGTCCCGTGGGACAGCGGGTTCGAATCACTCCTACGCGCCTATCTGCCGTTCCTCGCCCCCTCGACCGCGATCGAGCCCGCCACGCGCCTGTCCCTGCTGGGGCTGGACTCGTTGGGGACGGTCAACCTCATGGTCGATCTGGAGGACGCGTACCGGATCGAATTCCCCGACGGCGCGATCGGCCGGGCCCTGGAGGCGGACGCCTCCTGGCTGTGGACGACGGTGCGGGAACTGAGCACAGGACGGACCAAATGAATACCGACCGCGTAGGCACATACCGAACGGGCACGGACGATTCCGCCCCGCTGGCGCTGTCGCAGGAGCATATGTGGGAGTCGATGCGCTTCCTGAATCCGGCCCATCCCGGTGCCACCTTTCTGACCATGCCAGCCGCCAACACCATCCGCGGCGAGCTGCGCCCGGCCGCGCTGGAAGCCGCGCTGAACGCGGTGGTGAGCCGCCACGAGGAACTGCGGATCACCTTGAGTGAAACGGGCGCGGGGGCCCGGCAGCGGGTGGCCGAGCACATCCGTGTCCCTCTCGCCGTCGACGAACTGCCCGAGGACCCGGACCAGGCCCGGGCGCGGGCCCACCTCCTCCACGCGGCCGAGGACGACCGCCCGTTCGACCTCGTACGAGGCCCCTTGCTGCGCGCCCGCCTGCTCAGGCACTCGGCCCGCGAGCACGTGCTGCTGATCACCTTTCAGCATCTGCTGGTGGACGGATGGGGCCTTGGCTCCTTCTACCAGGCCCTGGAGGCCGCCTACGGCGACACGGTCACCGGACGCGCGCCGTCGCTGCCCCCGCTGCGCGCCTCCTACCGCGAAGTGGCCGCCAGGCAGTGGGCGAGGGCCGATTTCGGTCGCGCGGCGTGCGAGGCTTACTGGCGCGAGCAGTTGGACGGAGCGCCGCCGCCGCTAGAGATCCCCTGTGACCGGCCGCGGACCGCGCTGTCCGGCGGCGAGTACGCCGTGCGCGGCTTCGCGTTCGGGCAGGCGACGGCGGACCTGCTGACCTCAGCCGCGTGGCGCTGGCGGACCAGCCCGTTCACGGTGCTGACCGCCGCGTTCAACCTCCTGCTGCACCGACTGACCGGGACGACGGACGTCTGTGTCGGTTCGGTACGCACCACCCGTAGCGACCCCGACGCGGCAGCGCTGGTGGGCCAGTTCACCAACACCGTCTTCCTGCGGACCCGGTTCTCGCCGGCCGATGACTTCGCGGCCCTGGTGGGGCGGGTCTCCCGGACGGTGCGGGAGGCCTATGACCACGACATCCCCTACCGGCGCCTGCTCGATCTGCTGGGCCTGGACCGTTCCGGCGGACATCCCCGCCCGCCCGGCGACGTCTGCCAGGGATGGCTGCAGGTCAACGGCGGCGGCCCGGCGCCTGAGGCGGCCTCGGCGGCCCTACCCCTCGACGGGTTCGACACCCCGCCGGACTCCCTACCCACCAGGCTGTACCCGGCCGGGGACGACCCGCGCAGGCTCGCCTCGTTCGCGCGGGAGAACCCCACGTTCGAGTTCGACGCGGACTACGCGACCGGCGTGATGCAGTACAACACGCAAATCTTCGGGAAAGAGACGATCGATCACCTCGCGGATCAATTCAGACGCACGTTGACCATGGCTCTCAACAATCCCGGTCAGCCGATCTCGAAGCTGAAACGCAGCTAGCAACAAAGGAATGCAAAGAAAGCTCACGCAGGGCCGTGGGCGAGTTTTGTGCTGCCTTTTTACGCCGTTATGGAAGGCGAAAATAGTTCATTGCCGAAAAGATTTTCCAGTGGTAGATTTTTTCGTGCCCGAGAATTTCCGAATAGATCGGGAAGGGAAATTTCTGCTATGCGTGTACTCGGCCTTGGAGGCTCCCACCACGACTTCTGCGCCTGCCTCGTGGACGAGGGCCGGGTCGTCGCGGCGGTCGAGGAGGAACGCCTGACGCGGGCCAAGGTCGCCTTCGGCCTCGGCCCCCGGCTGGCTCGCTGTCTGGCCGCCGACTCGGTTCTGGAGCAGGGCGGGATCGGCATTGACGACGTCGACCTGGTGGTGGCCAACGACTTCCTCAACAAGGTCTACTCGGTCCGCTTCCAGGACCGGGTGACCTGGATCGGCCACCACCTGTCCCACGCGGCGAGCACCTATTACCCGTCCCCCTTCGAGCGTGCCGCGGTCCTGGTGATGGACGGCCGTGGGAGCGAGACGACGGTCGGCGGCAGAGCGGCGGGCGAGACCGTCACGCACTATCTGGCGCAGGACACCGACCTGCGGGTGGTGCGGGCCCAGGTCGGCCTGGTGACCCGGACGGCCTCGCCACTGGACGACCCGTACGAGGACTCGGTGGGCTGGTTCTACGAGATCATCACCAAGTGCATCGGCTTCATCGGACGGCACCGGCTGTCCGAGCCCGGCAAGACCATGGGGCTCGCTCCCTACGGTACCCCCCGGTACGTACAGGACATGGCGCAGACCTACACACTGCACGACGGCGAGTTCCGGCAGTCCACCGCGCAGCAGCAGGCGTTGCGCGCCTTCGCCGAAGAGCAACTCGCCCGCGCGGCCGGCTCGGAACAGGCTGTCGCCGAGACGGCCGCCGACCTCGCCTACGCCACCCAGGCCAACACCGAGCGGATCGTGGTGGAGTTGGCCCACTGGCTGCACACCAGGACCGGCGCCACAGCACTGTGTCTGGCGGGCGGCGTCGCGCTCAACAGCGTCGCCAACTACCTGATCCTGGAACGGACTCCGTTCGAAAAGCTGTTCATCGTTCCTGCGGCCGGGGACCAGGGGACGGCGCTCGGCGCCGCGCTGTACGGGTACCACGCGCTGGCCGGCCGGCCGCGCGAGGTCTCCGCCGAGCCGTTCTCCCCCTATCTGGGCCGTGCCTACGACGAGGCCGACGTGCGGCGGGCGCTCGACGCGCAGGGCGATCGGATCGTCGTGGAGCGGCCGACGGACATCCACCGGGCCACCGCGGCGGAGCTGGCGGGCGGGAGCGTGGTGGGCTGGTTCCAGGGGCGGGCTGAGATCGGCCCGCGGGCGCTGGGAAACCGCAGCATCCTCGCCGACCCGCGCCAGGCGGACATGAAGGACCGCATCAACCACAAGGTGAAACACCGCGAGCCCTTCCGGCCCTTCGCCCCCGTGGTTCTGGAGGACCGTCAGGCCGAATTCTTCAGCACGGCGGTGCCGGCCTACTACATGCTCCTGGTCCCCCAGGTGCGGTCGGACAAACGGGACGTGATCCCCGCAGTCACCCATGTGGACGGCACCGCACGGCTGCAGACGGCCTCCGCCGTGCTGAACCCTCACCTCACGCTGCTGTTGGAAGAGTTCGACAAACTGACCGGTGTACCCGTCCTGCTGAACACCTCTTTCAACGATAACCACGAACCGATCGTCGAGACGCCCGAGGACGCCGTCCGCTGCTTCCTGGGCACGGGCATCGACGTGCTGGCCATCCATGGCTTCCTCGTGCGGAAGGCCCCGTGAACGGCGGGGGCGCGCAGCACGCACCGGCCTGCGGCCCGATGCCCGTGGTCGTGATCCTCTGCGGCGGCCAGGGACTGCGACTGCGCGACGACACCGACGATCTACCCAAGCCGCTGCGACCGCTGCACGACGGCCGGCCGCTGCTCCTGCATGTGCTGGACTACTACCGCTCCCGCGGCTGCCGCGAATTCGTCCTCTGCCTAGGCTACGGCGCGGCGGCCGTCCGGTCCACGCTCACCGGCGCCTACGACGGCTCCCGTGACCGGCCGCAACTGACCTATGTGGACAGCGGCCCCGAGGCGGAGAAGTGCGACCGGCTGCTGGACGCCCGACCGTACATCGCCGGCCGGCGGTTCCTGCTCGGGTACGCCGACATCCTCTCCGACGTCTCCCTGGACCACCTGCTCACCGTGCACGAGGCCGCCGGTGCGCTCGTCACCCTGGTCGGCACTCCGACCCGGTCGCGTTTCGGTCGTATCGCCCTCGGCCAGGGCTCTCGGGTGGCCCGCTTCGAGGAGAAACCCCCCGACCCTGAACTCGCCTCGGCCGGCTACTTCCTGTGCGAGCCGGCCTTGCTGGACCGCATCGCGGCCGACCACTCCTTCGAGTCCGAGATCCTGCCCGCGCTGGCCCGGGAGGGGCAGCTCGCCGCCGTGGTTCACGACTCGTTCTGGCAGCCGCTGGACACCTACAAGGACTTCCTCGAACTGGAAACGCTGGCGTCGACAGGGCAGGCGGTGACGTCATGGACGTTCTGAGGCACGGCGGCGTTCCGAGCCGGGGCAGTTGGACCGGCCGGCACGTACTGATCACCGGCAGCAGCGGCTTCATCGGATCGTGGCTGGGGGTGCTGCTCCAGCAACTCGGCGCGGAGGTCAGCGGGTTCGGACTCGACATGACCGAGCACGACGCGCGCCGCACCGCCTGGCTGTCTGCCCGCGGCATCCACCGCCGTGAAGGTGACATCCGGGACCAGGCCGCGGTGCTGGCGGCCTTCCGCGCGGCGCGGCCCGACGCCGTCGTCCACCTGGCGGCGCAGCCGTTGGTCGGTGTGGGACTGGCGGACCCGGCGGGCACGCTGAGTGTGAACATCGGCGGCTCGATCAGTGTGCTGGAGGCGGCCCGCGTCACCTCCCCGGCCGCACTGGTGCATGTCACCTCGGACAAGTGCTACCGCAATCGCGGCTGGGCCTGGCCCTACCGGGAGGTGGACGAACTAGGTGCCGACTGCCCGTACAGCACCTCCAAGGCCGCCGCGGAGCTGGTCTTCGAGTCGTATCTGACCCATGCGTTCACCGGCCCGTCGGCCACCGCCACCGCCTCGGTCCGCTTCGGCAACGTCATCGGCGGAGGCGACTTCGCGGCGGGGCGCCTGGTCCCGGACACGGTCCGCGCCCTGGCGGCCAGCGAACCGCTCCGGCTGCGCAGGCCCGACGCGGTCCGGCCGTGGCAGCACGTGCTGGACGTGTGCCACGGACTAGTCCTGCTCACCGAGCGGTTGCTCGCAGGACGGCCGGACGCACACTCCGCCGTGTACAATTTCGCGCCGCCCTGGAGCGAGAACACAGTCCGTGAGGTCGTGGAGAACCTGGCGGCGGCGTGGGGCCTCTCGGCCCGCCTTCTCGTCACGGAGCCGGATCCGGCGCAATCCGGCGCCGACACGGACCAGTTGCTGCTCCGTCTCGACGGCCGCTTGGCCCGCGAGGAGTTGGGATGGGAGCACCGCCTGCCGCCGGCAGCGGCCGCGGCCTCCGTCGTCCAGTGGCACCGCGCCGTGCTGGACGGCGCGGCGGAGGGCGAGACGACGCAACGGCAGGCCGCGCGGTCCCTCGTGCCGCCGGCCACCACGGAAAGGGCGGCTTCCCATGTCTGAGCCCCGCACGGCCCTGATCTTCTCACGTGAGTACCCGCCCAACACGGTCGGCGGCACCAGTACAGTGGCCCGCAATCTCGCCGTGGGACTGGCGGCCGAGGGCTGGACGGTCCACGTCGTGACCACGGACCCAAACGCGAATGACGACCGCCGTACCGCGCACGGATCCGTCACAGTCCACCGGGCTGGCACCGGCACCACCTACGACTCGCGCTCCGGCCTGGACGGCTCGGCCCTGCGCAGCCACCGGCTCCTGCTGAGGGTGGCCGAGAAGGCGGTCGCCGAGAAGGCGGGTGTCGACGCGGTGCTGCTGCCGGACCTGTTCTGCTTTCCCGAGGCCCGGCTGCTCGCCGACCGGGTGGGAGCGCCCCTGGTGAACATCCTGCTGCAGGACTTCCGCGCCATCACTCCGTACGACCGCGGCGCGCACCACGTCACGAGCGGTGTGTCCGGCGAGCGCGCGCACCTGCTGGCCGTCGAGGAGAAGGCGGTACGGGCCAGCGACCACACGGTGTTCATCAGCCACGCGCTGCACCAGGCGATGGCCACCTACTACCCGTTGGACCCCGATCGTGTCTCGGTCGTCCATCTCGGCGTGGACCCCGAGGAGATCGACGCCGTACTGGCGGATCCCGATCGGCACCTGCTGCCCGCCGGGCTTCCGGACGACGCGCGGCGGCGGCCGCTGCTCGTGGCGTGCGGCAGGCTCGTGCCGGTGAAGGGCTTCGCGACCCTGGTCGACGCGCTGGCGCTGCTGCCCGACCGTCCGCACCTGGCTCTGGTCGGCGTGGGCCCCGAGGAGGAGGCTCTGCGTGCCCGGGCCCGCGAGCAGGGTGTGGCGGACCGGGTCACACTGCTGGGTGATGTGCCGAGGCGGCGCGCGCTCGCCTGGATGAGCGTCGCCTCCGTGGCGGTGGTGCCCAGCCTGTGGGAGTCGTTCGGCTATGTGTGCGCCGAGATGATGGCACTGGGCCGACCGGTCGTCGCCTCCCAGGTGGAGTCGCTCGCCGAGCTCGTCCCCTCGCCGCGCTATGGCTACCCGGTCGAGGTCGAGGGGCCGATCGGGGCCCGGCGGATGGCACCGCGGCACCTGGCCGACGCGCTCGCCCTGGCACTGGGCAACGTACAGGAGGCCGAGACACGCGGCGGGAACGCCCGCAGACGGATCCAGAACCACTTCACCAACGCGGCCTTCGCCGGCGCTGTCGCCGCCCTGTCGGAACGGCTGAGCGATGAACGCCGCTGAGCGGGAACTGGCCACGCTGTGCGCCTCCGTGGGCCCGCCGGACCACCGGGCGGCGCGGCTGAGCGACATGCGGGCCCGTACAGCGGCTCGCCCGGCGGGGAGTCTGGGGGCGCTCGACGCGGCGGCGCGGCAGGCCGCCAGCGTCCTGGGGCGTCCCTGCCCCGGGCCGCTGCCCCTGGTGGCCAGCGTCCTGGCCGGCGACCACGGTGTCGCCCGGTACGGGACATCGCCCCACCCCCAGCGCGCGACCGGCGCCCTGCTGCGCATGCTGCGAGCCGGACAGGCGCCGCTGAACCTGCTCGCCGACCGCGCCGGCGCCCGGATCGAGACCGCCGATCTCGGTCTGTACGAGGACAGCGGCGACCCGCGCTACAAGGTCGGCACCTGCACCCGGGCCATCGACCGCGAGGACGCCATGGCCCGCCGGGAGGCACTGGCGGCCGTCGCCGCGGGCGCGCGCTTCGCGGACGAACGCATCGGGGGCGGCGCCCTGGTGGCGGTCGGCGAGATCGGCGTGGGCAACACGACCGCCGCCGCCGCTCTCGCGGCCCGGCTGTTGGATCTGCCGGCCGACCAAGTGGTCGGAGCCGGCTCCGGCCTTGCTCCTGAGGCACTCGCGGGCAAGAAAGACGTGGTGCGCCGGGCGGTGGAGCGCTCCCGTACGGCGGTCCCAGGCGAGGACACGATCGGTCTGCTCGCCTCGCTCGGCGGCTACGAAATCTGCGGCAATGTGGGCGTGATCCTCGCGGCCGCCCGCAACCGCTGCCTGGTGGTCCTCGACGGTTGCATCACCGCCGTCGCGGCGGTGGCCGCCGTCCGGCTGTGCCCCGCCGCACGCGAGTACCTCGTGGCCGGCCATGTCTCGACCGAACCCGCGCACCGACCGCTGCTGCGCACGCTGGACCTCGTCCCCCTCCTAGACCTGGGCATGCGCCTCGGCTCGGCGAGCGGGGCGCTGCTGGCCGCGGGGCTCGTGCAGTCGGCGCTGGTGGTCGCCGCACTGACTCCCGCCGCCCGCGTCTTCGGCCTCACCGGAGGTCCGTCATGAACGGCCCGGGCGTGGACGGCCGGCGGGTACGGGGCGTCGTCTTCGATCTCGACGGCACCCTCGTGGATTCCGCGGCGGCGCACCGCGCCGCGCTGCGGGTGGCCCTTGCCCGGTTCCCCGGACCGGGGCCGGCGCCGAGCGCGGCCAGACTGCGGGTCGCCGAGGGAGCCACCGACCGGGCCACCCTGGTCAACCTGTTAGGCGAGCGCGGGGCCGAGGCGGCGCTGAGCGTCTATCAGGACGCCCTGGCAGCGGCCTGGGACAGCGCTCCCGGTGGGGCGATGCCCGGTGCGCTTCGCATGGTGGAGCGACTGCGTGCGTCCGGGCTCGCCCTGGGGGTGTGCACGGGGCGCTCGCGGTCCTCGGCCGAACTGCTGCTGCGCTCCGCCGGGATACGGCTATCACTGCTGGTGGCCCGGGAGGATGCGGCGCGCGAGAAACCGGCGCCGGAGGGCCTGACACGGGCCGTGGCACTGCTGGGGCTGCGCGCTGCGGAGGCCGCATTCGTCGGTGACACCGCCGCCGACGCGGCTCAGGGCGCCGCCGCCCGGGTCCGCACCTTCGTCGTCACAGGCGAGGGCGTCCCGCCCCCGGGCCACGCGCTCAGACTGCACCGCCTGGCGGACCTGCCACGGCAGCTCGGGCTCCACGACCCGCCACCGGCCGACCGGTCGGCACCTTCCCTTCCCACCCTTGTACGCAACACGGGCACATCCAAAGGAGAGTGACATGGCCATGCACCGAGACGCGGTGGTCGATGAGATCAGCGAGCGGGTCAAGGCTATTATTCCGGCCGCGGCGGCCGCCGGACTGGCGCCGGACAACGACCTGTTGGAGCGCGGTATGGACTCACTGGCCGTGCTGGAGCTGCTGGTGTGGATCGAGGGGCGGTTCTCGTTCTCGATCCCCGACGAAGAGTTGATCATGGACAACTTCTCGTCCATAGACAAGATGGTCGAGTACGTCATGGCGAACCGTTCATGATTCCCGCCCCCGAGGCCGCGGAGACCGTCGTGGTCACCGGCGGAGCGGGATTCCTCGGTTCCCATCTGTGCGACCGGCTGCTGGTGGCCGGCTGGCGGGTGGTGTGCGTCGACAACTTCTCCACCGGACTCCCCGAGAATCTGGTGCAGGCACGCGCCTACGACACCTTCGGTCTCCATGTCCACGACGTGTGCGAGCCCTTCGACATCCCCGGGCCGGTCTCCGCGGTCATGCACCTCGCCTCGCCCGCCAGTCCCCGGGACTACGGCCGCCTCACCCTGGAGACGCTGCGGGCGGGATCGCTGGGCGTGTTCCACGCGCTCGAACTGGCGCGGCGCAAGGGCGCCAGAGCCGTCTTCACCTCCAGCAGCGAGGTCTACGGCGACCCGCTGGTCCACCCTCAGACCGAGGACTACCGCGGCAACGTCAACCCGGTCGGCCCGCGGGCGGTCTACGACGAGGCCAAGCGCTTCGGCGAGACCGCGTGCCTGACTTACCGGGAACGGTACGCGGTGGACACCGCGATCGTCAGGCTGTTCAACACGTACGGACCGCGGATGCGGGAGGACGACGGACGGATGGTCCCCACGTTCGTCCGCCAAGCGCTGACGGGCGACGCCCTCACCGTGTTCGGCCGCGGCGACCAGACACGTTCGCTGTGCTACGTCGACGACACCGTCCAGGCTCTGCTGGAGATGATGCGGTCCGGCCACCCGGGCCCGGTGAACATCGGCAACCCCGAAGAGCTGTCCGTACGCGCGACAGCCCTGCTCATCCGCGAACTGACCGGAACGCGCTCACCGGTACGGGAGCTTCCCGCCATGCCCGAGGACCCGCGCCTACGATGCCCCGACATCGCCCTGGCCCGCGAGGTCCTCGGCTGGGCCCCCCGGATCGGCGTGCGCGATGGACTGCTCCGCACGATCGGCTGGTACCGGGAACAGCAGGCAGACGAACGGGGGATCCGTGCCGCCCAGATCCTCTGAGCATCCCGCCGCCCCGGCGCCGCCGACCCCGGGCACCGACGGGCTGCACCTGTTCTTCGCCCGCAGCGCCCGGCTCCGTCCAGAGCGGACCGCGCTGCGCACGGCGACCGGCGACCTGACCTACGGACAGTTGCACGACGACGCCTGCCAGTGGGCGGGGACCCTGCTGGACGAGCTTCCAGGACCGCGCCGTGTCGCCGTACTCGCCCGACGTGGCGAGACCGCGTACACCGGCCTGCTCGCCGCCCTCTACACGGGCGCGGCCGTGGTGCCGCTGAACCCGGACCTGCCGCCCGCACGTACCCGGGCGGCGCTCGCCCAGGCGCGGGTCGACGCCGTGATAGCCGATGAGGCCGGCGCCGCCCTGCTGCCCCTAGTGCTCGCGAGAGCGGACTCCGTACCCGTGCTCGTCACCGGGCCGGCGACGGTGCCCGGGCCCTGCCCCGGTCCGGTCCTGCGCCCCCGGGAGCGGCTGCGCCTGGCCGCACCGCGGCCGGTGCCCCCCGGCGCGGGTGCTTATCTCATGTTCACCTCCGGGTCCACCGGCCGCCCCAAAGGTGTCCCTGTCTCCCACGCCAACGCGACCGCGTTCCTGCGCACGGTGCTGGAGCGCTACCGCTTCACCCCCGAGGACGTCTTCTCCCAGACCTTCGACCTCACCTTCGACCTCGCCGTCTTCGACCTCTTCGCCGCGTGGGCGTCGGGCGCCACCGTCGTCAGCACCCCCTGGTCGGCCCTGCTCGACCTGCCCGCCTTCGCGAAACAGCACGGGCTGACCGTGTGGTTCTCCACACCCACGAGCATCGCGCTCGCGGCCCGCGGCCGCCGGCTGCGGTCGGGCTCGCTGCCCGGGCTGCGCTGGAGCCTGTTCTGCGGTGAGCCCCTCACCGTGCCCGACGCCCGCCTGTGGCAGGCCGCCGCGGATCGTTCGCGGCTGGAAAACCTCTACGGCCCCACCGAACTGACCGTCGCCTGCACCGCCCACCGCTGGGACCCGGACCGCTCTCCCGCGCTCAGCGCGAACAAGGTGGTCCCGATCGGGAGCCTGTTCGCCGGACTGACCGCCGTACTCCTGGAGCGGGACGGGCGTGAAGCGTCCGAGGAGGGGGAACTGTGCGTCGCCGGGGCGCAGTTGGTCGGCGGCTACTGCGACCCCGCCGACGACGCGGGCCGTTTCGTGCACCGGGCTGGACGCTCCTGGTACCGCACCGGGGATCTGGTGCGCCGGATCCCCGGCGGGGAGTACGTCTTCCTGGGCCGGCTCGATGACCAGGTCAAGGTCAACGGCTGGCGTGTCGAACTGGGCGAGGTGGAGGCCGCGCTGCGCTCCCTGCCCGGTGTGGAGCGCGCCGTGGCCGTTCAGGCACCGGGCGACGGTGGGATCGCCTGTTTCTACACCGGCACTCCCCGGCCTCCCGCTGAGCTCAAGGCGGGCCTGGCCGGGCGGCTGCCGCGAGCCGTTCTGCCGGACTCGGTGGAGCACCGCGACGAGCTGCCTCTGACAGCCAGTGGGAAGGTCGACCGCCACCGGCTCGCCGGCACCCTGGCCGGCGGCACTGACCCGGAGGCGGACGCCTGATGGACTTCAGCCTGTTCTACTTCGCCGACGACAGCACCGCGCCGGCCACCCGCGGGTCCGGTCCGCAGCCAGCCGGCAGCCGCTACCACCTGCTTCTGGAAGGTGCGAAGTTCGCCGACCGTCAGGGCTTCACCGCGGTCTGGACCCCGGAACGGCACTTCCACCCCTTCGGGGGCCTGTACCCAAATCCCGCCGTCACCGGCGCAGCGCTGGCCGCCGTGACCGAGCGGATCGGCATCCGCGCCGGGAGCGTGGTCGCACCCCTGCACGACCCGCTGCGGATCGCGGAGGAGTGGTCGGTGGTCGACAACCTCTCCGACGGCCGGGCCGCGGTCTCCTTCGCCTCGGGCTGGCACCCCCGGGACTTCGTCCTGCGCCCCGAGGCCTACGGCGCCCGGCGTGACTCACTCGCCGAAACCGTCCGATCGGTCCGCCGCCTGTGGCGCGGTGACGAGATCGAGCGTACGGACGGCGAGGGGGCGCCACAGCGGGTCCGGGTCTATCCGCCGCCGGTCCAGAGCGAGCTTCCGTGCTGGCTGACGAGCGCGGGCGGCACGGAGACGTTCCGGCTGGCGGGCGCGCTGGGCACCGGGGTCCTCACCCATCTGCTCCGGCAGGACCTTCCCTCGCTGACGGCCAATCTGGCGGTGTACCGCGAGGCCCAGGAGGCCCGTCCGGCGGGCGCCGGGCCACGGGGCCGGGCCTGCGTCATGCTCCATGCCTTCCTCGGCCCGGACCGCGAACAGGTGCATGCCGCGGTACGGGCCCCGATGAGGGCGTATCTCGCCAGTGCGCTTGGCCTCTTCGGCGGAGCCCAACGCGCCTCGGCCACCGGCCGCCCACTGCCCGCTCGCAAGGCGGAGGAGCTGCTCGACCTCGCCTTCGAACGCTACTTCTCCCGGTTCGGCCTCTTCGGCACGGTGGAGGACGCACTGGAAACCGTCGGCCGCCTCAAGGAAGCGGGGGCCGACGAGATCGCCTGCCTGGTCGACTTCGGCATGCCCACCGACACGACCCTCGACAGCCTGTCGCTGCTGGCCGCACTCCGTGAACGGGCGGCCGCGCTGTGAGCCGCAGACCGGGCGCCCGGACCCCCGAATCCCGAGCAACCGAGGAGGACTGTGTGCGCCACCGCTCCACGTCGGCCGACCCGCTGTCGGACTTCTGGGTCAGTACCCGCCTGCGCGCGGGGGCCGCTGTCTCGGGGACCGCCGCCCCGCGCCCTGCCATGCCCCGCTCCTTCAAGGAGCGGCTTGCCGCGGCCCTGTCGGCGGCCTATCGGGAAGGCCCGGCGCCGCATCGGGGCCACGACTCCCCTGGTGCGCGCACCACGCCCTCCGCCGGCGCCCTGTACCCCTTCGACGTCCTGGTCTGCCTGCCCCGTGACTCCGCGCCGGTCTGGGACCTGTACTGGTACGACGTCGGCCGTGCCGCTCTGGTCGCGCTCGCCGCCGCCCCGCCCCGCCGGCCGTCCCCCGCCCCCTGGGCGGAGGCGGCGGCCCTGGTCGTACTCGCTGCCCGCCCCTGGCGTTCGATGGCCAAGTACGGCCCCCGCGGATATCTCTACGCCTGCCTGGACACCGGGCACGCCACGGCCGCGATCGGGCTGTCCGCGGAGGCTGCCGGACTCGCGCCCACCACCCATCTGCGCTTCGACAGGCGGACCCTCGCCGCCCTCCTCGGTCTCGACGAGCTGTGCAGCGAGCCGCAGGCAGTGATCACAGTGGCGCGTACCGGTGCGGCGTCCGCTCCGTACCCGTTCGTCCCGGCGCCGCCCGGCGCACCCGTGTGGCTCGAAGGGGCGCGCGGCGGGCTGCCGCTCCCCGGAGCCGCCGAACAGGCCAACTGGCAGCAGCTGGAACGCGGGACAGGACGGCCCACTACCGGGACGGTGCCCCCGGCCCGCCCGGTGCGGACGGCCTCGATGCGCCCGGCCGCGGTTGGCATCCGCGTCCGGTTGTACCGTGAGCGCCGACCCGCCGACCCCGGCGAACTGGCGCGTACAGCCGAACGCCGCTCGTCCGCCCGCGGGTTCACGACCGGCCGACTGGCCCTGGTCGAGATCGGCCAGGTCCTGAGCGCGCTGCACGGCGGCACGGTGGTCGACGGCACGCCCGCGCCCTCGGTCCTGCCCGGCGTCCGGCTTTTCAGCCGTGCCGTGTGGGGACTGCCCGGCGGTGCCTACGCCTTCGACCCCGACACCCACACACTCGACTTCCGGGGCAGCGCCCCGGACGACGAACAGACCGCCGCCACCGCCTACTTGGGGCAGCACAGCACGCGCGCGGCCGCGCTGCTTGTGCTGCACGCCCCCGTCGGCGCGGCTCTGCGCACCCTGGGCCGACAGGGGCTGGCGGAAATACACTTCCACGCCGCACACCTAGCGTACCGGCTGAGTCTGGGGGCCACCCGCTACGGTGTAGGGCTCACCTGCGTCGGAGGTTTCGACGACGCGGCCTGCACGACGCTCTTCCGGCTGGAGCCCGCGGACGGCGACGTGGTGCATGCGCTCGCCCTCGGGGTGGCGGACGTCTCGGCCGTCAAACGGGACCGCAAGGACGTGCCGTACGACAGCTCCGCCGCGGCCGGCTCCTCCGAGGAGGCGGCATGCTGAGCCCCGCCGCGAACCCCTTCGCCCCGCGTCTGAGCCCCGCCGAACTGGCGGCGCTGCCGGCCGAGCAGCGCGCCCTGGCCGAGCGCCTCGGCGCCTTCGCCCTCCCCGGGCACGGCGTTGCCGGTGCCTGGCCACCGCTGGACCGCGCCGGCTGGGCGGCCCTGGGCGCCGCCGGGCTGCTCGGTGTGGGTCTGCCGAAAGAAGCCGGCGGCGGGGGGGCAGGGGCCGGGGGCAGCGCCCTCCTCGCCCGCAGCCTGGTCCGGGCGGGCGGGGCCGGGCTGCTCCTCGGCGTCGGCGTGCAGGCCGACATCGCCCCGCGGTGGCTGCTGCTGCCCGGCCGTGCGGAGCTGGCCACGCGGTGGCTGCCAGGGCTGCTCGACGGCACGGTGGTGGCCTGCCAGGCCGACACCGACCCCGCACCCGACCGGCCCGTCACGGCCGTGTTCGACGGCGGGGACGTGGTGCTCAACGGCAGTAAGCACTATGTGATCAACGCGGCGTCCGCGGATGTGGCCTTCGTCGGCGCGCGACTGGGCGGCGCGGCGGCGCTTGTGCTGGTGCCCCTGGACACGCCCGGGGTGACGGTGCGCGCGCCGTACGACAAGTGGGGGACGCGGGCCGTCGACTCCGCCGCGATCGACTTCGCCGGTGCCCGGGTCCCCGCCTCGCACCTGCTGTCCCAGCGGGGCATCGGCCAACTGCTGCGCTGGAACCGAGTCATGGCCAGAATGCGCTTCCTCGTCGCGGCCGGCGCAGCGGCTTTTCACGCCATGCTCCTGGAGCGTGTCCAGGTCTATGTGAAAGTCCGGCCGCTGGGTGGCAGGCCGCTCGGCGCGTGGCCGGTCAACGCCCATGCGCTGGCCCGGGCCCGGGCGGACCTGGAGCTGATGGAGGCCGGCATACGGCAGGCGTCCCGAGCGTTCGACGGGGGCCGGGCCCCGGTGTCCGAGGTCGCCCAGCTGAAGTGGTTCTGCGTCGAGCGCGCGACCGCCTTCGCGGGGCTGTGCGCCGACCTCGAGGGCGGCGCGGGTTATATGCGCGGCACCGCGTTCGCGCTGGACATCCACGCGGAGCTGCGAGGTCTGCGTATGGCGAGCGGCAGCCAGACCACGATGCTCACCGTCGCCAACCACACGCTCGCGTGCCGTGCCGAACTCGCCTCCGCGCCCGGGGAGCCGCGTCCGACGTCCGAGGAGGAGCACCGGTGACACCGACACTGTTCGAGGCGTTCGAGCGCGCCTGTACGGAGCACGGGCCACGCACCGCGCTGACCGAGGGAGCCCGGCGGCTGACGTACGGGCAGTTCGCGGCGCTCGTAGACCGCCGGGCGAAGGAGCTGGACGCCTGCCTGGACGACGCCCGGCGAGTGGTCCTGTACGCGCCCAACAGCATCGATTACCTCGTCAGTTACGTGGCTCTGCTGCGGACCGGCCGGGTGCCGTTCCTGGTGGACGCGCAGTTCGGCAGCTCCGAGCTGGAGCACATCCGCAAAAGCTGCGGAACCGACGCCGTCCTCGCCGCCCCGGAAACGGTCTCCCTACTGTCGTCCGCGGTCCGGACCCACCGGCTGCCCGCCCACACGTTGACGGTCTCCGTACTCGAACGGCACTCGTCCGACGCTCCGGAGCTGCACCAGGACACCGCCGTCTGCCGCTTCACCTCGGGCACCACAGGGGCGCCGAAGTGCCTGGAGTTCTCCCACACCGCCGTCCTGGCAGCCGCCGCCAACTGGCGTGACGGCACGGGCCTTTCCGAGACCGACGGCACACTGTGCGTGGCCGCATTCACCAACGGGCTGGCGTTCAACACCTCGTTGCTGCCGACCTTCCTGGCGGGCGGCAGACTCCATCTGCTAACCACGCTGCCCACGTCGGCCCGGCTAGCCCATGCCGTCCGGGCCACCGGCGCGACCCGTATCGCCGCGTTCCCCCTGGTCTACGAGGCACTCGCGCGCTCGTCTCTGCCCGACGACTCCCTGTCGGGCCTGCGGCTGGCCTTGTCCGCGGGAGCACCGCTCGACCCGACGGCGAGGTCGGCGTTCACCACCCGGTTCGGTGTGCGGATCGCCGACTACTACGGGATCGCCGAGACGGGCCCGTGCACCTACGAGCGCGACTCCGCCGTCACCACCGGACTCGGGACTCCGCTGCCCGGTGTGTCGGTGCGCACAGCCGCGCCCGCGGAAGGGAACGGCGCCGCGCGGATCCTGGTCAGGACAGCATCCATGGCCACGCGCTACCTCAACGAGCCGGGGCTGCTGGAACGGGCGGTGGACACCGAGGGCTACTACCGCACCAGCGACACCGGCAGCCTCACGGACGGGCGCCTCATGGTGACCGGCCGGCTCGGCGGTCCGGTGAACATAGCCGGCCGCAAGGTCGATCCGACCGAGGTCGAGGCATCGGTGCGCACGCTGCCCGGGGTCACCGACGCCGCCGTGTTCGCGGACCGTGGCGCCGACGGTGCACCCGTCCTGCATCTCGCCGTCGCCTCGGCGCGGCCGCTCGCCAGGACCGACATCGTCCGGGGTCTGCGCTCCCGGATCGCCGGCTACAAGATCCCCGCCATGATCACCATGGTGGAGCAGATCCCGCGCTCCGCCGCCGGCAAGATCAGACTCCGCGCACTCTTGTCGGCCGTTGCCGAGATATCCGGACGCACCCCTGTCACCGGACCGAAAGGACGCCCATGAGTACCGACAGCACGCCCGGCAGCCTGCGCCACGAGATCGAGGAACTGGTGGTCCTGGCGACGGGGCGCGCGATCAGTGTCCAGGAACTGCGCGACTGCGACGGTTCGCTGGAGGCGGTCGGCGTCAACTCGCTCGCCTTCCTGAACCTCATCGAGGTGCTGGAGACCCGCTACGGTGTGGCCGTCGACGCCGACACCGATCCGGCCCGGCTGGTATCGGTCGACTCGCTCGTCGGCCTTGTCTCCGCCGGTGCGGAGTAGCGCCGTGGGCCGACCGCGACCTCTCGTCGAGCCGGCGCCACTCCCGGAGTACACCGGAGCGGCCACGCGCGAAAATTTCCTGACGGCTCTGCTCGACCGGTGCGCCCACCGGAAGGGCCGGACATCCGGGCCCGTTGCCCGGCGCGCGCGCCGGCCGGGCTCCCTGGACGAGGTGTGGGCGTCCCTGCCCTTTCCCCTCGCGGCAGCACTCACCGAACACGTCGAGGGCGTCCTGCCCCTGGTGGGCACGATCGCGGGCCGGAGCCCACTGCTGCGCGCGGGCCGCGCGGGTGAGGCGCTGATCGTCTCAGGACTGTTCACCCCCAACTCTTCGCTGTCCCCCCGCGTGGCCTCCTTCCGGGGTCATGTCGAGGGGAGCGAGGTAGTCATGTCCGGAGCGGTGTCCTTCGCGGCGCTGACGGCCGACGCAGCGTTGTCGGCCGTGTCACTGGAGGGGCGTTCCCATGTGTTCCTGCTGCCTCTGGCGGACAGGGAGGCCGGCATCGGCCGGGCCGAACGGATCGAACTGCGGCTTCCTCCGGACCACCTCTCCGCCCCGCTGTCCTGGGGCCCGGGAGGCCTTGCGGCAAGCGCCTTCGAGGCGCACGCGCGGGCCTTCGCTCCCGGAGCCTGCGCCGCCGCCCTGCGGGCGCTGGGCTGTCTCCGCCGTGCGCTGACTGCCCGGAACTCCGCGTCCGGTGTGCTCAGTACGTCGCAACTGCTGGCCCATGAGGTGACGCGTACGGAGATCACGGCAGGGCTCGCCGCACTGGCCGCGGACACACCCACGGACCCGGTCGCCGCGCTGGCCGCCTGCACCGGCGTGCTCGACAGCGTCGCCCTGCTGGCGCAGGAGTTCGTCGGCGCCGGGATGGTGGACGAGAGCTCCCTGCGGACCGATCCGGACTGGGACCCGTCCTGGACGACCCCGTCCGTACGGGTCCACTTCGGCGGCCGGCGGATGGTCGAGGGAGAACTGGCCCACCGTATGGGCCTCCTCCCGGCGACAGGGTGAAGACGCTGAACAGAGTGAACAGGAGAATCTGATGCGTTCCTCGGTCGAATCGTCCCCCTGGCTGGTCCGGCCACGCCCGGACCCCCGCGCGGACCTGCGCCTCTTCTGCTTTCCGTACGCTGGCGGCGGCGCTTCCCCGTACGTCTCCTGGGCCGGCCTCCTCTCGCCGCGGATCGACGTCAGCGCCGTGCGCCTGCCGGGCCGGGAGACCCGCGCGAGGCAGACCGCCTACCGGCACGCGGACGAACTGGTGGCCGCACTCGGCGAGGCCTTCGGTGAGCGGTGCACGGGCAGATTCGCCTTCTTCGGCCACTGCATGGGTGGCCTGCTGGCCTTCGAACTCGCGCGCTGGCTGCGCCGCCACGGCCACCGCGGTCCTGAGCACCTGTTCGTGGCGGGCCGTCGCGCCCCTCAGCTGCCCCGCCCGGGGCCCCTGATCCACGAGCTTCCCGACACAGACTTCGCCGCGGCCGTCGCCGAGCGCAGTGCAACCTCGTCCGACGTGCTGCTCACGGACCGTTTCCGCGGGGTGCTGCTGCCCCTCCTGCGAGCCGACTTCGCCGTCAACGACACCCACACCTACCGGCCCGAGCCGCCGCTCACCTGCCCCATCACCGCCCTCGGCGGCCGGGACGACGGCGATGTCCCACCCTGGAGCCTGGCGGCCTGGCGGGAGCACACCTCGGCCGACTTCCGTACGAAGCTCTTCGACGGCGCTCACTTCTTTCCCGCAACCGCCCGCTCCGACGTCCTGGACACCGTGAGGGCCCGGCTGTTGGGAGAGCGGGAGGAATCACCACGACACGGGTAGCGACCCCAGTCCGTACACCAGCATGTCCGTGTGGAAGGGCAACTGCTCCTCCTCGACAGCGAGTCGGAGTCCTGGAAGTCGACGCATCAGTTCCGAGATGATCAGCGTCGACTGCGTCTCGGCGAGGGAACTGCCCAGGCACCGGTGAATTCCGTAGCCGAAAGCGAGCTGCCCGCGCACCTCGCGGGTGAGGTCGAACTCGTCGGGGCGGGGATAGACAGACCCGTCCCGGTTCGCGCTCGGCAGGTGCACCACCACGGCCTCGCCGGCACGGACGGTCCGGTCCGCGATCCGGACGTCCCGGGTGGCCACACGTGCGACTCCGTGCTGGATCAGAGTCCAGTAGCGAAGCGCCTCCGCCGTCGCGGCGCGGCACCAACGCTCCGGATCGCCTCGCACGAGATCGCCTTGCGCGGGATCACGCAGAAGGGAGAGCATCGTCAAGGAGATCAATCCGGTGGTCGTCTCCAGCCCGGCGACCACGATGAGGTTCGTCGCGCCGATGATCTCCTGCGTGGAGAAGCCGCCGCCGCGCTGCCGTGCCAGATGCCCCAGCATGTCGTCGTCCGCGCCGCCGCGTTTGGCCTCGATGATGTCGGCCAGGCAGCGATTCATCCGGCCCGCCGCCGTCAGCCGTTCCACCGCCGTGGCGTCGTGCTTCTGCAGGACCCTCGCACAGTCGAGAAACAACTCGCGCCGCTCGGGCGGTATACCCACCATCTCGGCGACCGCCATCGCGGGCAGCGGCGCCGCCACACCAGCCACGAGGTCCGCGGGGGAGGCCTCCCGCGCGAACTCCTCGACCAGGCCGGATGCCGTCTGTTCCAGACGCGGCCTGAGTGCCTGCACCCGGCCGTTGCGGAAGTACTCGGCGACCAGCCGCCGCAGTTGCGTGTGCTCCGGCGGGTCCATGGAGAGAAAGTGACCGGGCAGCCGCGTCTTCGGCGCCAGCGGAAAGTTCGGGTACCCGGGAAGTGTCGAGTCGGAGCTGAAGCTGGTGTCGGCGAGAACGGTGCGGGCGTCCGCGTGACCGGTCACCAGCCATGCCTCCCCGCCGTAGAGGAGAGTCACACGGCGCGGCCCTTCCTCCCCTCGTGCCCGGTACTGCGGCGGCAGATACGGGGCGGTCCGCGGGATCGGGAACTCCATGCGCAGATCCTTCCCCTCGTCGGCAAGGCCTTAACCAGCAACTCGCCCCTCACCGGCCCCTCAAGGAGAAGGCACTCATGCGGACACGCTCGCACGACCACGGCGCACGCCTCGGAATCGTCGGAACGGGCCGCCTCGGCGGGGCAGTCCGCCGGCTCGCCACCGACCAGGGCCACCCCGTGCACGTGTACGACACCCGCGCCCCCGGAAAGTGGCGTGCAGCGTCCGTACCCGATGTAATCGTCGACTGCTCGGCCGCCGCGGTGGTGAACCAAGTGGCGGATTTGTGCGGGGAGTTCGGCCTGCCGCTGGTGGAGTGCGTGTCAGGCCTCACGGACGGCCAGTTGGATCACCTGTCCGCACTGGGCAGGGCGGCGCCCGTGGTGCTCGCGGCCAATCTCTCGCTCGGCAACTACCTACAGACCCGCGCCCTGCGGTACATCGCGGACGTCTTGGTCGCGATGGAGCGCGCTGGCGTACGCGACGTCATGCCGGAGGCCGCCGTCCTGGAACGCCACCCGGCCACCAAGGCGCACCGGCCCAGCACGACCGCCGTCGCCCTTGCCCGGGAGTGGTCGCGGCGCACCAGCGGCATGGTCGTGGACGTCGCCTCGCTGCGCGCCGGCCCGGCCGTCAGCGACCACGAGATCAGGCTCGGCTGGGCCGAGCAGTCGCTCACCGTCACCCACGAGGTGCGGTCCCTGGGCGCCGCCGCGTCCGGAGCCATCCGTATCGCAGGCTGGGTCGCCGGCCGGCCTCCCGGCACCTACACGGTTCATGAGGCGTACGACGATCTGCTGGCAACGACGGGCGGTACGGCGGAGCCCGGACCTCAAGGCGGCGACGGCCGGGGGTGACGGGCCGCGCGCCCGCCGCCCGTCAGGGGCCGAGAGAGTCACGCCGATCAGGCGGGCTACGCGAGCCCGGCGACCAGAAGACCGCTCCGGTGGCATTCAGCCCGGATCCACCGGCTGATGTTTCCGAGGTCCGATTTCTCGCCGAGGGCTGATGATGGGCGCTTCGGTCAGGTCGCGGCGGGCCGCGCCGGGGTCGTCGAGGATCCGCGCACCGGCCGCCTGACCGTCGCCACCGACCACGGCGCGCAGAGCCTGGAGTACGCCCTGGGCTGCCTGCGGCTGGCCGGCATCGCCGTCCGGGACGTGGAACTGGCCCCGCCGACCCTGGACGACGTGTTCCTCTCCCT
>NZ_JBEZYG010000042.1:0-39449 GCF_040638385.1 Streptomyces sp. NPDC026589
CACAGGTCGAACTCGCCCAGGCCGCGGGCGTACAGGAGGACACGATCGCCTCCGTCGAGCAAGGCAGGCGCTCCCTGGTCCCGGATCTGGCGGAGCCCGCGGCCCGCCGCCCGCCGGACGGCTATCCGCGGCGGCGCGCCACCTCGTACAGCACGATGCCCGCCGCGACACCGGCGTTGAGCGACTCCGCGCCGCCCGGCATCGAGATCCGTACCCGGTAGTCGCAGGTCTCGCCGACGAGACGGCCGAGGCCCTTGCCCTCGCTGCCGATGACGATGACGACGGGGCCCGCCAGCTGCTCCAGGTCCTCGACCGTGTGCTCGCCGTCGGCGGCCAGGCCGACGACGGTGAGGCCCGCCTTCTGGTAGCCCTCCAGGGCGCGGGTGAGGTTGGTGACCCGGGAGACGGGTGTGCGGGCCGCCGTGCCGGCGGAGGACTTCCACGCACCGGCGGTCATGCCGGCCGCGCGGCGCTCGGGGACGACCACGCCGTGGCCGCCGAACGCGGAGACCGAGCGGACGATGGCGCCGAGGTTGCGCGGGTCGGTCACCCCGTCGAGGGCGACGATCAGCGGGTCCTCGTTGTTGTCGTACGCGGCGGCGGTGAGGTCCTCCGGGTGCGCGTACTCGTACGGCGGGACCTGGAGGACGAGGCCCTGGTGGTTCAGGCCGTTCGTCATCCGGTCCAGCTCGGGGCGCGGGGCCTCCATCAGGTTGATGTTGCCGCGCTCGCTCGCGAGCTTGAGGGCGTCGCGGACGCGCTCGTCGTTGTCGATGTACTGCTGGACGTAGAGGGTGACGGCGGGCACGCCGTCGCGCAGGGCCTCGTAGACCGGGTTGCGGCCGACGACCATCTCCGAGGTGCCCTTGACGCCGCCGCGCCGGGGGGCGGGGCGGCGGGCGGCGGCCTGCTTGGCCTGGGCGTTGGCGACCCGGTTCTTCTTGTGTCCCTTACGGACGGAGGCCGGCGGCGTCGGTCCCTTGCCTTCGAGACCACGGCGTCGCTGGCCACCGCTGCCGACCTGCATGCCCTTCTTGTTGGACGTGCGGCGGTTCCTGCGTTGGCTGTTCCCGGCCATGATCTACCTGTTTCGTTGCTTTCAGACGTACGTATGTATAAGGAAAGTGTGCCGCCCGGATCGCCGGGCGGCACAATCTCACTGCTCGGAGCGGGTGCTCAGCGCGGTCCCAGCGTCCACCGGGGGCCGGTGGGGCTGTCCTCGATGACGAGGCCGGACTGGTTGAGCTGGTCGCGGATGGCGTCGGCGGCGGCCCAGTCCTTGCGGGCGCGGGCGGACTGCCGCTGGTCGAGGACGAGGCGCACGAGGGTGTCGACGACGCCGTGCAGGTCCTCGCCCCGGTCGCTCTCGCCCGCCCAGTGCGGGTCGAGCGGGTCGAGGCCGAGGACGCCGAGCATGGCCCGGACCTCGGCGAGGCGGTCGACCGCGGCTTCCTTGTCGTCGGCGGCCAGTGCGCTGTTGCCCTGGCGGACGGTGGTGTGGATGATCGCGAGCGCCTGGGGAACGCCCAGGTCCTCGTCCATCGCCTCGGCGAAGGCGGGCGGCACCTCGGCGGCGGGGGCGACGACCTCGCCGGCCTTCTCGGTGACGCGCTGGACGAAGCCCTCGATCCGCGCGAACGCGGACTCGGCCTCGCGCAGGGCCTCCTCGCTGTACTCGATCATGGACCGGTAGTGCGGGGTGCCGAGGTAGTAGCGCAGGACGATCGGGCGCCAGTGCTTGACCATCTCGCTGACGAGGACGGAGTTGCCCAGCGACTTGGACATCTTCTCGCCGGACAGGGTGACCCAGCCGTTGTGCACCCAGTACTTCGCGAACTGGTCGCCGTAGGCCTTGGCCTGGGCGATCTCGTTCTCGTGGTGGGGGAAGATCAGGTCGATGCCGCCGCCGTGGATGTCGAAGGCGGGGCCCAGGTACTTGTGGGCCATCGCGGAGCACTCCAGGTGCCAGCCGGGCCGGCCGCGGCCCCAGGGCGTCTCCCAGCTGGGCTCGCCCGGCTTGGTGGTCTTCCACATGGCGAAGTCACGCTGGTCGCGCTTGCCGGTCTCGCCGTCGCCGGAGGGCTGGCGCAGATCGTCCAGCTCCTGGTTGGAGAGTTCCAGATAGCTGGGCAGGGAGCGCACGTCGAAGTAGACGTTGCCGTCGGCCTCGTAGGCGTGACCGCTCTCGATGAGGCCGCGCATCATCTCGATCATCTCGGGAACGTGGCCGGTGGCGCGCGGCTCGTAGGTGGGCGGCAGGCAGCCCAGCGCGTCGTAGCCGTCGTTGAACGCGCGCTCGTTCTCGTAGCCGATCGACCACCACGGGCGGCCCTGGTCGGCGGACTTCGCGATGATCTTGTCGTCGATGTCGGTGACGTTCCGGATGAACGTGACGTCGTAGCCGCGGTACGTGAACCAGCGGCGCATGATGTCGAAGTTCAGGCCCGAGCGGATGTGGCCGATGTGCGGTGCTGCCTGGACAGTGGCGCCACAGAGGTAGATCGAGACGCAGCCCGCTGTGAGCGGGACGAAGTCACGGATCTGCCGGGCGTTGGTGTCGTGCAGGCGAATAGTCACGCCTCAAGGGTAGTAGGCCCGCACCAGTGCCCCGCGACCCTTGGGGATCGCGGGGACAACTTTCTGGTACCGGGATGCCCCGGAACGGCCCTGGAAGGGCTCGGAGAGCGTTCTCACGCCCCCGGTGGGACCTAGAGGCGGCCGACGATCTTGCGCGGGGAGACGCGGACGACGACGCGGGGGTCGTCGGCGGCGGAGTCCGGGTTGAACTCCGCGTACGGCTTGCCGGTGTACTTCACCGACAGTTCGTCGATCAGTTCCTGCCCGCCGTCCGTCGTCAGCGTCGCCTCGCCGCGGATCTCGGCGTAGGTGTACGGGTTGTCGAAGGGCTGGACGACCACGGTGACGCGCGGGTCGCGGCGGAGGTTCTTCTCCTTGCGGCGGCCGACGGTGGTGGAGATCAGGAGGTCGTCGCCGTCGCGCTTGACCCAGACGGGGGTGACCTGGGGGCTGCCGTCGGGCTGGATGGTGGCGATGTTGACGAACACGGGGCTGTCGAGCAGGTTCTTGAGCTCGGCGGAGAGTGCGGCGGTCATCGTTACGGCCTCCTGTGCGCTGCGGGTCGGTCCTTCGTCCAGTGCTGCTCCTACCCCGCAACCGCGCGCGTTCGCCGATCCTTCCCGCCCCGGCCCGCCGGAAGGGTGAACGCGAGCGCCGCCCCGGTCAGCGGGATCGCCGCGAGCACCGCCCACCGCACGGGCGCGGGCGCGTCGAGCAGGGCGCCGGTCGCCGCGCTCCCCGCGAGGACGGCGATCCCGGAGACGGAGGACAGGGCCCCGGTGGCCAGCCCGAGCTGCCGGTCCTCGACCAGGTCGGGCACCAGGCCCCGGGCGGCGGGGACCAGCAGCATCTGGCCCAGGGTCAGCAGGACGACGAGCGTCGCGCCGGGCAGAAGGCCGCCGGGTCCTGCCGGGGTGAGCGGTACGGCGGCGAACCCGGCGGCGACGATGGCGAGGCCGGTGACGAGCGCGGTGCGCGGGGCGATCCGGTGGGCGGACCAGCGGGTCAGCGGCAACTGGGCGACGACGACGAGCAGCGAGGACAGGGCGAAGAGCCAGCCGAGCGCGGCCCCCGATCCGGTGGCCCGTTCCACCTCGACGGGCAGCGAGAGATAGAGCTGGTTGTAGGCGACGAGGTAGCTGCTGTACGCGAGGCAGAGCAGGAGGAACGCCCGGTTGGTGAAGACCGCCCGCCACGGCGACCGTTCCGGTGGGGCCGTACGGGTGACGGCGTCCGGCGCCTGTGCCTCCCCCCGTCCTCGTACGGGGTCGGCCGCGGGTTCCCGTACGGGGGCGGCGCGCGGCATCAGGCGGGCGTGCCCGGCCAGTACGGCGACGAAGACGGCGGCCCCGGCGAGGCAGGCGGCCCGGAAGCCGCCGCCGAGCAGCAGGAGCAGGGAGCCGAGCAGCGGTCCGATGAACGCTCCGGCCTGCCCGGCGGCGGAGAACAGGGCGAGGACGTGGGCGCGCGGGGCGCCGGTGGCCTGTTCGTGCCGGACGGCCTCGCGGGCGGCCTCGGACTCGACGGCCGGGGAGAACAGCGCGGCGGCGAAGCCGATGAGGAGGACGGCGGCGATGACGGTGGCCGTGGATCCGGCGAGGGCGAGCCAGCCGAATCCGGCGATCCGCAGGGCGCAGCCCGCCAGCACGACGGGGCGCGGGCCGTAGCGGTCGGTGAGGGCGCCGCCGACGACGAACAGGCCCTGCTGGCTGAAGGTGCGCAGCCCGAGGACGAGGCCGACGAGCCAGCCCGCCATGCCGAGGCCGCTGCCGAGGTGGGTGGCCAGGTAGGGCAGGACGGCGTAGAAGCCGATGTTGAAGGCGAACTGGGTGGCGGTGAGGAGCCGGAGGTAGGGGGTGGGGGCGCTCGCGAGCCGGGGCCTGCGGTTCGCCCTGGTGGGGGCGGCGGCTTGCGCGGGTGCGGGCGCGCCGGCGGGCAGGGGCTCGTCGGCCTTCGCGGGCACGGGCCGGTTCACTTCAGGCCTGCCGGGGTGCGCCCGCGCACCGCGGCCGAGGTGAGGACGGCCAGGGTGCCGAGGACGGCGAGGGCGGCGGCGGGGGCGAGGACGGCCCAAGGGGCGCGTTCGGCGTACGGCATGTTCTCCGACAGCATCCGGCCCCACTCCGGTGCCGGGGCCTGCGTGCCGAGGCCGAGGAAGCCGAGGGAGGCGAGGGCGAGCGCGATGGCCGGGATGCGGAGCAGGGCGTGGCGCACCACGGGCGGGAGGACTCCGGGCAGGAGGTGGCGGCGCAGGAGGTGGGCCCGGTCCGCGCCGAGGGCCGCGGCGGCGGCGAGGTGCGGGGCGGCTTTCTCCTGGGTGTACAGGGCGGCGGTGTGGGCGGCGAGCGGGGCCCAGGCGACGGCGGCCACGGCCGCTGAGGCGCCCCAGGGGCCCGGGCCGGCGATACCCGCGACGACGAGGCCGGCGAGGACGGCGGGGAGCGCGTTCGCCGTCTCGGTGAGCGCCCCGGCGCGCAACGCTCCGAGGAGCAGCCCGAGCATCAGGGTGACGGCTCCGACCGCGACGGCCGCCAGTGCGGTGCGGGCCGTGCCGTGGCCGAGGCGGGCGAGGACGTCGCGGCCGAGGTTGTCGGTGCCGAAGGGGTGTGCGGCGGAGGGGCCGGCGAGGCGGGCGGCCGTGTCGACGTGGAGCGGGTCGCGCAGGAGGCCCGCGACGGTGACGGCGATCAGGAGGCCGCCGAGGACGAGGGCGGCGAGGGCGAGCGCGCGGCGGCCGGGCAGCCGGGGCGCGACGAGGGCGGGGAGCGCGCGGTCGGTGAGCGCGGGGCCGAGCAGCACGCGGACCGCGAGGCGGGAGAGGAGGCCCGCGGCGACGCCGAGGAGCAGCAGGACCAGGACGGTCGACTGGAGGACGGGCAGGTCCTGGGCGAGGGCGGCGGCCAGGGCCGTACCGCCGAGGCCCGGGATGGCGTACAGCGTCTCGACGGCGACCGCCCCGCCGGTCAGCCCGACCGCGACCAGGCCGAGTTGGGGCAGCAGGCCCGGCAGCGCCCGGCGCAGGGCGTGCCGGGCGATGGTGCGGCCGGGCAGGCCGTTCGCGGCGGCGGCCCGGGCCCAGGGTTCGGCGAACGCGCCGGGCAGGGCGTCGTCCAGCAGCCGGCCGAGCAGCGCCCCGGCGGGGACGCCCATGGCGAGCGCGGGCAGCACGAGCTGGTCGGGGGCGCCCCAGCCGAGCGCCGGGAACCACCCGAGGTGCACGGCGAACACCGTGGCCAGTACGGCGGCGAGCAGGAACTCGGGCAGTGCGGCGAGGACCGCGGCGCCCGCTCCGGCGCGCACGCGGACGATCCGGCGCGCGGCCCCGCGCCGGAGGGTGGCGGCGCTCAGCGCGAGGGCGAGGAGCAGGGCGACGGCGAGCGAGGCGGCCATCAGGGTGAGGGAGTTGCCGAGCGCGGCGGCCACGTCGGGTCCGACGGGCTGCCCGGAGACCCAGGAGGCACCGAGGTCGCCGCGTACGAGTCCGCCGAGCCAGCCGCCCAGGACGTGCCACGGCCCGCCGTCGAGCCCGGTCTCGGCGCGGATCGCGGCGAGGGTCTCGGGGGTCGGGGCCCGGTCGGCGTAGCGGGCGTGCAGGATCGTGCGGGCCGGGTCGGTCCGGGTCAGCCAGGGCAGCAGCCCGATCACCGCGACGACGGCGAGCAGCGCGCCGAGCCGTCCGGCGAGGTACTTCACGCGGTCACCCGACGCGGGTGTCGGCGGTGATGAGGGTGCGCTCCATCGGGTCGAGGGCGACGCCCTGGACGCGGGTGTCGTCGTAGCCCTGCACGAAGCGTTCGTGGACGAGCGGGATGAGGGCGTCGGAGCCGAGGATCGCGGCCTCGGCGGTCATCTCGGCCCGGTGGCGGGCGTCGGTGTCGGCGAGGGCTGCGGCCTTGTCGACGGCGGCGTCGACGGGGTTCGCGCAGAGCTGGGTGATGTTGAAGCTGCCGTCGCAGGTGAAGTCGGAGGCGAGGTAGGAGACCGGGTCGGCGGTGTCCAGGAGGGTGTTGCGGGCCTGGATGAACGCGTCGTACTTCCCGGCGAGCGCGTCGGCCTCCAGCTGCGCGTAGTCGCGGACGACCTGCTTGACGGTGAAGCCGCTCTTCTCCAGCTGCTGCTGGACGACGGTGGCGGCCTCGGGCAGCTCGGGCCGGTTGGTGTAGGTGGCCAGCACGATCGCGGACGTCTTGCTCACCTCGGCCGGGGCGGCGGCTTTCGCGCGGCCGGTGGGGGCGGTGCGCAGGTCGGCGGCCCACGGGACGCCGGGGCCCAGCAGCCCCTGGGCGGCGTCGGCGCGCCCTTCGTAGACGCCGTCGACCAGGGCCTTGGGGTCGATGGCCTCGCGGGCGGCGGCGCGCATCGCCGGGTCGGCGAAGACGCCGCGTCCGGTGTTGAGGGAGAGGCCGTTGGTGCGGGCGGAGGGGAACTCGTGGACCAGGCCGTCGCCGAGCAGCGAGGCCTGGGAGATCGGTACGTACTCGGCGACGTCGACGTCCTTGGTCCGCAGCGCGTTGGCGCGGGCGGTGCCGTCGGCGACGAACTTCACGTCGACGCCGGGGGCCTTCGCCCTGCCGCCCCAGTAGGTGTCGTTGCGCTCCAGGGTGGCGCTGACCGCGCCGTTGACCTCGGTGAGGGTGAAGGGTCCGGTGGCGTGCCCGGCGGGGTTCACCTTGGAGGCGTCCTTGTACGCGGCGGCGGACAGGATGCTCAGGGAGGGGTTGGCGAGCCGCTGGGGCAGCAGGGGGTCGGCGTCCTTGGTGGTGATCCGTACGGTGTCCGCGCCCGCGGCCGTGGGGGTGAGCGTGGTGTCGGACAGCACCCGGGGCTTGGGGGACGCCTTCTGCGCGGCGGCCAGCGAGCGGACCACGGCGGCGGCGTCGAGCTTCGTCCCGTCCTGGAAGACGGCGTCCTCGCGGACGGTGAACTCCCAGGTCTTCTCGCCGTCGCGCTTCCAGGTGGCGGCGAGCGCGGGCCGGGCCTCCCCGTTCCGGTCGAGCCGGGTGAGCCCTTCGACGACGGCGAGCCGACTCAGGGTGACGGCGTCGTCGCCGTACGGGGACATGGCCTGGGCGGGCGGGAAGGCCATGGCCACCTTCAGCCGCTGGGCCTCGCCGGAGCCGCCGGAGTCCGTGGACGAGGTGCAGGCGGTGGCGACGGGCACGAGGAGCATGGCGGCGGCCAGGGGCAGCGCGACGCGGCGGCGGGGAAGGCGGGGGCGGGAGGCGGGCATGGCGACGACCTTATATGAAAACGATTGTCATCTAACGGGCGGGGTGGTGCGGGTCGAGGCGCCGACGGGAACGGGGACGGCCCGGGGCATCGGCAGCTCGAAGTGGACGATCCCCTGCCCGCCCCCGGGCAGCGCCCGCTCGTCGCACACCTCGCGGGCCAGCGAACGCCAGAAGGGCTCGGCGCCCGGCACGGCGGGGTCGGTGTGCAGGTACAGCGCCTCGTAGCCCCCGGCCCGGGCGGCGAACTCCGCCAGCTCGCGCACCAGTCGCCGGGCCAGTCCGTGCCTGCGGTGCTCGGGGCGCACATAGATCCGGCAGAGCTGCGCGGTGGTCCCGGAGGGGAAGCGCTCGGCGACCCACGGAGGATTGGGCGGCGCCTGCGGCCCCCGGTCGCGCACGGCCCCGGTGGCGACGATCTCGCCGCGGTGCTCGACGACGAGCAGGGTGCAGCGCTCGGGGCGCAGATAGGCGGCCCGGGGGTCGATGATGTCGGCGTGCCAGCGGGGTACGTAGCCGGACTTCAGGTCGCGGTAGACGGTGTCGAGCATCACGGCCCGCGCTCCGCCGAGGTCGTCGGCTGTGGCGGTGCGCAGGACGTATCCGGCGTCCGGGTGGCCGTCGTGGGCGGTCCGGTCGCCGGTCCGGTCTGCGTGTGTCCCCGCCCCCGCCATCACCGTGGTCGCACTGGTCACCGGTACCACTTCCGCCTCCTCCTTCACTTCGCTTGCATCTTCAGCGTACGTGCAAGTGATGTGCAGGAGGAGGCGGGCCGGGGGCCGCCCGGGCGTCAGGCGGTGCGGTAGACCAGAGCGGTCGCGATGCCGGCGATGCCCTCGCCGCGGCCGGTGAAGCCGAGCCCGTCGGAGGTGGCGGCGGAGAGCGAGACCGGGGCACCCACGGCGTCGGACAGCACCTTCTGCGCCTCCTCGCGCCGCTTGCCGATCTTCGGGCGGACGCCGACGACCTGGACGGCGACGTTCCCGATCTCGAAGCCTTCGGCGCGGACGATCCGGGCGGCCTCGGTGAGCAGCGTGACGCCCGCGGCCCCGGACCACTCGGGGCGGCCGGTGCCGAAGTGCTGCCCGAGGTCGCCGAGGCCGGCGGCCGAGAAGAGCGCGTTGCAGGCGGCGTGCGCGACGACGTCGGCGTCCGAGTGGCCGGCCAGCCCGGGCCCCTCGCCCTCCCACTTCAGGCCCGCGCACCACAGCTCGCGGCCCTCTTCGAAGGCGTGGATGTCGGTGCCGATGCCGACGAGCGGGATGACGGGGGCGGGGGCTCCCGCCCCGGGGTCTCCCGCCCCGGGGTCTCCCACGCCGGGGCTTCCCGCGCCGGGGTTCTCAGAAACCATCGTTGGCCCTCCTGCGGGCGAGTACCGCCTCGGCCAGCACCAGATCGAGCGGCCGGGTCACCTTGAACGCCTCCTCGTGGCCGGGGACGACGACCACGGGCGCGCCGAGCCGTTCCACCATGCCCGCGTCGTCCGTGGCGCCCTCGCCGTCGACCGCGACCTCGGCGTGGGCCCGGACCAGCGTGTCCCGGTCGAAGCCCTGCGGCGTCTGCACCGCGCGCAGTCTGGCCCGTACGGGGGTGGCGAGCACCGGCTCCGGCTCTCCGGGCGTACCGGCGGGCTCCACCTCCTTGACGGTGTCCGCGAGGGGCAGCGCGGGAACGACGGCGGGCGCTCCGTCCCGTACGGCCAAGGCGACGGCGTCGACCGTGTCCACCGGCACCAGGGGGCGGGCGGCGTCGTGGACCAGGACGACGGAGATGTCCTCGGGCAGCGCGTCGAGGCCCAGCCGGACGGACTCCTGGCGGGTCTCACCGCCCGGCACCACCAGATAGTCGGTGCGCTCGGGCAGCGCGTGTTCGTCGAGGAGGTGCTTCACCTCGGGCGCGCCGTCCGGCGGGGCGACGACCACGACGAGGGAGACGGCCCGGGACGCGGCCATGGCGCGAATGGCGTGGATCAGCATGGGCGTCCCGCCGAGCGCCCGAAGGGCCTTGGGCGCGCCCGGCCCGAGCCGCACGCCCCGTCCGGCCGCGGGGATCACCGCGGCGGTACGGGGAGGGCGCGGCCGGTCGGTCGGGGGTGGCGTCGATGACATCGGTTGCACTCCGAAGGTCCGAGAAGGTCCGAAGGTTCGGCAGGTTTGTTTCCACGACCGACATGGGTAGGGGCCCAGCGAGCCGGGCGTGACGCCCTGGGCTCGCACCGGGCCCCTTCCGTGACACCCGGTCGAGCGCAGGTCGCCTCGGGGGCTCACGCAGCACGGTGGCCGTCCTTCACCGACGGCCACCGCGTACGCGGATCACACCGCGCGCACGGGGCTACCGGCAGTCGGGCACCGGGTGCGGGTCCGAACATGCCGCAGCGCCCGACGACACAGCGTGAAAAAGGCTGGTCAGCGGGCACCGCGGCACATTCATACAACCGGTGCGCTCCGGCCGCACGAGCCGGAGTAATCCAGTTTTCAGGACGCGAGGACCTCGTCGAGCAGAGCCTCGGCCTTGTCCTCGTTCGTGTTCTCCGCGAGAGCGAGCTCGCTCACCAGGATCTGGCGGGCCTTGGCGAGCATGCGCTTCTCTCCTGCGGAGAGACCGCGCTCGCGCTCCCGACGCCACAGGTCACGCACTACTTCGGCGACCTTGATGACATCGCCGGAGGCGAGCTTTTCGAGATTTGCCTTGTAGCGCCGGGACCAGTTCGTCGGCTCTTCTGCATACGGTGCGCGCAGCACCTCGAAGACCCGGTCCAGCCCGTCCTGCCCGACCACGTCGCGCACGCCCACGAACTCCGCATTGTCCGCCGGTACACGAACCGTCAAGTCGCCCTGGGCGACCTTGAGCACCAAGTAGGTCTTGTCCACGCCTTTGATCTGGCGAGTTTCGATAGCCTCGATCAGCGCGGCCCCGTGATGGGGATAGACCACGGTGTCGCCAACCTTGAACGTCATGTGACAGGTACCCCTTCCGTGGCTATCCAGAGTAACACGAGAACCGCATCTCCTGAATGGCGTTTTCGCAGGTCAGGGCATATCTCGGGGCTTGACAACAGCAACACGAACGTGCTGCGGAAGGGTTCCGGAAGACGGTATTCGCAGGTCGGAGCCGCTGTGCGCCCGGAGCGAAACAGCCGCGCCACACAGCCCCGAAGCCCTACAGAAGAGGACGAAAGTCCCGTTTTGTCGCTTTCGAGATGCCCATCATTCCGTACTCCGTTCGGTGATCGCTCACCCGTACGGACGTAACTGTCCGGCCGCAATGAAATTGATCAAGCCACATGAGGCCCGGCCCCTTTCCGTCGCGAAGCCGGGAATGGCGAAGAAACGACCACGACGCCACGACGCGTGCAGAAGAATTGATCACGCGGATTACGTGAACGGCACATGGCGTACCCGCCGGTAGAACATCTCTCGGCCCCATCGGAGGATGTACCGCCGAGGCCTCCCGGCCCCTGCCTCGCCACGCCTGGAGAACATCCCTCACCATGCCCCGGGGACCCCCCTCGCCATCCCCCGGGGGAACGCCCCTCACCGCCCCGGGGGAAGAGCCGGAGCGCGTAGGGGCGGGTCGGGTGCGGGGCGGGTGCGGCGGCTCGGTAGCCTAAGGCCGCTGACACACCCTTAGGGCGGCTTTACACCACCGCTCGACACACCACCGCTCGACGACTGACGTCCGAAGTCCGCAGTCCGACTCGTTCAAGGAGTTGCCGCCGCCGTGAGCCGCAGCCTTCGACACGGCGCCCTCGCCGCCGCCGCCACCGTGATCTCGATCGTCTCTCTGTCCGCGTGCGCGGCGGGCAACAACGCCGAGACGCTCAAGATCAGGCCGGACAACCCGGCCACCACGGTGGGCGACATCAAGATCCAGAACGTGAACGTGCTCACGCAGCCCGAGGGCGGCGCGGACGGCCCCGCCGTCGTCGCCGCGACGCTGTTCAACGAAGGCACCGAGCGCGAGGTGCTGGAGTCGGTCACGCTGCCCGGCAGCGACGTCGAGGTGAAGCTCCAGGCCGCCAAGGGCGACGGCCCCGTCGTGGTCCCGGCCGGCGGCCAGGTCACGCTCGGCGGCAAGGGCAACGCCGCCGCCGTGATCGAGAACAGCGGCGAGGCGGCACGCAACGGCGACGTCCAGCAGGTCGTCTTCAAGCTCAGCCGGACCGGCGATGTCGGCCTCGGCGCCAGCGTCTTCCCGGCCGAGGGCTTCTTCAAGGACTTCGGCCCCAGCCCGAAGGCGGAGGCGCCCGCGCCGAAGCCGACGCCGTCGGGCAGCGCGTCCGGCGAGGGGGAGACCCCCGGCGCGGCCGAGGGCGAGACGTCCGGCACACCGGAGAACGGCGCCGGCACCGAAGGCGCCCAGGGCGAGACCGGCGCGCAGGGCGAGACGGGCACCCAGGGCACGGGCGACGCGGGCGACGCCGCCTCGGTGCCCGCGGCCGACTGACGCGGAACCACTCCGCCCGTAGTGACGCGACCACGGGCGTACAGCACGCCGAAGGGGCGCTTCCCGGCCGGGAAGCGCCCCTTCGGCATACCGCGGGCGGGCGGCGTCCCGCTCGGCGTCCTTCGGTTTACGGCTCGAACTTGTACCCCAGGCCCCGTACGGTGACGAGGTAGCGCGGGGCGCCCGGGTCGGGCTCGATCTTGGCGCGCAGGCGCTTCACGTGGACGTCGAGGGTCTTGGTGTCGCCGACGTAGTCCGCGCCCCAGACCCGGTCGATGAGCTGCATTCGGGTCAGCACCCGGCCCGCGTTGCGCAGGAGCATCTCCAGCAGGTCGAACTCCTTGAGCGGGAGGTCGACCTTGCCGCCGGAGACGGTGACCACGTGCCGGTCCACGTCCATCCGGACGGGGCCCGCCTCCAGGGCGGCCGGGGTGACCTCCTCCGGCTCGCCCCGGCGGCGCAGGACGGCCCGGATGCGGGCGACGAGCTCCCGGGAGGAGAACGGCTTGGTGACGTAGTCGTCGGCTCCTATTTCCAGCCCGACGACCTTGTCGATCTCGCTGTCCTTGGCGGTGACCATGATCACCGGAACGTTGGAGCGGCTGCGGAGCTGGCGGCACACCTCGGTGCCGGGCAGGCCGGGCAGCATCAGGTCGAGCAGGACCAGGTCGGCGCCGTTGCGCTCGAACTCGTCCAGCCCGTCGGGGCCGGTCGCCGCGATGGCGACCTCGAAACCTTCCTTGCGCAGCATGTAGGACAGGGCGTCGCTGAAGGATTCCTCATCCTCGACGACAAGCACTCGGGTCACGGAAGAGCCTCCGGGGCAGGGAAGGGGTCAAAGGTGTCGGTCTCGTACGGCCCCTCGTCGTCGCCGTTGACGATAAGCGGTCCGCCGGTGGTGCGCTCCCTCGCGGCGCCCGATTCGGGCAGCCGGAGGGTGAAGGTGGAGCCCTGTCCCTCGGAGCTCCAGACGGTGACCTCCCCGCCGTGCGAGGCGGCCACGTGTTTGACGATGGCGAGGCCGAGACCGGTGCCACCGGTGGCCCGTGAGCGGGCCGGGTCGACGCGGTAGAACCGCTCGAAGACCCGTTCGCGGTCCTTCTCGGAGATGCCGATCCCCTGGTCGGTGACGGCTATCTCGATGAGGTCCCCGCCCGGTGAGGCGATGCGGCGTGCGGCGATGCCGACGCGGGTGTGGGCGGGGCTGTAGTTGACGGCGTTCTCGACGAGATTGCCGAGCGCGCCGACGAGCTGGCCGCGGTTGCCCCAGACTTTGAGGCCCTCAGCGCCCGCGGAGGCCATGGTGATCTGCTTCGAGCCGGCCTGCTGGCGGCAGCGGTCGATCGCCTCGGCGACCAGCGTCTCCACCTTGACCGGCTCGGCGTCCTCCAGCGGGTCGTCGTTCTGCACCCGGGAGAGGTCGATGAGCTCCTGGACGAGGTTGGTCAGCCGGGTCGCCTCGATCTGCATCCGCCCGGCGAACCGCTCCACCGCCTCCGGGTCGTCGGAGGCGTCCATGACCGCTTCGGAGAGCAGGGAGAGCGCTCCGGTCGGCGTCTTCAGCTCGTGGCTGACGTTGGCGACGAAGTCGCGCCGTACCGCTTCTATCCGGCGGGCCTCGGTGAGGTCCTCGACCAGCAGCAGCACCAGCCGCGAGCCCAGCGGGGCGACCCGGGCGGAGACCGCGAGGGTGTCCCCCCGGCCCGTGCCGCGCCGGGGCAGGTCCAGCTCGCCCTGCCGTATCTCTCCGTCCCGCCGGGTGTCCCTGGCCATGTTGAGCATGGGTTCGACGGCCAGCCGGCCGCCTCTGACCAGGCCCAGGGCGTACGCCGCCGAGCTGGCCTTCACCACGCCGTCGCTCTCGTCGAGGACGACGGCGGAGGAGCTGAGAACGGAGAGGACGGTGTCCACCCCGGGGGGCAGGGGCGCGTTGTTGTCCGGCCGCAGCGACGTACGCGTGGGCCGTTTCAGGTCGCGTTCGCTCCAGCGGAACGCCAGCATGGCGATCACACCGGTCAACAGCCCGGCGATCGCTGCAGCTGCGGCGACCGCCGCGTTCACGTCCATGCTTCAAGGTTATGCGGGTGCGACGACTCCCTCCCAGCCGTCCGAGTGCCATCTCGAACACTCGTCGCCCAGAGTTCACCGAGGGGTAGGAGCCGGTTCACTTAGGGGGACGGATGCGGACGCGTTCCGGCCCCACCGTGTAACCGTGGGGGTCGGTCCGAGACCCCGGCCTCAGTCTGGAACTGGAGAGGGACTTCCCATGCGCGACGCTTACCACGAGGAACTCGATTCGATCGGAGAGGGCCTGGTCGAGATGGCCCGGCTGGTCGGCTCGGCGATCGGGCGGGCGACCACGTCCATGCTCGACGCCGACCTGGCGCTGGCGGAGACCGTGATCGCCGGCGACCAGAAGGTCGACGACCTCCAGCACGACCTGGAGGCCCGCGCCATCGCGCTCCTCGCCCGCCAGCAGCCGGTGGCGACCGACCTGCGGATCGTGGTCACCTCGCTGCGGATGAGCGCCGACCTGGAGCGCTCGGGCGACCTCGCCCAGCACGTGGCGAAGCTGGCCCGGCTGCGCTTTCCGCAGGCGGCGGTCCCGAACGACCTGCACGCCACCATTCTGGAGATGGGCCAGCTCGCCCAGCGCCTGATGGCCAAGGCGGCCGAGGTCATCATCACCAAGGACGTCGATCTGGCACTCCAGCTGGAGCAGGACGACGACGAGATGGACCTGCTGCACCGCACGCTGTTCCAGCACCTGATGGACGACCGCTGGAAGCACGGCATCGAGACGGCCGTCGACGTGACGCTGCTGGGCCGCTACTACGAGCGCTTCGCCGACCACGCGGTGTCGGTCGCCAAGCGCGTCGTCTACCTGGTGACGGGCGAGCACGCGGACGAGATCCAGGCGGCGGCTCCGGTCGAGGGCGCGTAACGGCGGCCTGGGCCGCCGGTGGCTCTGGCGGCTCCGGCAACGCCGGTAACTCCGACAGCTCGGTGTCTCCGGTAGCCCGGCAGCCGCTGTCGTACCGGAGAACGACGGCGCACGCGGGTCGCACTTATGTTCCTGCACGCGTGCGCCGTTGATGCGCCCGCGGGGGTGGGCATGCAATGGGGCGGGGACGGACGACGCCATGGCCGTGAGCGGTGGGTCATGCCGTACGTCCCCGGCGGCGGCGCACCGGCGTCCGCCGCCCAGCCGTATGCCCTGAGGAGGAACCATGGCCGATTCCCCCACGACCGAACCCCAGCAGGAGACCCCGACCGAAGTGGTGCGTCGAACCGTGCTCGGCGCCTGCGGCTGCGGGTCGGGCTGCGGGTGCGGCTGCCAGTCCGGTGCCCCGTGCCAGTGCGGCGGCTGCTCCGGCTGACCCGCGCCTCCTACGGACGCACGGTGCCCGCCCGGCTTCTGTTCCGGGCGGGCACCATGCGCGTCACCGGCCGTCCGGATCAGCCCGCCCGCTCCACCGCGGCGGCGGGCGCGGCCTCCGGCTCGGCCAGGTCCGGCCGGGCCTCGGCCGGTACGGGCGCGGGCTCGGGCAGGGCGTCAGCCACCGCGTGCTCCTCGCGCGGCAGATCGCGCATCAGCAGCCAGTAGCCGAGGCCGGCGACCGTGCCGATCACGGCGCAGGCGGCCCAGAGCCAGGCGGCGCCGTAGTGGTCGATCACGAAGCCGGACATCAGTGGTGCGACGAGCGCGGCCACCGACCAGGACATCGTGTACACGCCCTGGTAGCGGCCCCGGCCCTTGGCGGGCGACAACTGCACGACCAGGCCCGTCTGGGTGGGCGCGTTCACGATCTCGGCCAGGGTCCAGACGCACACCGTCAGGGCGTACGCGGCGACCGACCCGGCGAAGGCCGTCAGCCCGAAGCCGTACCCGGCGAGCACCGAGGAGATGATCAGCAGCCGACGCGGGTCGCGGTGCTGGATGAAGCGGGTGACGGGGATCTGGAGGACCACGATCAGCACACCGTTGACGGCCATGGCGGTACCGAAGTCGGAGCTGGAGAGCCCGTCCGTACCCATCGCCACCGGCAGTCCCACGTACCCCTGCTGGAAGATCAGCGACACCAGGAACGACAGCCCCACGACCCCCATGAAGCGCCCGTCGCGCAGGACGGTGGTCAGCCGCACCTCGTCCTTGGGCCGCTTGCCGCCGACGGTCTTCACGACCGCTTCCTCGGGCCGCGACTCCGGGACCTTCATGAAGACGAGCACGGCGCACACGAGCGTCATCAGGGCCTCGCCGATGAACCCGGCGAGGTAGCTGTACTCGGCGATGAAGCCGGCCCCGGCGGAGGAGATCGCGAAGCCGAGGTTGATGGCCCAGTAGTTGAGCGAGAAGGCCCGGACCCGGTCCTTCGGGGGCACGATGTCCGCCATCATCGCCTGGACGGCGGGGCGGGAGGCGTTGCTCGCCATGCCGACGAAGAACGCCACGGCGGCGATGGCGAAGGGGTGCACCATGAACCCGAGCACGGCAACCGACACCGCGGTGGAGACCTGGGCGATCAGCATGGTGGGCCGCCGCCCGAGCCGGTCGGTCATCACACCGGCGCCGAGCGACGAGATGACCCCGCCGAGCCCGTGGAGGGCGGCGACGAGCCCGGCGTACGAAGCGGAGTAGCCCCGGTCCAGGGTCAGGTACAGGGCCATGAAGGTCGCGACGAACGCCCCGAGGCGGTTGACCAGGGTGCTGGTCCACAGCCACCAGAACTCGCGGGGCATCCCGGAGACGGTCTCGCGGGCGGCTGTGCGCAGACCGGCGACGGACATAAGGATTCCCCCCACGGGACGTACGGAACGAGGCCTCGGGTAACACCCCCGACAACGTCCGAGACATTACGAAGCCCCGGTCCCCACCCGCCACTGGATTGACGGCCCCCGTCAATCGTCCGCCCGGTGGGCGCTCCCGGCCGGGGCCCTGTCCGCGTTACGGGCGGGCGCGCGGAGCCCGCACGGGTTCGATTACGCTCGGACTCATGGCCGACGCACCGTACAAGCTGATCCTCCTCCGCCACGGCGAGAGCGAATGGAACGCGAAGAACCTGTTCACCGGTTGGGTGGACGTCAACCTCACCGAAAAGGGCGAGAAGGAAGCAGTCCGCGGCGGTGAGCTGCTCAAGGACGCCGGTCTGCTCCCCGACGTCCTGCACACCTCCCTCCAGCGCCGCGCGATCCGGACCGCCCAGCTGGCTCTGGAGTCCGCCGACCGCCTCTGGATCCCGGTCCGCCGTTCCTGGCGCCTGAACGAGCGCCACTACGGCGCGCTCCAGGGCAAGGACAAGGCGCAGACGCTCGCCGAGTTCGGCGAGGAGCAGTTCATGCTGTGGCGCCGCTCGTACGACACCCCGCCGCCGCCGCTGGACCGCGACGCCGAGTACTCCCAGTTCGACGACCCGCGCTACGCGACGCTCCCGCCGGAGCTGCGCCCGGACACGGAGTGCCTGAAGGACGTCGTCGTCCGCATGCTCCCGTACTGGTTCGACAGCATCGTCCCGGACCTCCTCACGGGCCGCACGGTCCTGGTCGCCGCGCACGGCAACAGCCTCCGCGGTCTGGTGAAGCACCTGGACGGCATCTCGGACGAGGAGATCTCGGGCCTCAACATCCCGACCGGCATCCCGCTCTCCTACGAGCTCGACGCCGACTTCAAGCCGCTGAAGCCGGGCGGCACGTACCTGGACCCGGACGCGGCGAAGGCCGCCATCGAGGCCGTGAAGAACCAGGGCAAGAAGAAGTAGGTTTCCTGATCATGCCCCCGACCTGCGCATACGGCGCGGGGCGGGGGCATTTTCACGACCTGGGCCCACTGTGGGACCTCAACGCGGCGAATCCTGCGGCGGCCGGAGTGCCTGCCCGAGTGCCTTCCGGGCCCGGTCCCGGCTGCTCGGCATGAGGTGCGCGTACACCTTCAGCGTCAGGCCGGGGTCGCAGAACGGTGCCCTGTAAGCCGGGCGGGGCTGCTCCTCTTTCGCGGCTTGGCATCCGCGGCGACGCCGCTGGGCCCTGTCTGGGCCCCAACGGGCCCGCCAGAGCCAGGGCAAGAAGAAGTCCGCCTTCTCCGGCTCACCGCGCCCCCTCACCTCGCGGACGGTCGTTTTCGTCCGCGAGGAGGGGGCTCGTTCATGCCGTCGTTCAGCCGGTGCCGCTCACGTCGATGACGTCGTCCTTGTCCGGGGGACGGACGTCCAACGGCTCGTCGAAGGCGCTGAACGACACCGTATTGTCGAACGTGGCGTCCTTGTAGACGACCTTGAGGATGTACGGCTTGCCCTCGGTGGCCACGTGGAAGCCGAATTCACCCTTGGTCTCGTTGTCGGGCACCTTCAGCAGAACCGTCGGCACCCCGTTGATCTCTGACGATTCACCCTTGGTGGCCTTGCCGAACGAGGTGAACTCGTGCGTGCAGTCGGACAGTCCGGCGTCCGGTTTCGAATCGCTGGAAAGGTCCTTGATCCACAGTCTCTGCTCGCCCTTGCCCGCGGTCTTCCGGCCCGACTCCTCCATGTGGGTCCGATTGGGGCGGACGTAGTCCGACCCGTCGATCCGGATCTGGTCGAGCCGGGCGCCCGAGGCCGAGGCCGTCCTGTACGCGCATGTGGCCTTGAGGTCGGTCACCAGGTGGCTGGACCGGTCCTCGCCTCCGGTCACCTTGGTGGCCGTCTCGATGGTCACCGACTTCAGATCGCTCATCGCGGCGTTCGCGTCGTCGAGCAGCTGGGTGGCGGAGGGTTCCTCCGAGGTGCCGCCGTCCGTGCAGCCGGTCAGCGCGACGCCCATGACCAGGCACGCCAGGACCGCTGTCGCAGCCGTCGATATCTTTCGCACAAGAACCCCCAGGTGTGAGCCCGATCATCTCAGACGGGGTGCCCCTGCCTCAGACCGCCGGCTTGCGCCAGACCGAGATGTGCTGGTCCGCGTCCTCGGTGAACAGCGCTCCGTGCCAGTCCGCCACACGTCGTTCCAGCTCCAGCCCGGCGATACGGGCCATCAGGTCGAGCTCCGCCGGCCAGGCGTACCGGTGCCGGGAGCTTCCGCGACGGTAGCGGCCGTCGTCGCCGTCGCGGGTGAAGTGGTGCGAGACGAGGATCTGCTCGACCAGGTCGAAGGTGTCGAAGCCGAGATGCCGCTCGGACACGTCGAACGGCACCGCGACCTGGCCCGGTGGCAGGAACCGCAGGGGCGGAACGCCCAGTTCGACGACGAACCGGCCGCCGGGCGCGAGGTGGCGGGCCGCGTTGCGGAAGCACTCGACCTGCTCGTCCTGGGTGAGGAGGTTCGAGATGGTGTTGTAGACCAGGTAGACCAGGGCGAACTCGCCGGGGACGACCGTGGTGGCCATGTCCCCGATGGTCACCGGGAGGGTGTTCGCGTCGACCTTGCGGCGGAGTACCGCCGCCATCGGTTCGGACAGTTCGATACCCGCCACCGGCACGCCGCGCTCCCGGAGCGGCACGCCCACGCGCCCGGTCCCGATGGCGAACTCCAGGGCCCGGCCGCCTCCGGCGAGTTCGGCGAGGAAGGCGAGGGTCGGTTCGAGGGCGGCGGCCGAGGAGGTCTGGGCCTCCTCGGCGTCGTAGCGGTCGGCGGTCTCTCGGCTCCACAGTTCGCTGCTCGTCACGGGCGACCACTCTGCCGGGAGGCCCGGGGCGCTGTCGACCCAATTGTCCGCGGCCCGGCCCGCTGCCCGCGTGCTCGGCCGGCTCCCCGGGGCAGCGGTCCGGAGTGGAACACTGGAGTTCGACGACAGGACGGGGCACGAGGTGGCGGCTGAGAAGCAGTCGTACAGGGGCACCACCAGGTACGTGGCGTTCCTCGGGATCGTGGCGTTCTGGGCGGCGGCGAGTTCCGGAAACGAGCCCTATGTCAGGGTGTTGGCCGGGATCTCCGCCGCCGCTGCCGCGCTGCACCTCGGCTTTCTGCCGCTCATGCGGCGTCGCCACCGCCGCTCGGCCGCCGCTGAGCTCTGAGCGCTGACCGCTGACGCACGCGGTCGGCGAGGCACCGTTGTCAGTGCCCCCTGCCACCATGGTCATCATGGCGACCTACCTGCTCACCGACATCGAACAGGCCCTCCGCAGCAGTTGGAGCGCCGAGACCTGCACCCCGGAGTACCGGGACCGCTGGACTCCGGACAATCCGGCGCGGGACCAGTGCGGGGTGACCGCCATGGTGCTCAACGACCTGCTGGGCGGGGAGCTGATCCGGGGCGAGGTCCATGTCGGCGGGGTGCGCACCGACTTCCACTGGTGGAACCGCCTGGGCATGGGCGTCGAGATCGATCTGACCCGGGAGCAGTTCGGGCCGGAGGAGACCGTCGTCGGCGGTGACGTCATCGTCAGGCCGCCCGTCAGCGAGTGGCGACGGCTTCAGGAGGAGTACGCGATCCTCCGCGACCGGGTCGCGGAGCGGCTCGGGCGGGGCTGAGGGCGCCGACGGCGGCCCGTTCCGCGCCGGTGGCGGACAGCGCGGGCCGCACCGCCGTGTACCTGGGGCGCACCCCTGTCCGTGCCCGTTCCGAGACCCCGCCGGGCCGGCCGAAGTGCCCCTCGTACGCACTACGGTGGGCCCATGCCGTCCGTGTGCTTCCAGGGCAAGGGGATCGAGGAGAGCGATCATGGGTGAGTCTCTGAAGACCTTCGTCGGCGGTGCCGAGGTCGAGGTGCCCAACAGCATCCCGGACATCCGGGCCGCGCTGCCCGACGAGAGACGCGAGGAGTTCGATCTCGCGATCAACGAGGCCGGGGTGCACGAGATTCAGGCCGTCATGCGGCACTGGATGCTGGAGGCCGTCCCCGATCCCGAGGCCGAGAAGATCCTGGACCGGCTGGCGCAGGACGAGGCCGAGAGGCGGAGCGTCGCTTGAGCTTCCGTATCTCCTACGCGCCGCCCGCCGACGACACCCTGGCCAAGATGCGCGGCGGCGAGGCATTCCGGGACGAGATGGCCCGCACGCTCGGCGAGGAGCCGTACGGCCACGCGTCCTCCGCCGTCAAGAGCGAACGGGACCGGCGTGAGGCGACCGTCTCCGGGGCCATCGTCCTCTACTACGTCTCCCGGTCCGTCCTGACCGTCACCGTGGTCCGCCTCGTTCCCCTGCCCTGACCACCGGCGGGGCGGGCGGGAAGGGCAGGGGCGCGGCGCGGGTTCCGTACGTCAGGCGAGCTTCTTGTCCTGCGCCGCCACGACCTCCGCCGGCACCTCGAACTTCACGTCGCCGCCCGCCGCGGCCAGGTTGAAGGAGAAGAACGTCGCCACGGTGGCCTCCTTGCGCAGCGCCGCCAGCTTGAACGGGGCGGTGTCGCCCTCGTCCTCGGAGGTGACGGTCCAGGCCGCGGCCTCGTCGCCGCCGGTGACCTTCTCCTCGGTGATCGAGGCGACCTTCGTCGGCGTGCCCGCGACCGTGGCGGTGAAGCCGCCCGCACAGTCCGCGGCGGCCTTCTTCAGCGCGGCGAACGCGTCCGGGCCCGCCGTCCCCTCGTACGAGTGCAGCGCGACGAAGGTGGACGTCAGGTTGAAGGCGTCCTTGAACGCCTCCCCGGCTTCGCCTTCCGCCATGTCCTCCAGCGACTTCTTCTTGCCGTCGGTCTTCGGCTCGTCGATCACCTTGCGCTTCGTGGTGGCCACCGAACCCTTCTGTGCCACACCGAACATGGCGTGGGCGACCGGCAGGCAGCCTTCCTTGTCGACCTCGACGCCGTCCGCCGGAACCTCGTCGGCCGGGCCTGCCTTGGTGACCTTGCGGCCCTGCACGTCGCCCTGGGCGAGGGTGGCCTTCTCCAGCTCGGCGGCGGTGAGCGCCTTGGCCGGGGTCTTCGGGGCCGAACTGCTGCCGCCCCCGGCGCCCTTGTCGTCCTTCCCGTCCTTCTTGTCGGCGTCCGACGTGCCACCGCAGGCGGTGGCCAGCAGGGTGAGGGCGGCCGCGGAGGCGGCGAGGGCGGTACGGCGTACGGCAGTGGCGCGCATGGTTCTACTTCCTGCAATCTCCGGCTCGGAAGCAACCGCCCTGTTCCTGTACGGCACTTCGACTCCGTCTGGGACGGGCCGTCGCAGTGGTCCACACTTTACGATCGAACCTGTGGGCGATGGCCGGTCAAGTGGGCCCCTCCGTCGATCGTGATTCTGATGTGATCATCCCGTGAACACGCTGTGTGGCTCCTCCGCACGACCCCGCCGCACTGCGCCGCCGTACAACCCCGCCGCACTGCCCCGCCGTACCACCCCGCCGTGCACCTCGCTCCCGCCGTACGAAAGGGCGTCACCCGTATGTCCGGCCACGTCCCCGGCCCGCCGCTCGGCCGCGTCCTCGACGCCCTCGGGGTCGGCGAACGCGACATCGCCTCGCGCGCCACCCTCACCGGCGGCACGTACAACACCGTCACCCGCGTCACGCTCACCGACGGCCGCGACTGGGTGGTCAAGACGCCTCCGCCGCACACCGCCGCCCTGCGGTACGAACGGGACCTCCTCGTCAACGAGGCCGCCTTCTACACCGCCGCCGCGCAGGCCGGCGGCCCCGCCGTCCCCCGCGTCGTCCGCAGCGAACCGGACCCGGCCTCACCGACCGGTGCGTACCTGGTCATGACCGCCCGCCCCGGCCGCCCCTGGCACGAGGTCAGCGGTACGGCGAGCGCGGACGACGAGCCCCGGCTGCGCGCCGAACTCGGCGACGCCGTCGGCCGGTTGCATTCCGTGACCGGGCCCGCCGGGTTCGGCTATCCCGCCGAGCCGTTCGGGCCGCTCGCCCCCACCTGGCGTGCCGCCTTCACCGCGATGACCGAGGCCGTGCTCGCCGACGCCGAGATCTACCGGGCCCGGCTGCCGTACCCCGTCGGCCACATCCGTACGGTGCTGGCGGGCGCGGCCCACGTGCTGGACGACGTCACCCGGCCCGCCCTCGTCCATTTCGACCTGTGGCCGGGAAACCTGCTGGTCACAGGCGATCCCGGCGCGCGTGCCATCGGCGGGATCATCGACGGGGAGCGGATGTTCTGGGGCGACCCGGTGGCCGACTTCGTCTCCCTCGCGCTCTTCGGGGACATCGAGGAGGACCGGGACTTCCTCGACGGGTACGCGCGGTCCACCGGCGAGGCGGTGGAGTTCACGGACTCGCTGCGGACCCGCTACGCGCTGTACCGAAGCTACCTCTACCTGATCATGCTGGTTGAGACCGTGCCCCGCGCGGTCGGTCCCGAAGCCGCCGAGGAGACGTGGGGGTTGGTCGCGCCCCATCTCCTCCACGCCCTGGACGCCGTCCGTGGCGGCGTCGGCTGACAGGCTGGTCCGTGGCGGCGGCGTCCGACCGGCCTCAGCGCGGGCGCACGCCCCGCCGCGCCTCGTACAGGTCGGCCGACCGGACCGAAGGGAGGGATGCGCCCGTCAGCTGCCGGACGGGCGCCGGGTCAGATGGCTGAACGCGTCCAGATTCCGGGTGGACTCGCCGCGCGACACCCGCCACGCGTACTCCTTGCGGATCGAGCTCGCGAAACCGAGCTCCAGGAGGGTGTTGAACGCCCCGTCCGCCGCTTCGAGGACCACGCCGAGCAGCCGGTCCAGCTCATCGGGGGTGACCACCGACAGCGGCAGCTTGCCGACCAGGTAGACGTCGCCGAGCGAGTCGATCGCGTAACTCACACCGAACAGGCGGAGGTTGCGCTCCAGCAGCCAGCGGTGCACCTCGGCGTCGTTCTCGTCGGGGTGCCGGACGACGAACGCGTTGAGGGAGAGGGAGTGCTTGCCGACGATCAGCGAACAGGTCGTCGACAGCTTGCGGGTGCCGGGCAGCGTCACGACGTAGTTGCCGCGCCCCGGGCTCTCCCATGCGAGCCCGGCATCGTTCAGCGTCGCCTCGATGACCTGGGCCGCTGCGGTTTCGTCCGGTACGTCAGCCATGCTGCGAGCCTACGACAGAGCGCCGGGACGCACGGGACGGGCTCAGCCGTGGTGCGCCCGGGCCCGGCGGCGGTGGTCGCAGAGCGCGGCCGTGTACACGTCGGCGGTCGCCGAGGCGGCCGTGTCCCAGCCGAAGGACTGGGCGTGCGCCGCGGCGGCCGCCCCCATCCGCTCCACGAGCTCCGGCGCGTCCGCGAACCGCCCGAGCGCGCGGGCGTACGCCTCCGGCTCGTGCCCCTGCACCAGGAAGCCGCCGACCCCGTCGCGCACCGCCACCGGGAGCCCGCCCACGGCCGCGGCGACCACGGGGGTGCCGGTCGCCTGCGCCTCTATGGCGACCAGCCCGAAGGATTCGCTGTAGGACGGCATGACCAGCACCGACGCGGCGCGGAACCAGTCGGCGAGCCGGTCTTGGCCCACCGGCGGGTGGAACCGTACGACGTCGGCGATGCCGAGGCGCGCGGCCAGCTTCTGGAGCCCCTCGGGCTTGGCGAGTCCGCTGCCGCTCGGGCCTCCGACCACCGGCACGACGATGCGGGACCGCAGGGACGGGTCCCGGTCCAGGAGCACCGCCACGGCGCGCAGCAGCACGTCCGGGGCCTTCAGCGGCTGGATACGGCCCGCGAAGAGCGGGATCAGCGCGTCCTGCGGCAGTCCGAGCCGGGCCCGCGCGGCGGCGCGGGCGGACGGGGCATCCCTTGGACGGAGCGTGTCGGAGCCCTCGGGGAAGGGGCGGAAGCGGTCCAGGTTGACGCCGGGGTGCACGACGGCGACCGCGGCGGGGTCGGCGTCGTAGAAGCGGACGAGCTCGTCGGCCTCCTCGGCGGTGTTGGCGATCAGCCGGTCGGAGGCGTTCACGATCTGGGTCTCGCCGATGACCCGGGCGGCCGGCTCGGGGGTGTCCCCCTCGGCGAGCGCGGCGTTCTTGACCTTGGCCATGGTGTGCATGGCGTGCACGAGCGGGACGCCCCAGCGCTGGGCGGCGAGCCAGCCGACCTGGCCGGAGAGCCAGTAGTGGGAGTGCACGAGGTCGTAGTAGCCGGGGCGCTGGCCGGCCCAGGCCTGCATCACGCCGTGCGTGAAGGCGCAGAGCTGGGCGGGCAGCTCCTCTTTGGCGAGACCCTCGTACGGGCCGGCGTCGATGTGCCGGACCAGGACGCCGGGCGCCAGCTCGACCGCGGGGGCCAGCGAGCCGTTGGTGGCCCGGGTGAAGATCTCGACCTCGATGTTGATCGCGGCGAGGCGCTTGGCCAGTTCGACGATGTAGACGTTCATCCCGCCCGCGTCGCCCGTGCCGGGCTGGTGGAGCGGGGACGTGTGCACGGAGAGCATCGCGATGCGGCGGGGCTTGCGGGAGGCACCGGAGAAGCCTCCGGGAAACCTGAGGCGCGCGGCCGTGCGGGTGGAGCCGAGCCGGGAGACGTACTGGCTCACCTCGTCGGTCCTCCTCGATCGGGGCATGGTGACCGGAGGGCACCGGGGTCCTCCGAAGGGCGAGAACAGTGGAATCCCGTCTTTCATTTCCACTTTGCCAAATCATTACGTTGCCGGGCGGCGCGTCGCGCGGCGACGGCGGGACGTCCGGGCAGCCACCGCGCCCCGCCCCGTCGCTACGCCCGGCCCATGCGTCGGCACCCCGGCGCTACGCCCGGCCCATGCGTCGGCGCCCTGTCGCACACGCTCGACCCCTGCGCCGGCACCCCGTCGCATACGCTCGACCCCATGCGCCAGCGCCCCATCGGAACCGCCACCCGCGGGACCACCAACCCGAACCGGCTGCGCCGCATGGACCGCTGGATCGCCGACGCACACGGCCCGGCCCTGCGCCGCGCCGGAACGCCGGTCGCCGTCGACCTCGGTTACGGGGCGGCCCCCTGGACCGCGGTCGAGCTGCTGGACCGGCTGCGCACCGCCGAGCCGCGCACCGTGGTGGCGGGCATCGAGATCGACCCGGAGCGGGTCGCCGCCGCGCAGCCGTACGCCCGCGAGGGGCTCACCTTCGTACACGGCGGCTTCGAGGTCCCGCTGGACGTCCGGCCGCTGCTCATCCGGGCGGCGAACGTGCTGCGCCAGTACGACGAGGACCAGGTCGCCGAGGTCTGGGGGCGGTTGTGCTCCCGCCTCTCCCCGGACGGGCTCCTGGTGGAGGGGACCTGCGACGAGATCGGGCGCCGGCACGTCTGGGTGGCGCTGGGCCCCGAGGGGCCGCGCACGGTCACCTTAGCGACCCGGCTCGGCTCACTGGAGCGCCCCTCGGACCTCGCGGAACGCCTGCCGAAGGCGCTGATCCACCGCAACGTCCCGGGTGAGCCGGTCCACGCGTTCCTGCGGGACTTCGACCGGGCCTGGGCGACGGCCTCCCCGTACGCCTCGCTCGGCGCGCGGCAGCGCTGGATCGCGGCGGTGCGGGCGGTGTCGGCCGACTGGCCGGTGACGGACGGGGTGCGGCGGTGGCGGCAGGGCGAGATCACCGTGCCGTGGGGCGCGCTGCGGCCCCACAGCCACTGAGGCCTTGCCCGGAAGGGCAGAAATCCTCCGCTCCGGGAACGCCGCAGAGGGACCGTTCGTCCCAGTGAGGGGAGAGGACGCCGGTCGCAGCGGAGCGCGCGCCGGCCGGGCCGGGGGGAACCATGACGAAGTAGCCCTGCGGGGGCGGTAGGTGACGCGTCGGGTACCGTCGGCCCCTGTTGCTTTACGGGACGACATGGCACGATCGCGACGTTGCCGAGAAGTTACTGACGGTAAATCAGATGCACGTTGTCGCCTTCGTCCGGAGGCGGGCCCGGAGTAACCACCCGGAGGGGGAGCTCGTGAACCGACGCCACCGCGCCACTGCCGCCATCACGCTGGTCTGTGCGCTGGCCCTGCTGACGTCCACGGGCCAGGCCATGGCCGCCCCGGTCCCGGAGCCCTCGCCCTCCCCGTCCGCCTCCGCCGGCTCGCCGCCCCGCTACTCCAACGCGGACCTCGAAAAGGTCCGCGAGCAGATCGACACGCTGTACCGGAAGGCGGGCGCGGCGACGGACGCGTACAACCTCGCCGAGGAGCAGACGAAGAAGCAGTCCGGCGAGATCGTGAAGCTGGCCAAGGCGATCGTCGACGGCCAGGCGCGCATCGCCGCCCTGAAGGACCGGGCCGGGGCCCAGGCCCGCGAGCAGTACCGCAACGGCGGCCTGCCGCCCGGCGCGCAGCTGGCCCTGAGCAACGACCCGAAGCTGTTCCTGGACGGACTCAACCAGGTCCGCCAGAGCCAGCAGGCGTCCAAGTCGCTCCTGGCCGATCTGACCCAGACGCAGCAGGACCTGGAGACGTACACCCAGGACGCCAGCACCAACTGGGAAAAGCTGGAGACGATCCGGGTCAAGCAGGCCAAGGCCAAGAAGAAGATCAACGCCCAGATCAAGGCGGCGGAGAAGCTCGAATCGCAGCTGGAGAAGACGGAGCGCGACCGGCTCCGCCAACTGGAGCGGGACGCCGCGGACAAGGCCCAGACCGCCTGGCTCTCCTCCAGCGCCGTCAAGGACGTCAGCGGCGAGGCGAGCGAGGGCGGAACGGCCGCGGTGGCCTTCGCGACGGCGCAGATAGGCAAGCCGTACGTCTGGGGAGCCGAGGGCCCCGGTTCGTACGACTGCTCGGGGCTGACCTCACAGGCGTGGCTGGCGGCGAAGCGCACGATCCCGCGCACCTCGCAGGAACAGTGGCGGCTGCTGCCGCGGATCGACATCCAGGACATGCGCCCCGGCGACCTGATCATCTACCACGCGGACGCCAGCCACGTCGGGATGTACGTCGGCGACGGCTCGATCGTCCACGCCCCGCGCCCCGGCCGCAACGTCACGCTGGCCGGCGCCGGCTCGATGAAGATCCTCGGCGTGGTCCGCCCGGACAAGTAGGACCGACCGGACGGACAACCGATACACAAGGCCGACGACCGGACAGATACGCGGGACCGGCGACCGGCCGCAAGGGCAGGGACGGGCGCATCGGCAGGGACGGGCGCACACGCAGGGCCGGCCCCCTACCCAGGACCGCAGGACCGGGGCGGCCCGATCCAGCCCCCCGAGGGCGCGGCGGGTCGGCGATCGACGACGCGGCCCTCCCGAGGCCGTGGGCGGGCCCCGTGGGCGGGCCCCGTGAGCGGGGCCACGCCGCCACCCGTGGGCGCGTGATGTTTGTCATGCGCGCCTATCCGCCGTTATGGCCGCCCGTCGCGCCGGATCCGTGTGGGGACGCGGCTTATGGCGGCGCGTCCGGCGGGGGCCGGTCCCGGTGCGCCATTCCGTTCCCCCACCGCGGACCGCTATCGTCCCCGTCTGGCGGATCGTCGATCGTCGACCCGCCGCGCCCTCGGGGGGAGGGAAGGAAACGCGAACCGATGCCCGTACCCGTACCGCAGCAGCGAGCCGTTCCCGCTGCGGAGACCTCGCACGGCGACCTCACCCTGCTGGTGATCGAGGACGACCCGGCGGGCACCACCATCACCGTCCCCGAACTCTCGGCAGCGGCCGGGACCCGGGTCCGTATCCGTACCGCCCGCAACCTCACCGAGGCCGCGCGGCTGCTCACCGACGACGTCGACTGCATCCTGCTGGACCTGGCGCTGCCCCTCACGGGCGGCGGGCCCGGCCCCGGCACGCCCACCACCGACGCCGGGACGGCAGGCACCGGCACGTCCGGCGGATCGCTGCCCGAGCTGCCCGAGCCCGTCTCCGCGCGGGCCGACGAGCTGGCGGCCCTCACCCACGTACTCCGCATCGCACCGCTGCACGCGGTCCTCGCGCTCACCGCGCAGGACGACACGGAGCTGGCGGCCGAGGCGGTCCGGGTCGGGGCGCAGGACTATCTCTTCCGGGGCGAGCTGGACGCGCGCGTCCTGAGCCGCGCCATCCGGTACGCCGTGGAGCGCAAGCGCGCCGACATCGCCCAGCACCAGCTGACCGAGTCCCGGCTGCGCGCCCAGGAGAACGCCCGCCTGGAACGCGGCCTGCTCCCCACCCCGCTGCTGGACGGTTCCGGCCTGAGCTTCGCCGCCCGCTACCGCCCCGGTCGCAGCCGCGCCCTCCTCGGCGGCGACTTCTACGACGTCGTCCGCACCCCGGACGGCACGGTGCACGCGATGATCGGCGACGTCTGCGGACACGGCCCGGACGAGGCGGCGCTCGGCGTCGAGCTGCGGATCGCCTGGCGGGCGCTGACCCTGGCCGGGCTGTGCGGGGACGAGCTGCTCTCCACGCTCCAGCAGGTGCTGGAGCACGAGCGGCAGAGCGAGGAGATCTTCGCGACGCTCTGCACCGTGGACATCGCCCCCGACGGGCGGCGGGCCGGACTCTGCCTGGCCGGGCATCCCGCGCCGCTGCTCGCCCGCCACGGCCTGCCCGCCCGGCTGCTCCCGTACGAGGACGGCGGCCCGGCCCTGGGGCTGCTGCCGCGGGCCCGTTGGCCGCGCCGTCAGGTCGAGCTGGGCGGCGCCTGGAGCCTGATGATGTACACGGACGGGCTCATCGAGGGGCGCGTGGGGACCGGAGGCAGTGAGCGGCTCGGCCAGGACGGCATGGTCGCGATGGTCAACAGCCGGCTGGAACAGGGGCTGGCGGGCGAGGAGCTGCTGGAGGCGGCGGTCGCCGAGGTGCGTGAGATGAACGGCGGCGAGCTGACCGACGACGTGGCGGTCCTGCTGCTGGGCCGCGATCCGGAGCGGATACGACGATGGGGCGGCAGCGCACCGCGCTCCCACCCCGCCTCCGTCGACCGGCCGCCGTCCCCGTCCGTGAGGGCGGCGAGGGCTCAGCGCCCGCCGTTGTAGGGACCGTACGGGCCGTCACTGCTGGAGCCGCCGCTGCGGCCACCGCCGCCGCCCGAGACCGCCTTGAGCGCGGGACGCACGTCGACCATGAACACGATCGACGCGACCACACCCGCGAGCTGCAGGAAGAGCATCGGGATCAGCAGGTTCACGGCGACGGCGACACCCAGGATCACCAGCCAGAAGGATTTCTTCTTCTTGTCGGCGGCACGGTAGGCGTCCTCACGGGCGGTCGCCGCGAAGACGAACGCGACCACAGCCAGCACCAGCATCGCCAGATAGAGCAGCTGGAGGAGCGAGCCGAACGCTGAGAGCAACATGGTGTCTACCGCCTAGTGAGTGGATGAGCGCCCTGCGGCCGGAAAGGCCAAGGTACCGGGACAACGAGCCGGCCACCCGTAAAGGTGCCCGCCCCGCGCCCCGGTCACGCGTCCCGCGACCCGCGTACCGGAAGGACCCGTGGGGGTCACTTGCCGGTGGGCGGCGGGGTCTTCCTGGCCGCGGGCTTGCGCGGCGCGGGCGTCTTCTTGGCAGGCGCGGCCTTGGCCTCGGCGGACTCCACCGGAGCGGCGGGCGCGGCCTTCGTCGCGGCGGGCGCGGCCTTCGGCTTGGGCTCCGCCTCGACGACGGTGGCGATCTCGACGATCTCCTCGGCCGTCTCCCCGCGCCAGGTGCGTACCGTCTGCTCGCCGTGCTCGGCGACCTTCTCGTACGTCTCCCGGGCCTTGATCGCGTACTCGGCGGCCACGCCCACACTGCGGAGCGCCAGGTCCTGAGCGCTCTCGCCCAGCTTCTTCAGGTCGGCGGCGTCGAGCGAACCGAACACCTCGGTGACCTTCGCCTGCACGGTGGCCTGGGCCTCCTTGGCCTGTGTGGTCACCTTCTCCTGCACGGCCTTGGGGTCGGTGTTGCGCACGGCGTCGATCCGCTCGGGCGCCTCGGCCCGCAGCTGCTCGATCAGCGCCGGAACCTTGCGCGCCTGCTGCACGGCCAGGTCGGCCGTGCCGGCGGCGAAGTAGAGGGGGGTGGGGTCGGTGAGGGTCTTGCGCAGGTCATCGGTGATGGCCATGACTGTGGTCCTCCCGGATCATCAGAACCAGCTGTTCAGCTGTGAGGGTCTTGGTCTTCGGTGGCGTCCGCACCGGCGCCGTCGCCGTTACGGGGCCCGGCATCTTTACGGTGCCCGGCATCTCCGCCCGCGCCGGCGTCCGCATCGGGCCCGGGGACGAATCCGTTCTCGCGGCGGAAGGAGTCGTAGATCTGCAGCAGCACGTTCTTCTGCCGCTCGTTGATCGACGGATCGGCCAGAATGACCGCCCGCGTCTCCAGCTCCTCCCGCTCCCGCTCGTCGAGGATCCCCGCACGTACGTACAGGGTCTCGGCCGAGATCCGCAGCGCCTTGGCGACCTGTTGGAGCACGTCCGCACTGGGCTTGCGCAGACCGCGCTCGATCTGGCTGAGATACGGGTTCGACACCCCGGTCGCCTCGGCGAGCTGCCGCAGCGAGAGCTGCGCCGCACGGCGCTGCTCCCGCAGGTACTCCCCGAGATTGCCGACGTTGAGTGATGCCATGACTCCGATAGTGCCCACCTTTGCTAACTTTTGCAAGCACATGCTTGCAAAAGTGTCGCGCGCCACTGCGCTGGTGAGTGAGTCTGAGCACGATAGGTGTCGTATGCGCATGACAACTGTCGTCATCCGCGTCCGGCCTCCTGGCGCAGGTGCTCTTGGACCGGCCTCCGTGGGTCGCCGAGAAGCGGCGTTGTCGGTGGGCTCTGCCAGGGTGTGCGTCGTGGATGAACTGGTGGAGCGTGTCGACGGTCAAGATCGCGTGCTGGGGGTGGTCAGCCGTCGGGAGGCCATCCGGGAGGGTTGGCTGCATCGGGTCGCCGTGACGGTGTGTCGTGATGAGCGTGGACGGATCCTCGTCCACCGACGGTCGGAGCGGGTATCGCGCTTCCCCGGGCTCTATGAGGTCGAGGTCGGTGGCGCCGCGCATGCCGGCGAGTCCTATGAACAGGCCGCCGCGCGGGAACTGGCCGAAGAGCTGGGTATTCGTGCGCTGCCGCGCCTGCTGTTCACGTTCATCAACCGCAGCGGCTTGAGCCCTCACTGGCTCGGCGTGCACGAAGCCGTGGTGCCGGATGCCATGGTCCCCGATCCCGATGAGGTCGCCTGGCATGGCTGGCTGACCGAGCCGGAGCTCGGCTCGACCCTGTTGGAGTGGCGCTTCACCCCTGACAGCCACGAAGCCTTCAGCCGGTATCTCGCGTTCCGGACCGCGCAGTAGGGGCACCAGTCGGCCGTAGTCGTCGAGCGGTAATCCCCCAAGCCCTGGCCGGGTGAGCCACTAGGGCATCTACGGGGACTGGACGGCGGGTCCGGGCCGGCCGGGGGCGGGGCTTCGGCCGTGAGACGTGTCAGACCCGGGTGCGACACTTCGGCCCATGTCCCTTGCTGATCTCACTCTCGACCAGTGGCGGTCCTTCGAGCTGCCTGCCGCACGTCGCATCGCCCAAGAGGCCGCGCACCAGGTGGATGGCCGGGTGACCGTCGTGGAGACCGTCGAGCATCTCGGTGCTCCGCTGCACCGGGTTCGGATCGAGCGGGACGGGCAGGAATTCGCCCTGATACCCGGCGGTACGGTGGCCCTGGGGTTCGATCTCGACACCTGGCAGCCCACGCCCGAGCAGGCCGCCGACTACGCGGAGAGCCTGGAACAGGGATTCGGCTACGGCCCCGATCTGCGAGCCCACCTCGCAGAAGTGCTCAGCCCCCGCCGGAGCGTCAGCCTGGCCACGGTGCTCATGGCCGTGCAGGACGAGGCTCTGACCGAGCTGCCTGCCGCCATGCCGGCCGTCCTCGCGGCTCGCGGCCTGCGGATGCCGAGCTCCGACGAGTGGGAGCACGCCTGCGGAGCCGGAGCGGACACGCTGTTCCGGTGGGGGAACGACTTCGCCTTCGGCAGCATCCCCTACGGCGACGACACCGGCCCGCACCAGCAGCTGAGCGGCTTCGGTCTGCGCATCGCCTACGACACCTACAGCACCGAGCTGACGAGCGACGTCACCGCGGCCCATGGTGGTGACGGTGGTGAGTCGGTGTGCGGAGGGTACGGCTGGGTGTTGGCGTGGCTGCCCCTGGCCACGGCCAACCGCAACCCCTCCATGGCCGAGTTCGCGTACGGCCCGGACGGCGAGGGCCTCTGCGAGGACTTCTCCACCCGGCCCGTGCTCCCGCTCTGAACTGCCCGGGACCGGCCCAAGGTTCACGGCTCGCGCCTTCCCGCCGGCGGATCATTCGGCGCCGAGGCCGTCGACCAAGCGGTTGAGGAAGCGGGTGAACGTGGCCTCGGGCGTCAGGGAGCGCCCGGGGGCCGAAAGGGCTTCGGCCAGCTCCGGGTGGTGGCCGTCCGTGGCGACGGCGGTGAGGTAGCGGGCTTCGGCCGCGGCCCGGTCGGGCGACCGTGCGGCCGCGGCCTGCGTGATCTCGTAGGAGATGTGCCCGGCCACGAAAGCGGTGAGCTGGGCGAAGACCTCCAGTTTCGCCGCACCGCCCAGTCCGGTGGGCCGCAGGGCGGCGAGCGCCCGCTCCAGGAAGGCCAGGGCGTTGGGGCCGAGGGTCCGGCGAGCGGCCAGCGCACCGGGCAGCCAGGGGTGCCGCAGCATGAGGGCGCGCTGGAGATGGGCGATGGCCTTCAGGTCGGCGCGCCAGTCGCCAGTGGGTGCGTCCGTCGTCGGCAGTTCGCCGCTGACGTGGTCGACCATCAGCTCCAGCAGCGTCTCCTTGTCGGGGGCGTAGCTGTAGAGCGACATGACACCGGCCCCGACCTCCGACGCGACCCGCCGCATGGTGACCGCGTCGAGCCCCTCCGCGTCCGCCACGGCGACGGCCGCCGCCGTGATCGCCGCTCGGCTGAAGGCGGGCTTGCGCCCCCTGCGGGGCCCGGACGGGACCAGCCAGAGCTGTTGGGGGTCGACGCCCCCGGTGCCGGACGCGCCGTCACGGGTCACGATCTCCGTCGCCCCCTCTCCTCGCTGCGGCCCCCCGCGGGAACCATCCAAGCAGTGGGAACCATCCAAGCATCCGCTATTCTCGTACGTAGTACGAGAATAGCGGAGGGAACGATGACATCACCTACGCACGACACCGCACCGCACCCGGCCTGGACACCGCCTTCCGGGAAGCCGCCGTGGTCGTCGCGGCTGATGAGGGCGACCTGGCGTGGCCTTCCGGCCGCACGGCACGACGTCGGATGGGAGCCGGGGCTGACGGTTCCGGCCGCTGACGGCAGTCCGTTGATCACCGATCACTACTTCCCCCGCGCGGAGGGCGACTTCCCCACCCTGGTCGTGCGCTCGCCGTACGGCCGAGGCCTGCCGTGGTCTCCCCTGTACGGCATGCTCTTCGCCGAACAGGGCTTCCGAGTGGTCCTGCAGAGCTGCCGGGGCACCGGCGGCTCGGGCGGCCGGTTCGACCTGTGGCGCAACGAGGCCGCCGACGGCCTGGCCACGGTCTCCTGGCTGAGGGAGCAGCCCTGGTTCAACGGGGTACTGGGAACGGTCGGCCCCAGTTACCTGGGGTACACACAGTGGGCACTCGCCCTGGACCCGCCGCCGGAGCTGAGGGCGATGGTGGTGCAGGTGGGTCTGCACGACCCCTACGCCCTGTTCCACGCGGACGGCGCCCTCCGCCTGGAGAACGCCCTCCTCGTCGGCTCCGGCATGACGTACCAGCACCAGGGGCTGGCGCCGTTCGTCAGAGGGACGCTGCGCCTGCAGCGCCGGCTCCGGCGGGTCGTCACCGCGTGGCCCCTGCGCCGGGCGTACGAGTCGGCCCTCGGTGGCGAAGTGCCCTGGCTGGACGACGTGATGACCCACGCGGACGCCGACGGCCCGTACTGGTCCGGCGCGTCCGCGGGAGAGGCCGCGGAGCGGCTGACGGTGCCCACCTGCCTGATCACCGGGTGGCACGACGCGCTGACCGACCAGACCTTCGAGCAGTACGGCCGGCTGCGTCGCGCCGGCTGCGGGACCGCCCTGCTCGCCGGTCCCTGGACCCACGCCTCAGCGCTCCAACAGGGGTGGCCCGAGGTGTTCGCCGAGAGTCTCGCCTGGCTGCGCGCGCATCTGTGCGCGGACCCTTCCGGCCTGCGCCCCACCGCAGTGCGCGTCCACATCGGCGGCGCGAACGCGTGGCGGGACCTCGACGACTGGCCGCTGTCCCCGGCCGTCACGTCGTGGTGGCCCGCCCCCGGCGGGTATCTCACCCGGCAGGCCCCCACGGACTGCGCACCGCTGACGTCCTTCCTCTACGATCCGGCGGCCCCCACCCCCTCGCTCGGCGGCCCTCTGCTCTCCCGGACCGCCGGACCTCGCGACAACAGCGCCCTGGAGGCCCGGGACGACGTCCTGACGTTCACCGGACCGCCGCTGGCCGAAGCGGTGGAGGTCCTCGGCCCGGTCTCCGCGCGGCTGAGCATCTCCACGGACACCGGATACGCCGACGTCTTCACCCGCCTGTGCGACGTGGACGCTCAGGGGCGTTCCACCAACGTCTGTGACGGGTTCGCCCAGGTGAGGACGGTCGGGCAGGCGCCTTCGGAGGTCACCGTGCCGATGAGCTCCACCGCCCACCGCTTCGCCGCGGGTCACCGTATTCGCTGGCAGATAAGCGGCGGTGCCCATCCGCGCTTCGCCCGCAGCCCCGGCACCGGGGCGTCGGCGGTCGACGCCGAGGAGTACGTCCCCGTACGGATCACGCTGCACACGGGCTCAGCCCTGATGCTCCCCCAGGATGAGCGAGATGGGCGAGATGAGCGAGATGAGCGAGCGACAGGTGACCGGGGCGACGGAGATGGCCAGGGCGCCCCGGGGTGACCGGGTGACCGGGATGCCCATGGGGCAGGCCGGTCAGCGGCCCCGTCGTCCCGACCCCGGATCTTGTTCCGAAGATCGTTCTGTTGGAGGCTGAAGCATGCATACTCAACCGACGTTCATCCTCGTCCACGGCGCCTTCGCGAATTCGTTCTCGTTCGCGCCCCTCCAGGCCGAACTCGCCCTGCTCGGGCACCGCTCGGTCGCGGTCGACCTTCCGGGGCACGGATTCGAGGCGACGTCGCCGGCCTCCTACCAGGCTCCCCAGGATCTGGACGCGCTGGCCACGGAGCCGGGAGGCATCAAGGGAGTCACGCTCGCGGACAACGCCGCCCGCGTGATCGATGTCCTCGAACGGGCCAAGCGGAACGGCCCCACCGTCCTCGTCGCCCACAGCAGGGGCGGCATCACGACCACCGCCGTCGCCAACGCCCGGCCCGACCTGATCGACCGGATCGTCTACGTCTCCGCCTGGTGCCCCGTCGAGCTGGAGGTGGGCGGCTACTACGCCCAGCCGGAGATGGCCGACGTCGACGCGGGAGCCCTCACCGGCGCACTCGTCGGGAACCCGGCCGAACTCGGGCTGCTGCGCTTCAACTTCCGCACGGCCGACCCGACAGCGCTCACCCTGCTCAAGCAGGCCTTCGCCGCCGACCTCACCGATGACGAGTTCCGGACCTTCCTCAGTACCTTCCAGTGCGACGAGAACCTCGACGCCGGTACGGCAGCCGACCGGGTACAGGCCACGACCTGGGGCCGGATACCCAGGACCTACGTCCGCCTGGCCGCCGACGCCAGCGTTCCGCCCGCCGTGCAGGACCGCATGATCCGCGAGGCCGACGCGCTCACGCCCGACAACCCCTTCGACGTCCGGACGCTCGCCGGCAGTCATCTGCGCTGGCTCGTCCACCCGAAGCCCGCCGCCGAGCTGCTCGCCGGCCTCGCGGCGCTCTGACCGCCCGCCCGGCCGAGGAGAGCGGACGCCCCGGGATCCCCGGCCGGGTGCGGGAGCCGCCGGGGACCGAGCGGCAGGCGGGGCCGGAGCGGAAATCGGCTCAGCCATAAGCGTTTTGGGCCCCCAGTGGGCCCGTGGGCCCCTGACCGGGCAGCCGCCCGGCCCTATCGTCTATGCGGGTAGATCCTCGTATCCACTGATGCCGCCGCCCCGGACACCCACGCGCCCCCGCGCCCACGCGCCCGGACACCCACGCACCCTGACGTCCCACGTGCTCGACCCGCTTCGCTTCGAGGGAGACATGATGTGCCGATCCTGTGCCACCATCACCGCGCCGGCGGAAACACCGGCGGACACGGAGCGCCCGGACCGCGGCCTGTCCCGTCGGCGGCTGCTGGCGGGCCTGGGGCTGGGCGCGCTCGCCGTGAACCTCTCGGCCGGGGCCTCCACAGCGGCGACGACGGCAGCGGCGGCGAAGGACGGGGCGTGGGCCAATCCCGCCCTGGGCCGGTTCCCGGCCGGGGGCCACTACGGCGCGCCCCGGGGCGGCGCGTCCCACGCCGGCCAGGACGTCAGCAACTCCACGGGCACCGCCGTCCACGCGGCGGCCGGGGGCACGGTCGTCCGCCGGTCGTGGGGAGGGGGGCTGCCGGGCCGGACCGGTAACGCCCTGGTGATCGCGCACGGCGACAACCAGTACACGTACTACGGTCACCTCAGCGCCTACCGGGTCGCGCTCAACGCCAGGGTCTCGGCCGGACAGCGCATCGCCGACATGGGGGCCACGGGTAACGTGACCGGGCCCCACCTGCACTTCGAGACTCACGCGGGACGCCTCGGCACCACGGTGAACCCGGTGGCCTTCCTGGCCGCCCGGGGCGTGGACCTGTCGGGCGGCTGGTCGAGGATCGCCCCGGGCGCGCGCGGCGCCACGGTCGTGGTGATCCAGCACCTGATGAACCAGCGCGGCCACAAGCTGGCCGCCGACGGGCAGTACGGCTCCGTTTCCGTCGAGGCGGTCAAACGGTTCCAGCGCTCCAGGGGGCTGGCGGCCGACGGCCAGGTCGGACCGGCCACCTGGCCCGAACTCGTGTACACGCTGCGGCAGGGGGCGAGCGGGTCCCACGTCCGCGCCCTGCAGACCGCGCTGAACAGACGCGGTGCCCGCCTGGCGGTCGACGGCGGGTTCGGTTCCGTCACCACGAGCGCCGTACGCGCCTACCAGAGCGGCAACCGCCTGGTGGTCGACGGCGAGGCGGGCCCGGTGACCTGGCGGGCGCTGACCGGCTGACCGCCGCCGAGTGTGGGACACACGGTGACGCGTGATGTCCCGCGGGCCGCCCGCAAGGGCGGCAGTGGTCGGCCATGAACGGTCCGGCGGCCGTTTATGGTCGACCACGTCCCCCCGCACCCGGCGCACCGACGCCGAAACCCACCGCAGGAGTCCAGTACCAGGCATGTGTACACGACCCACCCCCGGTGACAACGGCACTCCGGCAGCGCCTCCCGTGGCCTCTCCGGCCTCTCTGGCCCCTCCGACCCCTGCGGCCCCCGTGGGCCGCGCCTTCGACGCGGTGCTCTGCGATCTCGACAACGTCGTCCGCTTCTACGACACCGCCCCGCTCGCCGCCCTGGAGCGGGCCGCCGGACTTCCGGAGGGCACCACGACCGACATCGCCTACGCACCCGAGGTCGACCTCCCGCTGCTCCTGGGCCGGATCACCCCGGACGCCTGGGTGGCTGCCATCGCCGCCGGGCTCGTGGAGCGGGTGGGCGCGGACCGGGCCCACGCACTGGGCCGGGCGCTCGCGGACGCGCCGTTTTGGGCCGACGAGGAGGTCGTGGCGCTGCTGCGCCGGGCCAGGACCCACGTGCCCCTGGTACTCGTCACCAATGCGACCCTCCAACTGGAGGCAGACCTAGCCCTCTTGGGCCTTTCCGATCTGGCCGACGCGGTCGTGAGCAGCGCGGTGGAGCAGGTGGCCAAGCCCGACCCGGCCATTTACCGCATCGCGGCCGCGCGGGCGGGCGTACCGCCGGCCCGGTGCCTGTTCGTGGACGACCGGCAGGAGAACGTCGACGCGGCCGCCGCCCTCGGCATGACCGGCGTCCTCTACCGCGAACCTGCGGATCTTCGACGGGCGTTGGGCCCTTGCGCCGAGGTGGCGGGAAGCGCGGAGGCGGCGGGGAGCGCGGAGGCGGCAGATGGGGCGACCGACCGGGCGCAGCAGCTCGCCGCGCGGGCGCGGTGAGCCCGGTGGGCCGGGACCAGGAGATGCTGTCCGGCGGACTGGCCAACGCCGGAGCCGTCGTCCGTCACGGCGACGCCGTCGAACGCCCCGCCCCACCGCATGCCGCCCTCCTGCACGCCCACCTCCGGGCCCTCCGGGAGCAGGGGTTCGACGGCGTACCCGTCCCTCTGGGGGTCTCGGCCTCCGGGCGCCGTGAGCGGCTCTCGTACGTCCCCGGCGAGGTCGCCGTCGCCCCGCACCCGCCCTGGGCCTGGACGGACGGGGCCCTGCGCTCCGTGGGGGCGCTGCTCCGGCGCATGCACGACGCGGCGGCGGCCGGGCCGATGTCGGCCCGCCGCATCGGGGCAGCTGTCGTCCACGATCCGGACACCTGCGGGCTCGGCATCATCACCGAGCGCGACATCC
>NZ_JBEZYG010000043.1:0-37511 GCF_040638385.1 Streptomyces sp. NPDC026589
CGTCAAGGCCACCAACGGTCAGTTGGTGGAGCACGCCGTGCGGATCACCGAATCCCTGGGCTCCCGGGTCGCCACGCCCGACGAGGCACGCGCGACTCGCCGGTGCTACTTGTTGCGGCCGCGCTTCTCGCGGACCCGGACGGAGATGTGGATCGGGGTGCCCTCGAAGCCGAACTCCTCGCGCAGACGGCGCTCGACGAAGCGGCGGTAGCCGTGCTCCAGGAAGCCGGAGGCGAAGAGCACGAAGCGCGGGGGCTTGGTGCCCGCCTGGGTGCCGAAGAGGATACGCGGCTGCTTGCCGCCGCGGATCGGGTGCGGGTGGGAGGCGACGATCTCGCCGAGGAAGGCGTTGAGCCGGCCGGTGGGGATCCGGGTCTCCCAGCCCTCGATCGCGGTCTCGATCGCCGGGACCAGCTTCTCCATGTGGCGGCCGGTGAGGGCCGAGACGTTGACGCGCGGGGCCCAGGCGATCTGCGCGAGCTCCGTCTCGATCTCGCGCTCCAGGTAGTAGCGGCGCTCCTCGTCGAGGGTGTCCCACTTGTTGAAGGCGACGACCAGGGCGCGCCCGGCGTCCACGGCCATGGTGATGATCCGCTGGTCCTGGACGCTGATGGACTCGCTGGAGTCGATCAGGACGACGGCGACCTCTGCCTTCTCGACGGCGGCGGCCGTACGCAGCGAGGCGTAGTAGTCCGCGCCCTCCTGGAGGTGGACTCGGCGGCGGATGCCGGCCGTGTCGATGAACTTCCAGGTGATGCCGCCGAGCTTGATCAGCTCGTCGACCGGGTCACGGGTGGTGCCGGCCTGCTCGTTGACGACGACCCGGTCCTCGCCCGCGACCTTGTTCAGCAGGGAGGACTTGCCGACGTTCGGGCGGCCGATCAGGGCGATGCGGCGGGGGCCGCCGAGCGCCGTGCCGAACTTCTGGGCCGGGGCGTCGGGCAGGGCCGCGAGGACCGCGTCCAGCATGTCGCCGGTGCCGCGGCCGTGCAGCGAGGAGACCGGGTAGGGCTCGCCGAGGCCCAGCGACCACAGGGCGGTGGCGTCCGCCTCGCCGCTCTGTCCGTCGACCTTGTTGGCGCAGAGGACGACGGGCTTGCCGGCCCGGCGCAGCAGCTTGACGACGGCCTCGTCGGTGTCGGTGGCGCCGACGGTCGAGTCGACGACGAAGACGACCGCGTCGGCCGTCTCGATGGCGTACTCGGCCTGGGCGGCGACGGAGGCGTCGAGGCCCAGCACGTCCTGCTCCCAGCCGCCGGTGTCGACGACCTTGAAGCGGCGTCCGGCCCATTCGGCCTCGTAGCTGACGCGGTCGCGGGTGACGCCGGGCTTGTCCTGCACGACGGCCTCGCGGCGGCCGATGATCCGGTTCACCAGGGTCGACTTGCCGACATTGGGGCGGCCGACGACGGCGAGCACGGGGAGCGGGCCGTGACCGGCCTCGTCGAGGGCGCCCTCGACCTCCTCGGGATCGAAGCCTTCCTGCGCGGCGAGCTCCATGAACTCCGCGAACTCGGCATCGCCAAGTGCTCCGTGCTCGTGGCCCGAGCCGTCGGAGTGAATCTGGTCGTTCATGAAGTCCGTTCCTCTTTGCATCATCATCGATGGACCGCGATCACCGCGGTCCACTACTCAAGTCTCGCCTATCGCCCGGTGAGGCGCTTGGCACTTTCCAGGTGGGCGGTCAGCTTCGCCTGGATCCGCAGGGTCGCCTCGTCCAGCGCCCTGCGCGTCCGCCGCCCGTCGCCGGCGCTCGCGTCGAACGCGTCGCCGAAGACGACGTCGATCGGGCTGCGCAGCGGGGGCAGCCCCCGTATCAACCGTCCGCGGCGCTCGGTGCTTCCCAGGACAGCCACGGGGACGATCGGAGCCCCGCCCCGTACCGCGAAGTACGCGAGTCCGGCCCGCAGCGAGGCGAAGTCTCCTTCGCCGCGGGTGCCCTCGGGGAAGATCCCGAGGACGCCGCCGTCCTCCAGCACGCCGAGCGCATGGGTGATGGCGGTGCGGTCGACGGATCGGCGGTCCACCTCGATCTGCCCGATTCCGTGCAGGAACGGGTCGAGAGGGCCGACGAACGCCTCCTTCTTGATCAGGAAGTGCACCGGCCGGGGCGCGGTGCCCATCAGCATCGGTCCGTCGATGTTGTGGGAGTGGTTCACCGCGAGTATGACGGGTCCGGCGGCGGGCACGCGCCACGCGCCCAGGACCCTGGGCTTCCACAGCCCGTACATCAGGCCGATGCCGATGGTTCGCCCGAGGGCCGCTCCGCGCAGCGTGGGCGCGCCTGTGGCATCGCTCACGCGGCGACCCGCTTCCCCTCGACGAGGGTGACGACGCACTCGATGACCTGCTGGAGGGTCAGCTCGGTGGTGTCCACCTCGACGGCGTCGTCCGCCTTGGCGAGCGGCGAGGTCTTGCGGCCGGAGTCGGCGGCGTCCCGCAGAATCAGTGCCTCGCGGGTGGCGGTCAGGTCGGAGCCCTTGACCTCGCCGCTGCGGCGGGCGGCGCGGGCCTCCGGGGAGGCGGTGAGGAAGATCTTGAGGTCGGCGTCGGGCAGCACGGTGGTGCCGATGTCCCGGCCCTCGACGACGATGCCGCCGGTCGCGGCCGCGGCGATGGAGCGCTGGAGCTCGGTGATGAGCGCCCGCACCTCGGGGACGGCGCTGACGGCGCTGACCTTGGAGGTGACCTCCTGGCTGCGGATCGGGCCTGAGGCGTCCTCGCCGTCGACGGTGATCGTCGGGGCGGCGGGGTCGGTGCCGGAGACGATCACCGGCTTGGCGGCGGCGGTCGCGATCTCGGCCGGGTCGCCCGCGTCGATGCCGTTGCTCAGCATCCACCAGGTGATGGCCCGGTACTGCGCGCCCGTGTCCAGGTAGCTCAGGCCGAGCTGGGCGGCGACGGCCTTGGACGTGCTCGACTTGCCGGTGCCCGAGGGCCCGTCGATGGCGACGATCACGGAGGAGCGTGCGGTTTCCACGGTGGTGGACACCTTCCTGGTACACGGTGCGGGGACGGACGGGCCTTGAGGACGGCCTCGTACCAGGTTACCGAGTACCGGGCGGGCCCATGTACCCCGTACGGGGGAGGCGGGCCACCCGGGCGGGGGTGGCGCCGCCCCTGTCGTACGGGAAGGGCTCAGCCGCGGATCGACCAGCCGCGTTCCTGGAGGGCCGCGCCGAGTACCGGGGCGGCGCTGGGCTCGACCATGATCTGTACGAGGCCCGCCTGCTGGCCGGTGGCGTGCTCGATGCGGACGTCCTCGATGTTGACCCCGGCCCGGCCGGCGTCGGCGAAGATCGCGGCCAGTTCGCCCGGCTTGTCGCCGATGAGGACGGCCACGGTCTCGTAGACGGTGGGGGCCGCGCCGTGCTTGCCGGGGACCCGGACGCGGCCCGCGTTGCCGCGGCGCAGGACGTCCTCGATGGCGTCGGTGCCCGCGCGCCGCTTCTCCTCGTCGGCGGAGTGCAGGCCGCGCAGCGCGGTCACGGTCTCCGCCAGGTCGGCGGCGACCCCCGCGAGGACGTCGGCGACCGGGCCGGGGTTGGCGGAGAGGATCTCCACCCACATGCGGGGGTCGGACGCGGCGATCCGGGTGACGTCGCGGATGCCCTGCCCGCACAGCCGTACGGCGGTCTCGTCGGCCTCCTCCAGCCGGGCGGCGACCATCGAGGAGATCAGCTGCGGGGTGTGCGAGACGAGGGCCACGGCCCGGTCGTGGGCGTCGGCGTCCATGACGACGGGGACGGCCCGGCACAGGGCGACGAGCTCCAGCGCGAGGTTGAGCACCTCGGTGTCGGTGTCCCGGGTCGGGGTGAGGACCCAGGGGCGGCCCTCGAAGAGGTCGGCGATCGCGGCGAGCGGCCCCGAGCGCTCCTTCCCGGCCATCGGGTGCGTACCGATGTACGGGGTGAGGTCGAGGCCGAGCGCCTCCAGCTCGCGGCGCGGGCCGCCCTTGACGCTGGCGACGTCCAGGTAGCCGCGGGCCACCCCGTCGCGCATGGCGGCGGCGAGGACGGCGGCGGTGTGCGCGGGCGGCACGGCGACGATCGCCAGGTCGACGCGGCCTTCCGGTGCCTCGTCGGTGCCGGCGCCGAGCGCGGCCGCGGTGCGGGCGCACGCGGGGTCGTGGTCGACGAGGTGCACATGGACGCCGCGACCGGCCAGTGCGAGGGCGGCGGAGGTGCCGACGAGCCCGGTTCCGATGACGAGGGCGGTTCTCACTGGGCGATGTCCTTGCGCAGAGCGGCGGTGGCGCCGAGGTAGACGTGGCTGATCTCGGCGCGCGAGAGGTAGGTCTCGACATGCACGAGGATACGGACGACCCGGGGCATGGCCCCCTCGATGTCCAACTCCTGGGCACAGATCAGGGGTACGTCGACGATTCCGAGGCCGCGCGCGGCGGCGGCGGGGAAGTCGCTGTGCAGGTCGGGGGTGGCGGTGAACCAGATGCTGATCAGGTCGTCGGCGACGAGTTCGTTCCGGTCCAGAACGGCCGTCAGCAGCTCGCCGACCCGCCGGCCCATGTGCCCGGCCTCGTCCTGGTCCAGCTGGACGGCGCCCCGGACCGCTCGTACCGCCACGTCGTGCTCCTCTTGATCTTCGCTGTTCGCTCTTCTTCCGCCTCCGGGTCCGTCGCCCTGGGGCGCGGCACGGCTGCTCACCTCAGCCTAGATCGGCAGCGGCGGACCTGATCACGGCGTTCCGTCCGTGAGACGGGCGGGCCAGGGCCGTCGGGGCCCCGTCCACCACTCGGTCGGGCGCACGGTCCGCGCGGTTGCTTCGCCCGGGGGCCTGCCACCGCCACGATGGCGCCCACCCACCGCCATCGAAGGAGAGCCCATGAACGCACGGCGAAGGACGGTGCTGGCCGCGGGTGCGGCGGGCGCCGCGGCCCTGGCCACCGGCTGCGGATCCTCCGACGGGGGCGGCGGCGAGGACGCTAGCCCGACGCCGGCCGTGTCGGGGGACGCCCCGGGCGGGGCGGAGCTGGCCCGGACCGCGGACATCCCGGTCGGCGGCGGCACCGTCTTCAAGGAGCGGAAGGTGGTGGTGACCCAGCCGGAGGAGGGTGAGTTCCGGGCGTTCTCCGCCGTCTGCACCCATGCGAGCTGCCTCGTCTCGACGGTGAGCGACGGCACGATCAGCTGCCCCTGCCACGGCAGCAGGTACAGCATCACGGACGCCGCGGTCGAGGCCGGCCCGGCGACCCGGCCGCTGCCCGCCGAGCGGATCACCGTATCGGGGGGCGCGATCCGGCTGGGCTGAGAGCGGGCCGGAATCTCCGAGGCGCGGCGGCCCCCGCGCACGTACGCTCGCCGGCATGATCACCGCCGCCGACGAGGCACTCGTACGCGACCACACGGTCTACGCCTGCGTGATGGGCTCGCGCGCGTTCGGACTGGCCACGGAGGACAGCGATACGGACCGGCGCGGGGTGTTCCTCGCGCCCACCCCGCTGTTCTGGCGCTTCGAGAAGCCGCCGACGCATGTGGAGGGCCCCGCGCCGGAGCAGTTCTCCTGGGAGCTGGAACGCTTCTGCGAGCTGGCGCTGCGGGCCAACCCGAACGTGCTGGAGTGCCTGCACTCCCCGCTGGTGGAGTCCGTGGACGACACCGGCCGCGAGTTGCTGGCCCTGCGCGGGGCGTTCCTGTCGCGGCTCGCGCACGGCACGTGTCTCCGGTACGCGCTGGGTCAGCGGAGGAAGCTGGAGGCCGACGTACGGGTCCATGGCGCGCCGCGCTGGAAGCACGCGATGCATCTGCTGCGGCTGCTGGCGAGCTCCCGGGACCTGCTGCGCACGGGCGAGCTGCGCATCGACGTCGGCGAGGCCCGTGAGGAGCTGCTGGCGGTGAAGCGGGGCGAGGTGTCCTGGCCGGAGGTGGAGCGCCGGATGGACCGCCTCGGCGAGGAGAACGACGAGGCCGCGACCCGCTCCCCGCTGCCGCCGGAACCCGGCCGGGCGGCCGTGGAGGACTTCCTCGTGCGGGCCCGGCGGGCCTCGGCGGCGCGCGATCAGGCGCCGACCGGGCCCGCACCGATCGCGCTCACACCGTACGGGGACCGCCCGACGCGGCCGTGAGTTCGGCCAGCTTCTGGAACTCGCCCAGGTCGTAGTTGGTCAGGGCGGAGTCCAGGTTGGTCAGCGCCCCCAGGTGCTCGATGAATCCCTGGGGGTCGTACTCGATCTGCAGGGCGACCCGGCTCGATGTGTCGTCGAGCCGGTGGAAGGTGACCACCCCCGCGTGGTGGACCCCCTCGGTCGTCTTCCAGGCGATGCGGTCCTCGGGGACCACCTCGGTGAGTTCCGCGACGAAGCGCTTCTCCGCACCGGGCAGCGAGAGCTGCCAGGCGAAGCGCCGCTCATCGATCGGATCGACGCGCTGGACGTGGCTCAGGAACCTCGGCCACTGGGTGACATCGCTCCACAGGGACCAGGCGACGTCCACGGGCGCCTTGATGTCGACGGTCTCGACGAGTGAGGAGGACACGGATACCACCGAACCTTCCGTACGGGAACAGGTCCGCCCTCTCGTACCCGGTCGTCCTCCGCTCACTCAGGGAGGTCGCGTCAGAGAAACGATGACGCGCACCCGCCGGCCGGTACGGTTCAGGCGTCCCAGAGGGCCGCGAGGGACAGCAGGTCGCTGCGGTACTCGATGCGCTCGGACCATTCCTTGGGCCAGGCGGACGCGCCCAGGTGCGCCCCGGCGAGCGCTCCGGCCAGGCAGGCGATCGAGTCGGAGTCGCCCCGGGTGCAGGCGGCCCGGCGCAGGGCGGTGACGGGCTCCTCGGGGAACAGCAGGAAGCAGTGCAGCGCGGTCGCGAGGGCCTCCTCGGCGATCCAGCCGTCCCCGGTCCGCTCGCACGGGTCGGTCTCCGGTGACGGGGCGCGCAGCGCGTCCTGGACGCGTCCCAGCGCGGTCAGGCACTCGTCCCAGCCGCGCTGGATGTACGCCTGCGGGGTGGCGTCGCCCGCGTGGCGCCAGAGGTCGCCGAGCCAGCGGGTGTGGTAGCGGCCCCGGTTCTCGTAGGCGTAGCTGCGCAGCTGCCCGATCAGGCCGAGGGGTTCGGCGCCCTGGGCGAGCAGGAACACCGCGCGGGCCAGCAGGTCGGAGGCGGTGAGCGCGGTGGGGTGGCCGTGGGTGAGGGCGGCCTGGAGCTGGGCGGCCCCGGCGCGCTGCTCCTCGCTGAGGCCGGGGACCAGGCCGATGGGGGCGACCCGCATGTTGGCGCCGCAGCCCTTGGAGTGCGTCTGGCTGGCCTCCTGCCAGACCCGGGTGTGTTCGAGCAGGCGGCAGGCGGTGAGGCAGGTGTTGCCCGGGGCCCGGTTGTTGTCCGGTGAGTGGTACCAGGCGACGAATTCCGCGCGGACCGGGTCCACCAGCCGTTCGGGCGTGAGCAGTCCGCTGTCCATGGCGGTGCGGATGCCCCGGCCCAGGGCGATCGTCATCTGGGTGTCGTCGGAGACGACGGCGGGAGTCAGGAGGGGAAGCTGCCGCCAGGGGCCGAACTTGGCGAGGATGGCGGGCACGTCGTTGAACTCGGTGGGGAAGCCCAGGGCGTCGCCGAGCGCGAGCCCGGTCAGCACGCCGGTGGCCGCCTGCTTGGTGAGCGGCGGGGTGGAGATGGTCATCTGTCTCGTCCTTCCGGTACGGAGTGCGACGGGGCTGCGGAGTGCGCGTACGCGCGGAGCTGCGGATTGCGCGCGGGGCTGCGCATGACGACGGGGCTGCGGGTCACAACGGGTCCCCCGGGGCGTCCGGTCGTGGCGGGCGCAGGAGCGGCGGGTGCAGGGCGGTGGCGTCGCCCGCCCGGTAGAGGGCTGCCGGTTTGCCCCGGCCGCCGGTGCGGCGCGGCGGGCCCTCGACTGCCTGGACGAAGCCGGGCGCGTTCAGGACCTTGCGCCGGAAGTTGGGGCGGTCCAGCTCGACGCGCCAGACGGTCTCGTAGACCTGCTGGAGCTCGCCGAGGGTGAACTCGGCGGGGCAGAACGCGGTGGCCAGGCAGCTGTATTCGAGCTTGGCGCCGATCCGGTCGTGGGCGTCGGCGAGGATCCGGTCGTGGTCGAAGGCCAGCGGTCCGGTGGAGTCCGCGTCCCACCACCGGGCGCTCGCCGCGTCGCCACCGCCGCGCGGTTCGGGCAGGTCCGGCAGGAGTGCGGCGTACGCGACAGAGACGACTCGCATCCTCGGGTCGCGGTCCGGGGCGGTGTAGGTGCGCAGCTGTTCGAGGTGAAGAGTGCCGACTGCGCCGTGGCCGAGGCCGGTCTCCTCGGCGAGTTCGCGGCGGGCGGCGTCCTCGGCGGACTCCCGGGGCAGCAGGAAGCCGCCGGGCAGCGCCCACCGGCCCCGGAAGGGCTCCTGGCCGCGTTCGACGAGCAGTACGTGCAGCCGGGCCTCGCGGACGGTGAAGACCGCGAGATCGACGGTGACCGCGAACGGGGCGAAGGCGTGCGGGTCGTAGCCCTCGGGGGCGGGGGTGCTCATCGTTTCTCCGGGAGGGGTGCGGCGAAGTCCCAGCCGGTGGCGAGGAGTTCGTCGACGGCGGTGACGGCGGCGGCGAGCCGTGCCTCGGGCGGGCCGGTGACCTCGATGAACCGCCGTCCCGTGCGGGTGAGTTCGGCGCGGAAACGGTCGGTCATCCAGGGGCGCAGCTCCTCCCCGTCCCGCAGCCCGTCGTCCTCGAAGGGGACGCCCTCGTGGTCGGTGAGCAGCCACAGGTGGTGGGCGGCGCGGTCGGCGATCTCCTCGACGAGCGGGTTGCGGCCGCCGACGTACCGCTCGTGCCAGACGGTGGTGGCGAAGGAGTCGGTGTCGCAGAGGAGCACCGGGGACCCGGCGCGGGCGGCCTCCTCCTCCCGTTCGTTCTGGGCCCGCGCGATGAGAGGGAAGTCGTCGGTGGTGAAGCTGACGTCCTCCCAGGCGGCCCCGGGCCACCGTGCGCGCAGGGCGGCGAGTTTGTGTTCGCTGTACTCGCGCCCGTACTCGGCGACGCAGCCGGTGCGCGCCCACACGCCGCCGCGTGCGCGGTAGTGGGCGGCGAGCGCCCGCGCGAGGGTGGTGGTGCCGGTCGACTCCGCGCCGAGGACGACGACTCGGCGGGCGAGGGCCGCCCGCACGGGTGGCCGGAGGAAGTCCCAGCAGTCGGCCGGGGACCGGCGCACGGCGGTGCCGGAGACCGGGAAGAGGGTGCGGTCGGGGTCGACGAGGACGGACGCCGCGCCGAAGCGGCGGCCCAGCTCCTCGCCGTACGCCTCCGAGGTGAAGACGGCGTCCACCCGCTCGGGCACGGCCGTGGTGAAGACCGCCATGTGCGCGTCCCAGACGGCCGGGTCGGCCACGTCCATGTGCGTGTCGTCGACCGTGCCCACCACCGTGACGTCGGGGTGGGCCTCGCGCATCCAGGCGACGCGGTCGGCGAGCGGGACGGACTCCACGGAGGCGGCGCAGACCAGCACGGTCAGCCGTTCGCAACGGTCCCGGGCGGTCTCGACGAGGTGGTGGTGACCGGCGTGCGGCGGGTAGAACTTGCCGAGGACCAGGCCGTGTTCGTAGCGCTTCATGCCGCCGCCTCCGGGGTCCGGGTGTCGCGTACGGTCAGGTCGCGATGCCAGTTGCGCAGGCCGACGAGGCAGAGCGCGAGGAACCCGGCGTACAGCAGCGAGGTCAGATACAGCCCCTTGTGGGCGTAGAGCGGGATGTAGACCACATCGGCGGCGATCCACAGCCACCAGGACTCCAGCCGCTTCCGGCACTGTCCGTACGTCGCCATCAGCGACAGGGACGTCGTCAGCGCGTCCCAGAACGGGACGGTGGAGTCGGTGGCCCGGGACAGCAGCAGAGTGATCCCGAGGGTCCCCACCACCCCCGCCGCGAGCAGCCAGGTCCATTCGGTGCGGGTCGTTCTGCGCACCGGCAGGACGGCGGTCCCTGGTCCACCCCCGTGGGTCCAGGTCCACCAGCCGTACGCGGCGAGGGTGATGAAGACGATCTGGAGGCCGGCGTCGGCGTACAGACCGGACTGGGCAAACAGCAGGATGAAGAAGAGGTTGTTGGCGATGCCGATCGGCCAGTTGGCGAGGTGCTGGCGGGCCACGAGCCAGACGCACAGCGCCCCGCTTCCGAAGCCCAGCACCTCGGTCCAGCTGACCGGGGTGTCCAGGATCGTCACCAGGGGCTGTTGCAGGGGATCGAGTACGTCCGCGAGACTCACGCCTGCCTCCTTCTTAATAGTCACTATGACTATAAAGGCTGGGCGGGGGCAGCAAAAGGCCCGCGGCCGGTTCTGTTCGAACTTTCCGAACGGATACCGGCCGCGGGCCTTCGTACGACGTCGGGTGCGGCTAGAGGCCGACCTCGCGCATCAGCATGCCGACCTCGGTGTTGGTGAGGCGGCGCAGCCAGCCGGACTTCTGGTCGCCCAGCGGGATCGGCCCGAAGGACGTCCGCACGAGGCGCTCGACCGGGAAGCCGGCCTCGGCCAGCATCCGGCGCACGATGTGCTTGCGGCCCTCGTGGAGGGTCACCTCGACCAGGTAGTTCTTGCCGGTGTTCTCGACGACGCGGAAGTGGTCGGCGCGGGCGTAGCCGTCCTCCAGCTGGATGCCGTCCTTGAGCCGCTTGCCGAGGTCGCGCGGCAGGGGGCCCTGGATGGCGGCCAGGTAGGTCTTCTTGACGCCGTACTTGGGGTGCGTGAGGCGGTGGGCCAGCTCACCGTGGTTGGTGAGCATGATGATGCCCTCCGTCTCGGTGTCCAGCCGGCCGACGTGGAACAGCCGCGTCTCGCGGTTGGTCACGTAGTCGCCGAGGCACTGGCGGCCGTCCGGGTCCTCCATCGAGGAGACGACGCCCGCGGGCTTGTTCAGCGCGAAGAACAGGTAGGACTGGGCGGCGACGGTCAGACCGTCGACCTTGATCTCGTCCTTGTGCACGTCGACGCGCTTGCCCTGCTCGACGACGATCTCGCCGTTGACCTCGACGCGGGACTGCTCGATCAGCTCCTCGCACGCGCGACGCGAGCCCATACCGGCCCGGGCGAGGACCTTCTGCAGCCGCTCGCCCTCCTCCTCGGCGCCCGGGTGGGTCTTGGGGAGGTTGATCACGGGCTTGTTCGCGTACCGGTCGCGGTTGCGCTGCTCGATCTTGGCGTCCAGCTCACGCGGGCGCGAGGGTGCCGCACGACGGAAACCGCCACTGCGGCCGCTGCCGCCCTGTGCGGGCTTCGGGCCGCCCTTGGCCCCGCCGCGGGCAGCCGAGCCGCGGCCCTTGCGGGGGCCGTCCTGCTCGGCCCGGACGCCGGGGGCGTCGTTGCCGACGTCGTAGCGGCGCTCCTCCGGGCGGGGACGGCGGGGGCGCTGTTCCTCGTCACGCCCGCCCTGGTAGCTCGAACGCCCGTCCTGAGAGCCCGGACGTCCGCCCTGGCCGGTGGGACGCCCGCCCTGGCTTCCGCCGCGGCCGCCGCCCTGGCCGCCGGGACGGCCACCCTGACTGCCGCCGCGCCCGCCCTGAGCGGAGGGACGACCGCCCTGACCGGAGGGACGGCCGCCCGGGGCTCCGGGCCGCCCGCCCTGGCTTCCGCCGCGGCCGCCGCCCTGGCCGCCGGGACGGCCTCCCTGGCCGCCGCCGCCCTGGCCCTGGCGGGAGGAGCCGCCGCCACTGCGGCCGCCGCTGCCCGCGCCTCCGCCACTCCGGCCGCTGCCGCCGCTGCCGCTTCCGCTGTTCCTGCCACTGCTTCGCATCAAAATTCCGTCTTGTCGTCTGCGTGAGTATCCGGGGTGTCCGGTGCGTCCGGATCGAACGACGGCACACCCTCTAGCGTCTCAGCCTCGATCGCGTCCGCCTCGGGGAGGAAGGGCGCGAGTTCCGGGAGCTCGTCCAGGCCTCGCAGGCCCATTCGCTCCAGAAAGTAGTTCGTCGTCCTGTACAGGATCGCACCTGTTTCGGGTTCCGCGCCCGCCTCCGCCACCAGGCCCCTCTGGAGGAGGGTCCGCATGACGCCGTCGCAGTTGACTCCGCGCACCGCCGAGACCCGCGAGCGGCTCACCGGCTGCCGGTACGCGACCACCGCCAGGGTCTCCAGCGCGGCCTGGGTGAGCCGGGCGTGCTGGCCGTCCAGGACGAAGCCCTCCACGGCCGCCGCGTACTCGGGGCGCGTGTAGAACCGCCAGCCGCCCGCGACGAGTCGCAGGTCGAAGCCCCGGCGCTGCACGGTGTACTCGTCGGCCAGCTCCCGCAACGCGTCCGCCACGGCCCTGCGGGGCCGCTGGAGCACCTTGGCCAGGTGGTCGACGGTGGCGGGCTCGTCGACGACCATGAGGACCGCCTCCAGCGCGGGCTTCAGATCGAGCGCGGCGACCACGCCCTCGTCGGTCTCCTGAGTCGGCTGCTCGCTCATTCCCGTACGTCCCTTTCGTCAGCGCCTCCGTTGAGCTCCCGGTCGAACTCGTCCGTCACCACCGGCACCGCCTCCGCCCCGCCGCACCAGGTCACCAGCAGGTCGCCCAGCGCCTCGTCCTGGTCGAGGGTGACGGCCTTCTCGCGGTACAGCTCCAGCAGGGCCAGGAACCGGGCGACCACGGTCAGGGTGTCCGGCGCGTCCCCGGTCAGCACCGCGAAGCTCACCGCCGCCCCGGCCTCGCGCAGCCGCTCCACCACGAGGCCCGCCTGCTCCTGGACGCTGACCAGCGGGGCGTGGATGTGGTCCACGTACACCTGGGGCTTGGGCTTCGGCTGCATCGCCTTCACCGCGAGCCGGGCGAAGCCCTCGGGCCCGATGCTGATGACCACCTCGGGCAGCAGCGCGGCGTGCTGGTCCTCCAGGCCGACCGTACGGGGGTGGCGGCGGGCCTCCGACTCCAGGCGGCCCTGGAAGATCTCGGCGATCCGCTTGTACGCGCGGTACTGGAGCAGCCGCGCGAAGAGCAGGTCCCGCGCTTCCAGGAGCGCGAGGTCGGCCTCGTCCTCGACCTCGGCGGCGGGCAGCAGCCGGGCGGCCTTGAGGTCGAGCAGCGTGGCGGCGACGACGAGGAACTCGGTGGTCTGGTCGAGGTCCCAGTCGGGGCCCATGGCGCGGATGTACGCCATGAACTCGTCGGTGACCTTCGACAGGGCGACCTCGGTCACATCCAGCTTGTGCCTGGAGATCAACTGGAGGAGGAGATCGAAGGGGCCCTCGAAGTTCACCAGCCGGACGGTGAAGCGCTTGTCGTCCGCCTCCGGCTCCGGTACCGCTTCCGGCTCCGACACCTGGACGGTTTCCGGCTCCGGACCTGGCTCCGGTACGGCTTCCGGCTCCGGTACGGGCTCAAGCTCCCGTACGGGCTCAGGCTCTCGTACCGACCCCTCCGCCTCCACGGGCGGCGCCACCGCACCCGGCCCCCGCCCCAGGGCGCGGCGGCGCGGGGTGGCGGGGTCGTCGGGCGGGGGCATGGTGGTCCAGAGGTGGGACGGCGGCGCGGGCGGGTCCCGCCGGGCGGCGGGTCCAGGGCCTGTCGTCACATTCCCGCCGTCGCCCGAAGGGCAGCCGGGAATGTGACGACAGGCCCTGGTGCAGGCTACCCGCGCCGTGCCGCTCAGCGGCCGCGCAGCCGCCGTACGAGGATGCTCGCGTCGCCCCGGGACTCCAGGTCGGCCAGGACCACCGCCACCGCCTCGCGGACGATGCGGCCGCGGTCGACGGCGAGGCCGTGTTCGCCGCGCAGGACGAGCCGGGCGTGTTCGAGGTCCATCAGTTCCTCGGCGGAGACGTAGACCGTGATCTTCTCGTCGTGGCGTTCCCGGCCGCTGGGGCGGCGGTTGGCGCCGCGTCCGCCGCCTCGCCTGCGCTGCTGCTGGACCGCCGGTGGCTGCTCGGCCGGGGCGGCGGAAGGCGCGGGGCGCTCGCCGGAGGAGGCCTTGGCGGACGGGGCGCGCTCGTCGGCGCGGCTGCGTGAGTCGCCGCCGTCGGCGTCGGCCGCGGCGTGCTCCTGCCGGTCGGCGGGGGTCGCCTGGCCGGAGGGATCGCTCTCCCCGGCGGGCGCGGGCACCCGCGGCTCGCCGTTCGCCTTGCGCCGCCGCTCCGCCGGCGAGGACGGCTGGAGGCCCATCCCGCCTCCGGTGGTACGGAACAGTTCGTCGGCCCCCGGCAGACTCACTCGGCGTGACACCGGGCGAGCACCTCCCTGGCGAGCTGGCGATAGGCGGCTGCGCCGACCGAGTTGGAGGCATAGGTGGTGATGGGCTCACCGGCGACCGTGGTCTCCGGGAAGCGGACCGTGCGGCCGATGACCGTGTGGTAGACGTGCTCGTCGAAGGCCTCGACGACGCGCGCCAGGACCTCGCGGCTGTGCACCGTACGGGAGTCGTACATGGTGGCGAGGATGCCGTCGAGCTCCAGCTCCGGGTTGAGCCGCTCCTGGACCTTCTCAATGGTCTCGGTGAGCAGCGCCACCCCGCGCAGGGCGAAGAACTCGCACTCGAGCGGCACTATGACCTTGTGAGCGGCCGTCAGGGCGTTCACGGTGAGCAGGCCGAGCGAGGGCTGGCAGTCGATCACGATGTAGTCGTAGTCGGCCATCAGCGGCTTCAGGGCGCGCTGGAGCGTGGACTCGCGGGCCACCTCGCTGACGAGCTGCACCTCGGCCGCGGAGAGGTCGATGTTGCTGGGCAGCAGGTCCATGTTGGGGACCGCGGTCTTGAGCAGGACGTCGTCGGCCGTCATGCCCCGCTCCATGAGCAGGTTGTAGACGGTGAGGTCCAGCTCCATCGGGTTGACCCCGAGGCCCACGGAGAGGGCGCCCTGCGGGTCGAAGTCGACGAGCAGGACCCGGCGTCCGTACTCCGCGAGCGCGGCACCCAGGTTGATGGTCGACGTGGTCTTGCCGACGCCGCCCTTCTGGTTGCACATCGCGATGATCTTCGCGGGGCCGTGGTCGGTCAGGGGGCCCGGGATCGGGAAGTACGGCAGGGGCCGCCCGGTCGGGCCGATGCGCTCGCGGCGCTGACGCGCGGCGTCGGGCGCGAGGGTGGCCGCGTACTCCGGATCGGGCTCGTACTCGGCGTCGGGGTCGTAGAAGTGCCCCTCGGGCACCTCGGCGAAGTCGGCGAAGCGGTCGGTGTCCCGGCTGCTCTCGTTGCCGGCCGTGGCGTTCACGTGTAGGCCGTCCATCATCTGGGGGGCTGTCGTCATGTGCTGTTGGGTGGCGAAGGTGCGGACAGCGACGGAGCCGACAGCTTCGAGCCCGATCGGGCTCAGACCCCGTGCAGGCATCCCTGGTTGACCACCCCCGGGAGTAATTGTCGACTCATTCACAAGTCGTCTTACCTCCTTGGACGTGACCAGGAAACTTATCGATAGGTCAGCGTGGCACCATGCCGACGATTGGCGACTCTATGGCGTGTCACCGGTCCGCAGCAACACAATCCGCCGGACCCGGCCCGATGTGTCGGCAATCGAACGCCTCGCTGTCAAGGGTGCACAGCGTCCAAGCCGCACATTTCACCGCAGCACGAAACGGGTAAAGGGTTACGTTCGGCACGAGTTGCGCAAGGGCCCCACAGGGCCCGATACGCGTGCGGCCGGACCTTGCTCGGCAAGGTCCGGCCGGACGCGCGATGTTGACGGAGGGGGTTGACCCGTCAGCCCAGGAGCGCGGTCAGCTCGACGTGCGGGAGACCGTGCGCTTCGGCCACCTCGCGGTAAACCACCTGGCCCTCATGGGTGTTGAGGCCCTTGGCGAGTGCGGCGTCGCGGCGCAGGGCGTCGGCCCAGCCGCGGTTCGCGAGCTCCACGATGTAGGGCAGCGTCGCGTTGGTGAGCGCGTAGGTGGAGGTGTGGGGCACCGCGCCGGGCATGTTGGCGACGCAGTAGAAGACCGAGTCGTGGACCAGGAAGGTCGGCTCGGCGTGGGTCGTCGGACGCGAGTCCTCGAAGCAGCCACCCTGGTCGATTGCAATGTCGACAAGTACACTTCCGGGCTTCATCTTGGCGACGAGCTCGTTGGTGACCAGCTTCGGGGCCTTGGCTCCGGGGATCAGCACGGCGCCGATGACGAGGTCGGCCTCGACGACGGCCTTCTCCAGCTCGAAGGCGTTGGAGACGACGGTCTGCACCTTGGTGCCGAAGATCTTGTCGGCCTCGCGCAGCTTGTTGATGTCGCGGTCGAGCAGCGTGACGTGGAAGCCGAGACCCACGGCGATCTGCGTGGCGTTCCAGCCGGAGACACCGCCGCCGATGACGACGGCCTTGCCCGCCGCGGTGCCGGGTACGCCGCCGGGCAGCACGCCGCGACCGCCGACGGAGCGCATCAGGTGGTACGCGCCGACCTGCGGGGCGAGGCGGCCCGCGACCTCGGACATCGGGGCGAGCAGCGGGAGGGCGCGGTTCGCGGTCTCGACCGTCTCGTAGGCGATGGCGGTGGTGCCGGAGGCCAGCAGCGCGTCGGTGCACTCGCGGGAGGCGGCGAGGTGCAGGTACGTGAAGAGGGTCTGGTCCTTGCGGAGCCGGTGGTACTCCTCGGCGACCGGCTCCTTGACCTTCAGCAGCAGGTCGGCGGCGGCCCAGACCTCATCGGCGGTGGCAAGGATCCGGGCGCCGGCGGCGACGTACTCCTCGTCCGGGATGGACGAGCCGACACCGGCGTCGTGCTCGATGACGACCTGGTGGCCGTGGCGGACGAGCTCATGCACTCCGGCGGGGGTGATCGCCACCCGGAACTCGTTGTTCTTGACTTCGCGGGGGATGCCGACCTTCACGTCGATCACGGTCCTTGGCTCGGAGGGTCATCCGGGCAGAACGGTGCATACCCGGACATATACAGCTTAAATGGAGACGCCACGGAGGACCGCGGCAGAGCCAGTCTAATGAAGGACTTCGCGCTGTCTAGCCTTACAAAGCATTAACTTTCTGTCGAAGCACTACGGATTTCGTAGGCAGAAGCCTCCTCGCCCAGCAATCTATCGGCCGCGTTCCGGTGCAGCCCGGCCGCCGCGGGGTCCCCGAGCCGGTCCAGCGTGTCGGCGAGCCGCAGCTGGAGCGCCGCCTGAAGTCGCACGTCGCCGGCGTGCCGGGCCAGGTCGACGGCCTCCCGGCAGGTCTGGAGCGAGTCGTGCGGCCGGCCCGCGTACTCCTGGACCCTGGCCGCCTCGCTGAGCGCCCGCGCCCGGGCCGCCGGATCGCCGAGCCTGCGATGTCCCGAGGCGGCGGCCCGCCAGTTCCGCAGCGCCTCGCCGTAGCGCCCGGCGTACGTGTGGACCGCCCCGAGCCGCCCGTACAGCCGGGCCTCGTCGGCGCGCTCGCCCTGGGTCAGCCGCTGGGCGAGCGCCCGGCCGTACCAGTCGGCGGCCCGGTGGTAGTCCCCCAGCTCCTCGTACGCGCCGCCCACGGATTCCATCGCGCGGCCGGTGGCGTACAGGTCCTTCGCGGCCTTTCCGGCGTCCAGCGCGGCCCGGTAGCGGGTCAGCGCGTCCCGGGTGCGGCCGGTGCGGGCGTCCAGGTCCGCGAGGTTCAGCAGGGCGGCCGCCTGCTCGCGGGGCAGCTCGCGGCGGAGCGCCACGTCCAGGACGAGGCCGTGCAGCCCGTACAGCTCGGGGGCGGCCTCCTCCGTCCCCCGGTGCGCGGCCAGCGCTCGCACCAGGGCCGCCACCAGGCGCCGCGCCAGGGTGTCGAGCTCGCCGTCCGCCACGGCGAGCCGGGCCGATGCGAGCAGGGCGGGCTGGCGGACCCGCAGCCACGCGCCCGCCTCGTCCGCGCTCGGGAAGCGCAGCGAGCGGGGCAGGCCTGCGAGCCTGCGGCGGGCGGGGGAGCTCTCCGGCTCGGTGACCGCCCGGCAGGACTGGAGCCGGCGCACGGTCCGCTCCAGCATCCGGGCGCGGGCGAGCTGGATCTCTGCCGGCCGGTCCCGGTCCTCCAGGAGGGCCAGCAGCAGCGGGGCGAGGCAGCCGGGCACCGCGTACTGGGGATGGGCCGCGCCGTCCGTCCGCAGCAGCCCGAGCTTCACGAAGTCGTCGAGGGTGGAGCGGGCGGCGGAGACCGAGCAGCCGGCCAGCGCGGAGGCCGTGTGGGCGTCGGCGAGCCCGGCGGGGGCGAGGGCCAGCAGACGCAGTATCCGGGCGGCGGCCTGGGGCAGGGAGTCGTGGACGAGCCGGAACGCGCGGGCCAGCGGGCGGACGCCGGTGGGCAGTTGCTCGCCGGGGTCGGGGAGCTCGTGCAGCTGCTTGGCGACGTCGGCGACCGAGGCCATGGGGTGCGCGGCGAGCAGGCCGCCCATCAGGGCGAGCGCCGCGGGCTGGCCCCCGCACTCCTCGGCCAGGCTCTCCGCCGTGCGGGGGTCGACGGTGATGCGGACCTGTCCGATGACGCGGGCGAGCAGCCGCACCGCCGCGCCCGCCTCCAGTCCGCCGAGGGTGCAGGGCCGTACGTCGGGGATGCCGGTCAGCGGTCCGGTCGCGGTGGCGAGGACCAGGCAGTCCGGGTTCTCCGGGAGGAGCGGGTCGACCTGTTCGGCGTCGGCGGCGTCGTCGAGCACCAGGACGAGCCGGCGTACGGCGAGGGCCTCGCGGACCATCTCGGAGAGTTCGTCCTGATCGGCGCCGGGCGGGACCGCCACCCCGAGGAGGCCGAGGATCTCGCCCGCGGTGCGTTCGGTGGGAACGCTCCCGCCGCCGGGGTCGGTGAGACCGACCCGGAGCACCCCGTCGGGGTAGTCGCCGGAGCCCGTACCGGGAACGGCCCAGGGCAGTGCGCCCGGGGCGGTCGCGGCGGCCCCGGCGGCGTCGGTTCCGGTGAGCGCTCCGGCCAGCTCCTCGGCGAGTGCGCTGCGGCCGGATCCGGGCCGGCCCGCGATGAGCAGGACCCGGGCGCGGGGGGTCTTGCGGCCGGCCAAGGTGTCGAGTCCGGCCCGCTCGATGTCCGCCCGCAGGGCCTTCAACTCACGTTCGCGGCCGAAGAATCGGGGCGGGACGGCGCCGGACGGCTCCTCGGTCCCCGGGGCCTTTGCCGGGCCGCTGGTGTCCACCGCCTGATCGGTCACGAGCCACGCTCCACTTCGCTGCACGCGGTGCCCGCCGGAACTCCGGTCGGGTGCGTTTCGAGCGTAGTTCAGCGGTGACGACGATCACTGCGGAGTGGGGCGGAGCACGGGGAACATCCCCCGATCGGATCAGCATTTCTTCATTCTTAATGACCGATCGGGGGGTGGGGCAGGGGTCCAGACTGCCCGTCAGGCCTCGAAGGGGCGGGCCGGCCAGGGCGCGTCGGCGGGGCGCAGGGAGTCGACGCCGTCGCCCGCGCGTACGGCGGAGAGCGCGAGCACTCCGACGACCAGGCAGTTGTTGTGCACGTCCCCCGCGATCACCGAGCGGACCAGCTCGGGCAGCGGCACCCGGGCGTGCTCCATGTCGGCCTCCTCCTCGGCGACCGCGTACCGCTCGCCCTCCGCCTCGGAGAGATCGCGGGCGAGGAAGACGCGCACGGCTTCGTCGCAGCCGCCGGGCGTGGTGTAGACGTCGGTCAGCACCCGCCAGTCCTCGGCCTTGACGTGCGCCTCCTCGTACAGCTCGCGCTGAGCGGCGTGCAGGGGGTTCTCGCCGGGGACGTCGAGCAGTCCGGCCGGGATCTCCCAGAGCCGGTGGCGCACCGGGTGGCGGTACTGGCGCAGCACGATGACCCGGTCGTCGTCGTCCAGCGCGAGGACGGCGACGGAGCCGGGGTGGACCTGGTAGTCACGGCCGTGGACGGACCCGTCGGGCATCACCACCTGGTCGGTGCGGACGCTGGTCTTGGCGCCGGTGAAGGGGGTCGCGGTCGCGGTGACCTGCCACTCCTCGGGCTTGTCCTGGATACCCATGTACGTCCACGTCCTCCCACGAACCAACGGAAACCGGGGTACCGATCCGCGCAGGATCCGTACCCCGGTCAACCGTAGTGCCTCGGTGTTACGCGTCCGCGCCCTTCGCGGCGGCGACCTGGCGCGCGACGGCGGCCTTCACCAGACCCGCGAAGAGCGGGTGCGGGCGGGTCGGGCGGGAGCGCAGCTCCGGGTGCGCCTGGGTGGCGACCAGGTAGGGGTGCGTCTCGCGCGGGTACTCGACGTACTCGACGAGCTTGTTGTCCGGGGAGGTGCCGGAGAAGACCAGTCCGGCCTTCTTCTCCAGCTCGCCCCGGTAGGCGTTGTTGACCTCGTAGCGGTGGCGGTGGCGCTCCTCCACGTACGGCTGGCCGTCGTAGGCCTCGCGGACGAGGGAGCCCTCGGCGAGCTTGGCCGGGTAGAGGCCGAGCCGCATGGTGCCGCCCAGGTCGCCCGCGCCCTCGACGTAGGCGAGCTGCTCCTCCATCGTCGAGATGACGGGGTGGGAGGTGGCGGCGTCGAACTCGGTGGAGTTGGCGTCGGGGATCTCGGCGAGCGAGCGGGCCGCCTCGATCACGATGCACTGGAGGCCGAGGCAGAGGCCGAGCAGCGGGACCTTGTTCTCGCGGGCGTAGCGGATGGCGCCGACCTTGCCGTCGACACCGCGCTCGCCGAAGCCGCCCGGGATGCAGATCGCGTCGACGTCCCCGAGGTGCTCGGCGGCGCCCGCCGCGGTCCGGCAGTCGTCGGAGGTGACCCACTTGACCTTGACCCGGGCCTTGTTGGCGAAGCCGCCGGCGCGGATCGCCTCGGTGACCGAGAGATAGGCGTCGGGCAGGTCGATGTACTTGCCGACCAGCGCGACGGTGACCTCGTGGTCGGGGTTGTGGACCCGGTCCAGCAGATCGTCCCAGGTGGTCCAGTCGACGTCCCGGAACGGCAGGTCGAGCTTGCGCACGACGTAGGCGTCCAGACCCTCGGTGTGCAGCACCTTGGGGATGTCGTAGATCGACCGGGCGTCCGGGCAGGCCACCACGGCGGTCTCGTCGACGTCGCACATCAGCGAGATCTTGCGCTTGATGGCGGTGGGGACCTCACGGTCGGCGCGCAGCACGATGGCATCCGGCTGGATGCCGATGTTGCGCAGGGCGGCCACCGAGTGCTGGGTGGGCTTGGTCTTCAGCTCGCCGGAGGGGCCGATGTACGGCAGCAGCGAGATGTGGACGACGAAGACGTTGTCCCGGCCGACCTCGTGGCGGACCTGGCGGACGGTCTCCAGGAACGGCAGCGACTCGATGTCGCCGACCGTGCCGCCGACCTCCGTGATGACGACGTCCACGTCGTCGGTGGCCATACGGCGGATGCGGTGCTTGATCTCGTTGGTGATGTGCGGGATGACCTGGACGGTGTCGCCCAGATACTCGCCGCGCCGCTCCTTGGCGATGACCTGCGAGTAGATCTGGCCGGTCGTCACGTTGGCGGAGCCGTCGAGGTCGACGTCGAGGAAGCGCTCGTAGTGGCCGATGTCCAGGTCGGTCTCGGCGCCGTCGTTGGTGACGAACACCTCACCGTGCTGGAAGGGGTTCATCGTGCCCGGGTCGACGTTGAGGTAGGGGTCGAGCTTCTGCATGGTGACCCGCAGGCCTCGCGCCTTGAGCAGGGCACCCAGGCTGGAGGCAGTCAGACCCTTGCCGAGGGAGGAGGCGACACCCCCGGTGACGAAGATGTGCTTGGTCGTCGTGGATGTGGGCTGCATAGCCAAAGGGGGCTCCCGTGGTCGCGATTCTGAGGTGCGTACCGGCCGCCCAACCGGGGATTCCGGGGGCGCCGTCGCTGCGGTTCGGGGGCCTCGTGCGCTGTCGCGAACGACCACCGGTCCACGGGCTACCAGGGTAACAGCGACGGCGGGAGGCTGCTTCCGGCCACACCCCGCACAGGGCCGTCACACCTTCACCCCAGGCACTTCACGTCCCACTCGATCAGCTCAGAGATGTTGCGGCGACCGTCGCGCGGATCTTCGCGGCGCGTCGTATCCTGCTCAAACACTCGCTGCCGAGACGGCCGGGCGGCGGCGCCACCCAGGCCGCCCACCGGTACAGGACTCGTCGGATCTTCCCGGGTGAAAGACCCTACGACCCCCTTGACCTGCAGTAAGCGCCCTCTTACAGGGCGACATGGCCGTTCGACTGGAGACGCACGTGGCCGGGCGCATCGAGGATTACGCACTCATCGGAGACATGCAGACCGCAGCCCTGGTCTGCCGGGACGGCACAGCGGACTGGCTGTGCCTGCCCCGCTTCGATTCGCACGCCGTGTTCGCGGGGCTTCTGGGCACCGAGGAACACGGCTTCTGGCGCATGAGCCCCGCGAGAGCGGAAGGAACGGAACCGGCCTTCGCCGACCGGCGGCGCTATCGCGGCGACTCCCTCGTCCTGGAATCGGAGTGGGACACGCCGCGCGGCACCGTACGGGTGACCGATTTCATGCCCCCGCGTGACGGCGCGCCGCAGCTCATCCGGATCGTGGAGGGCGTCAGCGGCCGGGTGCCGATGCGCTCGGAGCTGCGGATGCGTTTCAGCTACGGCCGGGTGACGCCCTGGGTGCACAAGGTCGACAACCGCACGGTCGCCGTCGCCGGTCCGGACTCCGTCTGGCTGGACACCGAGGCGGAGACGTACGGCAAGAACCTGACCACCTACTCCGACTTCACCGTCGGCCCCGGCGACCGGGTGGCGTTCACGATCAGCTGGCAGCCCTCGCACCACGGGCCGCCCGCCCTCCCCGAACCCGAGGGGTCCCTGGAGGCGACCGAGCTGTTCTGGCGCGAATGGGTCGACCAGTGTACGTACCACGGGCCCTATCGGGAGGCGGTCGTCCGCTCCCTGATCACGCTGAAGGCCCTCACGTACGCGCCGACCGGCGGCATCGTCGCGGCCCCGACCACCTCGCTGCCCGAGGAGATCGGGGGCGTACGGAACTGGGACTACCGCTACACCTGGCTGCGGGACGCCGCGATCACCCTCTCCTCGCTGCTGCGCACCGGATACCGGGAGGAGGCCCGCGCCTGGCGCGAGTGGCTGCTGCGGGCGGTGGCGGGCGACCCGGAGAACCTCCAGATCATGTACGGCATCGCCGGCGAGCGCGAGCTCGGCGAGGCGGAGCTGGACTGGCTGCCCGGTTACGAGAACTCCGGCCCGGTCCGGGTCGGCAACGGAGCGGCCAACCAGCTCCAGCTCGATGTGTACGGCGAGGTCACCGAGGCGCTGCACCTGGCGCACATGACCGGGCTGACCCGCAACGACTACGCCATGGGCCTCCAGCTCAAGCTGATCGAGTATCTGGAGAAGCACTGGGAGGAGCCCGACGAGGGCATCTGGGAGGTGCGCGGGCCGCGCCGGCACTTCGTGCACTCGAAGGTGATGGCGTGGGTCGCGGTCGACCGGACGATCAAGCTGGTCGAGTCCGGGGACGTCGAAGGCCCGCTGGAGCGGTGGTACCAGCTCCGCGACGACATCCACCGGGACGTCTGCGACCGCGGCTACGACAAGGAGCGCAACACCTTCACCCAGTCCTACGGGTCGAAGGAGCTGGACGCCTCCCTGTTGCTCATTCCGCAGATGGGCTTCCTGCCGCCGGACGACAAGCGGGTCATCGGCACGATCGAGGCGATCCAGCGGGAGCTGTCCACGGAGGACGGCTTCATCCTGCGCTACCCGACGGAGGGCGAGAACGCGGGCGTCGACGGTCTGGCGGGCGACGAGGGCGCGTTCCTGGCCTGCTCGTTCTGGATGGCCGACGACCTCGCGATGATCGGCCGGGTCGACGAGGCGCGCCAGCTGTTCGAGAAGCTGCTGTCGCTCCGCAACGACCTGGGCCTGCTGGCCGAGGAGTGGGACTCCAACCTCCAGCGCCAGGTGGGGAACTTCCCGCAGGCGTTCAGCCATGTCCCGCTGATCGACACGGCTCTGCGGCTGACGGCGAGCGGCGCGTACGTCGGCGAGCCGCCGGCGGTGAGGACGGCTGCCCCGGGCTCTCCGGGACGGCCGTCGCGCGTTCTCAGGGGGCGGTGAGCGGTTCGGCCGCGTACGCCCGGTGGAGCAGTTCCAGGAACGGCGGCGCGGCCGGCAGCTCGGCCGCGCCGATCCGGTGGACGGGCACGCCCGGCGTCCAGGAGTTCATGACGACCGCTCCGGCGAGGCCGGGAAGGTCGTCGGGGGTGATCGCGACGGTCCGCTGGGCGACCCCGAGCCGGTCCAGCTGCCGGCGGACGATGCCCATGGTCGTCCCGGTCAGCAGGCCGGCCCGGGGCCACAGCACCGACGTACCGTCCCAGAAGGCCAGGTTCCAGATCGTCGCCTCGCTGAACCGGCCCTCCCCGTCCAGGAAGGCGGCGTCGTCGAAGCCGTCGGCGACGGCCCTGCGGAGCAGATGCGTCTTGGCCGGCTCGCCGACGTGCTTGATGTGCGGCTGGAACCGGTCGTGCCGGACCGCCGCCAGGGCGAGCGGCCCGGCGGGGCCGGACGACGCCGGGCCGGTGCGCACGAGGAGCGCGGGATCCGCGTCGGCCGCGGTGAACTCGCCCGCCGAGGAGTACACCGTGGCCGTCAGCGAGAGGTCGGCCGGTCCGTCGCGGAGCGCCGTACGCAGACGCGAGCGCACGAGGTCGTCCGGGAGAGCCCGGCCGAACAGCTCCGCCGACGCGGATCTCAGCCGCTCCAGGTGGAGGTCGAGGCCCCGGGCCCGGCCGCCGCGGATCTGTATCGCGGTGAAGTGGGCGTGGCCCGCGAAGGCGAGCGGCGCGAGGTCGCCGGCGGTGGCCGTCCGGCCGTTCACCTGCACGATGTACGGGGAATCCTGGTTCATGGTCCGGACGTTAGGGCCTGACACCGGTGACAAGGTCAAGAGGGAACGGGGCACGGCACATGCTGATCGGGGAGTTGGCCCGGCGGACGGGCGTCAGCGCGCGGTCGCTGCGGTACTACGAGGCGCAAAGGCTGTTGTCGGCCGGGCGGGGCGCGAACGGCTATCGCGCCTACGGCGAGGAGGCGGTGGTGACCGTCACGCAGATCCGCGCGCTGCTGCGGGCGGGACTGTCCACCGAGGTGATCGCCCAGGTGCTGCCGTGTGCCCGGGGCGAGGGGCCCGGGTTCGACTGGTGCGCGGAGCTGCGGGAGATCCTCGGTGGGGAGCTGGCGGTGATGGATGACCGGATCGAGGCGCTGCGGTTGAGCCGGGGCGCGCTCGCGGGGTTGCTGACGAAGCCCTGACCGGCGGGTCCGGTGCGGCGACGCGTCCGCGCTCCTCCCCTGCGGTGCGCGCCCCGGCCCCCGGGCGGTAGCGTCCTGAACAGGACGACCGCCCGATCGACGGGCGGGGCACAAGGAAGCGGGCCGGTACGTGGAGAGCCACAGCGGAATCACCGTGCAGCGGGCGCTGGAGCTGCCGGGGCTGCGGGCCGGGCTCCCGGAGGTGGTGGCCGGCGCCGACCGGCTGAACCGCACGGTGCGCTGGGTGCACGCGGGAGAGGTCCCGAACATCGCCTCCCTCCTCAAGGGCGGCGAGCTGCTCCTGACCACCGGTCTGGGCCTGGGCGCCCGCCCCGCCGAACAGCGCGCCTTCGTCCGCCGCCTCGCCGACCGGGGCATCGCGGCCCTGGTGGTGGAGCTCGGCCCGCGCTTCGGCCGGCTGCCCGCCTCCATCGTGGACGCCGCCCGCGCGGCCGGGCTCCCGCTGGTCCAGCTGCACCGCGAGGTGCCGTTCGTCGTGGTGACCGAGGAGGTGCACACCGAGATCGTCAACGGTCACTACGCGCTGCTCCAGAAGGCGGAGGAGGTGCACCGGCGCGCCACCCGGGCGCTGCTCGACGGCGGCGGGGTGCCGCAGGTCCTCGGGATCCTCGCCGACTTCACCGCCAACCCGGTCTTCCTGGAGACGCCCGACGGCCGGCTCCTGTACGCGGCGTCGACCGGAACCGCCCCGGTGGGCGCGGACCCGCTCCAGATCTGGGAAGGCATGCGCGGCGACCGGGCGGCCCGGGAGAGCCCGCCGGCCGGTGCGGTGCTGGTGGACGTGGACGGCGGCGGTCCCGAGACCGGTGCGGTACGGGCCCGGCTGGTGCTACTCGCGGTGGCCGGGCCGCTGGCGACCGTGCACCGGATGGCGGCGGAGCGCGCGGCAGGCCTCCTCGCCGTCGTGCTGATGCAGGCCCGGCAGGAGGAGGAGCTGGCGGCCCGGGGCCGGGGCGACTTCCTCACCGACCTCGCGGAGGGCCGGATCGCCCCCGAGGACGCCCCCGCCCAGGCCCGGGTGCTCGGCTTCCGGCCCTGCGACACCCCGCTGCTCCCGGTGGTGATGCGGCTGGCCCCCGAGCTGTCCCCGTCGGGCAACTGGGCGGTGCTGGCCCGTGCGGTCCTGGAGGAGCTGGCCTCGGTCGGGGTACCGGTGCTGCTCGGCGTACGGCCCGTGGAGGGGCGGGTTCCGCTGTTGGTCGGGCTGCGTTCGGAGGGCGAGCGCACCGCGGTCGCGGACCGGGTGGCGGCGGCGCTGCGGGCCGGGGTGGAGCGGGCGGGCCTCGACCGCGCCGGATCGCAGCCGCCGGTGGTCGTGGTCGGCGTCGCGGGCGGCTGGGCCGCGGCGGGCGCGGGGCTGCGGCACGCGTCGGAGACGGCGACGGCAGCGCAGGGCCTGGACGACCGGCCCTGGTACGACGCCCGGCGCCTCGACATCGACCTGCTGCTGTGGCGGCTGCGGGACCATCCGGACCTGGCGGCGTTCGTGAACCGGGCGATCGGTCCGCTGCGCGAGCACGACCGCACCTCGCGCCCGCCGCTGCTCCCGACGCTCCAGGCGTATCTGGCACACGCGGGCCGCAAGGCGGAGACCGCCCGCGAGCTGCACCTCAACCGCCAGACGCTCTACAACCGCCTGGCCCGGATCGGCGAGCTGCTGGGCACGGACCTGGACGACCCGCAGACGGTGCTGGCGCTGAGCCTGGCGCTGCGGGCCCGCCGCCACACGACCTGAGAGCGGGCGAGGGCCCTGGAACCGACCGCTCAGCGCACCCGCCCTGCCGCCGGCGGCTGCGCCAACTCGTCGTAGACGCTGAGCACATGGGCGATCGTGTCGTCCTCGGTGGGCCAGCCCGCCGCCTGCACCCGCCCGGCCGCGGCGAGCCGGGCACGCTCCGCCGGGTCCCCGAGCAGCCTGACGACCGTACGGGCGAGGGCCTCGTCGTCGCCGTAGGGCACCAACGCGGCTGCCGCGCCGACCAGTTCGGGTACGCCGCCGACCGCGGTGGCGACGAGCGGCACCCCTGCGCGCAGCGCCTCCTGTGCCAGCGGGGAGCGGCCCTCCCACCGGCTCGGCAGCAGGGCCAGATCGGCGGCGGCGAGCAACTCCCCCACGCCGTCCCGGTTTCCGACGAGAGTGACGGGCAACTCCTCGTCCCTGATCCGCCGTCGCAGAGCACCCCGGTCGCACACCTCGCCCGCGATGACGAGCAGCGGCACGGGCTCCAGACACCGCCAGACGCGGGCCGCGTCCAGCAGAACGTCGAAGCCGTGATGCGGTACGAGACTGCCGGCGGCCACCAGCAACGGCCGGTCAACCGCCCCCAGTTCGGCCCGCGCCTTGCTCTCGTCGCCGACACCGGCGGGGCGCGGGTGCGGGTGCGGGACGGCCACGGGGGCGAACCGGGCATCGCGGGCGCCGCGCTCGCGGGCCCGGTCCACCAGGTCGGACGAGGGGGCGAGGACCACGGCCGCCGCCCGTGCGGCACGCCGTTCCAGCAGGTGCAGGATCTGCCGGCGGGCGCCTTCCGCGTACCGACGCGTGTGCCAGGTCATCACCAGCGGCACGGCTCGGCCGCTCAGCGCGAGGGCGGTACGGGCGGCCGCGTGGAGTCCATGGGCGTGGACGACATCCGCACCCGCGCACGCGGCCCGCAGCGCGGCGACGGCGGCCGGGTCGCTGCGCCGGGGCACCGGAAGGAACCGGGCCCCGGTGGCCGTGAAGTCGTGGGCGCGGTCCACCGCGGACGGGGCGCAGACGGTCACCCGCACCCCACGCGCCACCAGCCCGGCGGCCAGCGAACCGACGTGCGCGCTGCTGCCCGCACTGCCGCCGCCCAGGACTTGGACCGTACGCAGTTGTGACACGTTGATTGGCTCCCCGGGGCTCCGGAGTCGGCGGAAAGTACAGCGCCAAGGATGCCAGCCCGTACGCACGTTGCGGGACCGGCGTAACGTTGCTGCCGCACTCAGGGCGACAACCGGCCACACCGCACCACCCTCACGGGTGAATATCGAGGCGCGACGTTGTCGAGATCCGCCCGCCGGACGCACGTACGGGCGGGCGGGATCCCCCCGCCCGTGTCCGTACGGCCGGAGGGGCCCCCGCCCGTGTCCGTACGGCCGGAAAGGCCCCCGGCCCGTGTCCGTACGGCCGCACGAGCGCCTATTCGGAGCGGGCCGTGGCCAGCAGCTCCTCGGCGTGGGCGCGGGCCGTCTCGGAGTCCTCCTGGCCCGCCAGCATCCGGGACAGCTCCCGGACCCGGTCCTCGCCCTCCAGGACCGTGACGCCGCTGCGGGTCACCGAGCCGTCCACGGTCTTCTCCACCAGCAGCTGCCGGTCGGCGAAGGCCGCCACCTGCGGCAGATGGGTCACGACCACCACCTGGGCGGACCGGGCGAGCTTGGCGAGCCGCCGGCCGACCTCGACCGCCGCCTTGCCGCCGACGCCCGCGTCGACCTCGTCGAAGAGATACGTCGGCACGGGGTCGGAGCCCGCGAAGACGACCTCGACCGCGAGCATCACGCGGGACAGCTCACCGCCCGAAGCGCCCTTGGCGATCGGCCGGGGCTGGGCCCCGGGGTGCGGGGCGAGCAGCAGTTCGACCTCGTCCGCGCCGGAGGGCCCGTAGGCGACGCTGCGCCCGCCGATATCGATGCCGGACGCCTCGTCCGCCGCCTCCGTCTGCCGGATGGCGAAGGAGACCCGGGCGTGCGGCATGGCGAGCGAGGCCAGCTCGCCCGTCACCGCCTCGGCGAACCGGGCCGCCGCTTCCGTACGCGCATCCGTCAACGCCTGTCCGAGCACCGACAGTTCGGCCCGCAGCCCGTCGCGCTCCGCGGTCAGCTCACCGATGCGCTCGTCGTCGCCCTCCAGCTCGGTGAGCCGGCCCGCGCCCTCCTGGGCCCAGGCGAGCACGGCCGTGATGTCCGCGCCGTACTTCCGGGTCAGCGCGGTCAGCTCGGCCCGGCGCTCCTCCACGGCGGCCAGCCGCAGCGGGTCGGCCTCCAGCTGGTCGGCGTACCCGGCAAGCTCGCCGGAGACGTCGGCGATCAGGATGGAGATCTCCCCGATCCGGTCGGCCAGCGCGGCCAGCGCCGGGTCGTGGGCCCGGACCCCGTCCAGCGCCTGCCCGGCGGCGGCGACCACGGTCGTGGCGTCGACGCTCTCCGGATCCTCCGGGTTCCCCGCGAGCGCGGTGTGCGCGAGGGAGGCGGCGGAGGCGAGCGCCTCGGCGTGCCCGAGCCGCTCCGCCTCGGCGGCCAGCTCGACGTCCTCACCCGGCAACGGCTCGACGGCGGCGACCTCGTTCAGACCGAAACGCAAGTGATCCGCCTCCTGGGCCCGCTCCCGGGCCCGGGTGGTCAGCTCCTCCAAGGTCGCGGCGACGGTCCGCAGCCGCCGGTAGGCCGCCGTGTACGCGGCGTGCGGGACCGCCACGCCGTCCCCGGCGTACCGGTCGAGCGCCCCCCGCTGCCGGGCGGGCTTGAGCAGGCCCTGCTGGTCGGTCTGGCCGTGCACGGCGACGAGTTCGTCCGCCAGCTCGGTCAGGACCCCCACGGGCACGGATCTGCCGCCGAGATGGGCCCGTGAGCGTCCTTCCGCCGAGACCGTACGGCTGATGAGCAGCGCGCCGTCGTCGAGTTCGGCACCGGCCTCCTCGGCCCGCAGCGCCGCCGCGTCGCCCTCGGACACCGTGATCCTGCCCTCGACGACCGCGGCCTTGGCCCCGACCCGTACGAGAGCGGGGTCAGCGCGCCCGCCGAGCAGCAGCCCGAGGCTCGTGACGACCATGGTCTTGCCCGCGCCGGTCTCACCCGTGACCGCGGTGAAACCGGGTGACAGCTCCACCACCGCGTCGTCGATGACTCCGAGCGACCGTATCCGCATCTCCTCCAACACGGACATGACCTTACGAGGTCCCGGACCGGGCGCGCGACGGCCCCCGCTCCCGGATTCACTCTCCCGAGGGTCGCGGGGGCCGTGGGGCGTCCTCGGAACAGTCAGCGTGACGTCCTCGGAAACCTCAGTGGGGCGCGCCCCGCCAGCCCGAGACGGGCAGCGCGAACTTCGCCACCAGACGGTCGGTGAACGAGGCCTGGTGCAGCCGCGCCAGCCGTACGGGCACCGCACCGCGCCGCACCTCGACCCGCGCCCCGGCGGGCAGCTCCACGGTCCGCCGCCCGTCGCACCACAGCACCCCGTGCGGGGTGTGCGGCTGGACCTCGACCGCGAGCACCGACGTGGGCGAGGTCACCAGCGGCTTGGCGAACAGCGCGTGGGCGCTGATCGGGACCATCAGCAGCGCCTCGACCTCGGGCCAGACGACGGGCCCGCCCGCCGAGAAGGCATACGCGGTCGAACCGGTCGGGGTCGCGCAGACGATCCCGTCACAGCCGAACCCGGTGACCGGACGGCCGTCGATCTCCAGGACCACTTCGAGCATCCGCTCGGGCGACACCTTCTGCACGGCCGCCTCGTTGAGCGCCCAGTCGGTGTGCACGACGTCGCCGTTGCTGTGCACGACGACGTCGATCGTCATCCGCTCCTCGACCTCGTAGTCGCGGGTGACGACCCGGGAGACCACCTTGTCGAGGTCGTCGCGCTCGGCCTCGGCGAGGAAGCCGACGCGTCCTAGGTTGACGCCGAGCATCGGCACCCCGGAGGCGCGGGAGAACTCCGCGCCGCGCAACAGGGTGCCGTCACCGCCGAGGACGATCAGCAGCTCGCAGCCGTCCACGGCGGAGGGGCTGGTGTCGGTGACCGTCTCCACGGTGTCCGGCAGCGGCAGATCGGCCGCCTCGGTCGCCGAGACCCGCACGCCCAGCCCGTTGCGCAACAGACCCTGCACGACGAGCTCCGCGCTGCGGATCGCGGCCGGCCGGCCGGTGTGCGCCAAAAGGAAGACAGTTCGTGCCGCATTCGTGGTCACATTCGTCGTCAACGAGGCCCCTCCGCCACTGCACGGTCGACATCCGCGGGATCCAGCTCAGGTGCGCCGGCCCGCAGCCACAGAAAGTACTCGACGTTCCCGGACGGGCCGGGCAGCGGACTGGCCGTCACCCCCCGTACACCGAGACCGAGCCCCCAGGCCCGGCGCGCCACCTCACGCACGGCTTCGGCGCGCAGCTCCGGGCTCCGCACCACTCCGCCGCTGCCGAGCCGCTCCTTGCCCACCTCGAACTGCGGTTTGACCATGAGGACCAGGTCGGCCTCCGGCCCGGCGCACCGGGCGAGGGCGGGCAGCACGAGGCCCAGCGGGATGAACGACAGATCCCCCACCACCAGGTCGACAGCCTCCCCGTCGATGGCCTCCAAGGTCAACTCCCGCACGTTGGTACGGTCCTTGACGACGACCCGTTCATCGGACTGCAACGACCACGCGAGCTGCCCGTAGCCGACGTCGACGGCGACGACCTGCCGGGCCCCGGCCCGCAGCAGCACATCGGTGAACCCGCCGGTCGACGCCCCGGCGTCCAGCGCCCGCCGCCCCGGAACGGTCAGCCCGAGCGGCACGAAGGCGGCGAGCGCCCCGGCCAGCTTGTGGCCGCCGCGCGAGACGTAGTCCGGGTCGCCGTCGTCCTTGGTCACGACGATCGCGGCGGCCGTCTCGACCTGGGTGGCGGGTTTGGTCGCGGTGGTACGGCCGACGGTGACGCGCCCCGCGGCGATCAGCTGGCTCGCGTGCTCGCGCGAGCGGGCGAGCTTGCGGCGTACCAGCTCGGCGTCGAGGCGGCGACGTGCCACTCCTGCCACGTTCGGTTCAGCTCCTGTTGTCGTGATGCGTGTGCTGCGAAGGCGTGGGTACGGGACCGGGTACGGCGGCCGGACGGGAGTCCAGCGAGGTCAGCTCGGCCCGCAGCCCACGGTGTACATCCTCGTACACCTCGATGTGCCCGTCCGCCGGGAGGTGGTCCGCATCGGCCAGGCGCTCCAGCCGGGCGTCCACCGCTCCATGGCCGGTGGGGGTACGCCCGACCCCCAGGGGCACGGGCTCATCGGGCGTGCTCACGGGCGGTGTACCCGCCTCCGGCGTCCAGTCGCTCATGCCGAAACGCTACATGGACGGGCCGGTGTACCGTCGAGCACGATGGCGACCATGGCTGAGTGCCGCAGCGCACTGACACGACTTTCCGACAACCTCGCGACCACCGAGGGCGACATGCGCGGCGCGGCCGCCCTCGACCGCTCGCTGAGCTGTCACATCAAGGACCTCGACATCACGTTCACCGGTCGACTGGCCGGTGGCCTGATCGAGGTACGGGACACGGTCGAGGGGCCGCCCCGGGAGAAGGCCGAGATCAGGCTCGCGATGACGGGCGACGACCTGGTGGCGCTGGTGGACGGCGACCTGAACTTCGCGAAGGCGTGGGGCTCGGGCCGCGTACGCCTGGAGGCGGGCTTCCGCGACCTGCTGAAACTGAGATCGCTGCTGTAGGCGTTTCGAGCCCGTCCGGCCCGCACTGTCCAGGACGAGCGACGGCACAATCAAGCCCGTCCGGCGATTGAGGACAAAGCACCCCCGGGGCGCACCCTGCACCCACCGCCGTACCCCGGCCCACCCCTTACGCGGCGGCGGCCTTCCGAGCCTTACGCGCGGCGGGCACCACCAGCGGCGTACCCGTCTCCGGATCGTCGATCACCTGGCACCGCATCCCGAACACCCGCTCCACCAACGCCGCGTCGACCACCTCCGAGGGCGGTCCCGCCGCGACGATGTCCCCGTCCCGCATCGCGATGAGGTGGGTGGCGTACCGCGCCGCGTGGTTCAGGTCGTGGAGCACCGCGACCAGCGTGCGGCCCTGCGTCTCGTGGAGCTCCGCGCACAGGTCGAGGACATCGATCTGATGCTGGATGTCGAGGTACGTCGTCGGCTCGTCGAGCAGCAGCAGCGGCGTCTGCTGGGCCAGCGCCATGGCGATCCAGACCCGCTGCCGCTGACCACCGGACAGTTCGTCGACATAGCGATCGGCCAGCTCGGCGACGCCGGTGGACTCCATGGACTCGTCGACGACCCGCTCGTCCTCCGGCGACCACTGCCGCAGCAGCCCCTGGTGGGGGTAACGGCCACGGGCGACGAGGTCGGCGACGGTGATCCCGTCGGGGGCTATGGAGGACTGCGGCAGCAGCCCCAGCGTCCGGGCGACCTTCTTCGCCGGCAGCTGGTGGATGGTCTGCCCGTCCAGCAGCACCTGCCCCCGGCTCGGCTTCAGCATCCGGGCGAGGGCGCGCAGCAGCGTCGACTTCCCGCAGGCGTTGGGACCGACGATCACGGTGAAGGAGTTGTCGGGAATCTCCACCGAGAGGTTCTCGGTGATGACCCGCTGGTCGTAGCCGACGGTCACCGATTCCGCGGTGAGGCGCTGCATGGTCGTACTCCCGGAGTCGGTGAGGTGGAGCGGCGTGGCGCGGCGCGGGGCACGGGCAGACCACCGAGCAGCACCAGGTTAGGTTAACCTATCTTCCTCTTCGCGCCACTGGTCGCGGGCCGCCGCCGCACACCCTCGCCCCCCTCAGCACCTTCGCGTCCCAAGGGCGTCAGGCAACGCCGGGCCCGGTGCGCGCGGGTAGCACCAGGGTCGGTCCATCGGGCCTCGCCAGGGGCCCGGTTCAGAGCCCGAGCCCGGCGAGGGCCTTCCCCGTCTCCAGTCCGCACACCCCCGGACCGGCGAAGGTCCAGGCCGCCGCGCAGAGCACCCGCAGCCCGTCGAGCGCCTCGCCCTCGCCCTCCAGCACCAGCCCGCCCCCGCGCACGGCAGCCGTCCAGCCCCCGCACCGGTACGCGTCACCGGCGGGCGTCACCTCGGGCTGCCCGGTCAGCAGCCCCCGCAGGTCCCGGTCCACATAGGTCGGGCGGTGCTGCGGCGGGGCGGCCAGCAGCTGTGCCGCGTCGGTCACCCCGGTCAGCACCAGCAGCGAGTCGACGCCCCCGTTGAACGCGCCCTCGATGTCCGTGTCCAGCCGGTCCCCGACGACGATCGGCCGCTTCGCCCCGGTCCGCAGCACGGTCTCGCGGTGCATCGGCGGCAACGGCTTCCCGGCGACCTGCGGCTCGGCCCCGGTGGCGATCCGGACGACCTCGACCGCGGCCCCGTTGCCGGGCGCGATGCCCCGGGCGCCCGGGATGGTCAGGTCGGTGTTGGACGCGAACCACGGCAGCCCGCGCCGGATCGCGTAGCTCGCCTCGGCGAACCGCCCCCACGCCATGTCCGGTCCGCCGTAGCCCTGGACCACCGCCGCCGGGTCGTCGTCCGCCGACTCCACCGGCACCAGCCCGCGCTCACGCAGCGCGACCCGCAGCCCTTCGCCGCCGATCGCCAGCACCCTTGCCCCGGGAAGCAGTTGGTCGGCGACCAGCCGGGCGACGGCCTGGGCGGAGGTGATCACGTCGGAGGCTTCGGCGGGCACCCCGAGCTCCGTCAGGTGCTCCGCCACCGCGTCCGGCGTGCGCAGCGCGTTGTTGGTGACGTACGCGAGGTGCATGCCCCCGGCCCGCGCCCGAGCCAGCGATTCCACGGCGTGGCCGATGGCCTCGCCGCCCGCGTACACGACCCCGTCGAGATCGAGGAGAGCCGTGTCGTACGCCTCGCTCAGCGCCGTACTGCTCCCCGCCGGCCGGGACCTGTTCTGCTGGTGGCTCATATGAATCGCTCCTCTTCCACGCGTTCTGCCCCGATCATCGCGTATGCCCTCTGCACACATACGATGCCCTGATGAACACTTCAGGCCCCGTCGACCAGGGACTGCGGCTTTCCCCGTTCCGCGGACTGCGTTACGTCCCCGAGCGGGTCGGCAGCCTCGCCGCCGTGACGTCGCCCCCGTACGACGTGGTCGTCAGGCCCGACGGGCTGCACCACCTGGAGTCCGCGGATCCGCACAACATCGTGCGTCTCATCCTCCCCCAGGCCGACACCGCCCGGGACCGGCACCGTCAGGCGGCCGCCACCCTGGACCGCTGGCTGGGCGAGGGCGTCATCGCCCCGGACCCGGACCCGGTGCTGTACGTCTACGAGCAGCGGAACGACGAGATCCTCCAGCGGGGCCTGATCGGCGCCCTGGCCCTCTCCCCCGCCTCCGAGGGCATCGTGCTGCCCCACGAGGACGTCATGGACGACGTCGTCGCGGACCGCGCGGAGCTGATGCGTACGACGGGGGCCCACCTGGAGCCGCTGCTGCTGACCTACCGCGGCGGGACGGGTGAACCGGCCGGGGCGGCAGCGGTGATCGAGCGCACGGTCCTGCGGGAACCGCTGCTCGCCACCACGACGGAGGACGGCTTCCGGCACCGTCTCTGGGCCGTGACGGACCCGGCCGAACGGAGCGCGATCGCGACGGACCTCGCCCGGCACCAGGCGCTCATCGCGGACGGCCACCACCGCTGGGCGACCTACCTCCGGCTCCAGCGGGAACAGCCCGCGCCCGGGCCGTGGGACCACGGCCTCGTCCTCCTCGTCGACACGGCCCGCCACCCCCTCCAGGTCCGCGCCATCCACCGGCTGCTGCGCGGGCTGCCGGTCTCCCGGGCCCTGAAGGCACTGACCGGCCTCTTCCGCGTACGGGCGGTCGAGGGGCCCCTCCCCCGGGCCCTCGACGCGCTGGCCGAAGCGGCGGCCGGCGGCAACGCGTTCCTCCTCGCCGGCGACGGCGGCTTCCACCTGGTGGACCGCCCCGACCCGGCCCTGCTGGCCCGCACCATTCGGACGGACCGCCCCGACGCCTGGCGCACCCTGGACGCGACGGTCCTGCACTCCGCGCTGCTCGACGACGTGTGGCGGATCCCGGACGCACCGGAGCACATCGGCTACATCCACGACACCGCGGCAGCCGTCGAGCAGGCGGAGCGTCTGGACGCCACGGCGGTCCTGATGCATCCCGTCCGCGAAGAGGTCGTCCGGGATCTGGCCCGGCAGGGCGTCACCATGCCCCGCAAGTCGACGTCGTTCGGCCCGAAGCCGGCCACGGGCCTGGTCATGCGAAGCCTCGCCCTCGACTGATCCGCGAAGCTGCCGGGGCCGACAGACCGGTACGGAACGAGAAGAGGGGCGGCACTCCGACCGGAGTGCCGCCCCTCTTCACCAGCTGCTAGGCCTTGACCGAACCGTCCCCGGAACCGTCCTGGTCCTCGTCCTGCTCGTCCTGCTCGCCATCGAGGTCGGCGTCGCCACGGGCGTCGTCCTCGTGGTCGAGGTCTCCCGGCGCGACCTCGCCGACCGCGTCCTCCTCGGTCGTCTCGTCGTCACCGAGGACGTCGACGAACTCCACGCCGTCGAGCGCTGCGAGCCGGTCCGACGCATCGGTGGAACCGTCCTTGTCGGCCTCCAGCGCCTTTTCGAACCACTCCCGCGCCTCGTCCTCGCGCCCCGCCTCCAGCAGGGCGTCCGCGTACGCGTAGCGGAGTCGCGGCGTCCACGACTGCACGGAGTTGGACGCGAGCTCGGGGCTCTGGAGCGTCACGATGGCGGCGTCGATCTGGCCCATGTCACGACGCGCCCCGGCGGCCACCAGTCGCATCTCGACCTGTCCGGCCTTGTCCAGCTTCTGCACCTCGGGCTCGCCGGCCATCGCCATCGCCCGCTCGGGACGCCCGAGCCCACGCTCGCAGTCCGCCATGACGGGCCACAGGTCCACGGACCCGGTCATCCTCCGGGACGCCCGGAACTCGGCGAGCGCCTCGGCGTACTTCTGCGTCGCGTATGCCGCGAACCCGGCCGCCTCACGCACTGCGGCGACGCGGGACGCGAGCCGAAGGGCGATACGGGCGTACGCGTACGCCTCCTCGGGGTCCTCGTCGATCAGCCGGGCCACCATGACCAGGTTGCGCGCGACGTCCTCGGCAAGGGTCTTCGGCAGGCTCATGAGCTCCTGGCGCACGTCCTTGTCGATCTCGTGGCCCGTGACGTCGTCCGGAATCGGCAGCCGCTTGATCGGCTCACGATCGCGGTCGCCGCCCCGGTCATCGCGTCCCCGGAAACCACCGCGGTCCCGGTCGTCGCGCTGACCGCCGCGGTATCCGCCCCGGTCCCTGTCACCGCCACGGCTGTCATCCCGGCGGAAACCGCCACCGGAGCCACCGCCACGGTTGTCGTCCCGGCGGAAGCCACCGCCGGAGGGCCGGTCGTCGTCACGACGGGGACCACGCGGCCGGTCGTCACGACGCTCGAAGCCACCGCCACCGCTGGGACGACCACCACGGTCATCACGCTGCTGACCACCCCGGTACCCACCACGGTCGTCATCACGACGAGGCCCACGATCACGGTCCCCACCACGATTGTCATCACGACGGAACCCACCACCGGTCGGCCGGTCGTCGTCACGACGGGGACCACGCGGCCGGTCGTCACGACGCTCGAAGCCACCGCCACCGCTGGGACGACCACCACGGTCATCACGCTGC
>NZ_JBEZYG010000043.1:37609-38592 GCF_040638385.1 Streptomyces sp. NPDC026589
GCTGACCACCCCGGTACCCACCACGGTCGTCATCACGACGAGGCCCACGATCACGGTCCCCACCACGATTGTCATCACGACGGAACCCACCACCGGAGCCACCACCGCGGCTGTCGTCACGACGGAACCCACCACCGGAGGGCCGGTCGTCGTCACGGCGCGGGCCGCGCGGCCGGTCGTCACGACGCTCAAAGCCACCACCGCGGTTGTCGTCACGACGGAACCCCCCACCGGAGCCACCGGTAGGCCGGTTGTCGTCCCGGCGGAAACCGCCGCCAGAGCCACCGCCGCGGTTGTCGTCGCGGCGGAACCCACCGCCGGAGGGCCGGTCGTCGTCACGACGGGGACCACGCGGCCGGTCGTCACGACGCTCGAAGCCACCGCTGGGACGGCCACCACGGTCGTCATCACGACGAGGCCCACGATCACGGTCCCCACCACGATTGTCATCACGACGGAACCCACCACCGGAGCCACCGCCACGGTTGTCGTCCCGGCGGAAGCCACCGCCGGTCGGCCGGCTGTCGTCACGACGCGGCCCTCGATCGCGGTCACGGTCGTCACGGCGGAAGCCACCGCCAGTGCTGCCACCGGTGCCAGAAGGCCGGTTGTCGTCACGGCGGAAGCCGCCACGGTCGTTGTCGCGTCGAGGCGCGCCGGCACCGGACCGGTCGTCACGACCACCGCGGTAACCGCCCCTGTCACCGCCGTCCCGGCGACGCGGCTCGCGCTCCGGACGATCGTCGGGAGAGTTGGTGGACATGGGTGTGACTCCTGTCTTCGGGTACCACAGACATTCTCGCGCAGCCGACCAGTCGACGCGCTTCGGGAAAAACAAAAGGACCCCTGGTCCCAGCGTTGAACGCTGGGACCAGGGGTCCTTGAAAGATTGTTCGGCGGCGTCCTACTCTCCCACAGGGTCCCCCCTGCAGTACCATCGGCGCTGAAAGGCTTAGCTTCCGGGTTCGGAATGTAACCGGGCG
>NZ_JBEZYG010000044.1:0-35518 GCF_040638385.1 Streptomyces sp. NPDC026589
GGCAACCCGCCGCCGGCCGGCGTTCCGACGAGCGACACCTGGCCGGTCGTGCACGCACTCCCCTACGCCGTGGTCTGCGCCTGCCTGATCACGGGTGCGTTCATGCTGCTCGCGCTCAGGAGGTTCCGCCGCATCACTCTCGGCTGAGGAAGACCCTCCGGCGACGGGGCGAGCGGGATGCCCCAGCCCGCCCGGGTCCGGTGACCAGGACGACAGGAGCCGTATGACGGGAGACTGTCACGTACGGATCCGTGGGAGCCCGGGGGTGAAACTCCCCCGGGCCGCCCGACTGCCGCCGGTCGGTGCGGCGCCGGCACGTCCACTCCGGCAGGCCTCCTACTGCCCCTACGGGGCCCCGTAGGCCGGGGCCCCGTAGGGGCATGGGTTCGCCGTCAGGGGCGAACCGGAGCGGCCGGTGTCAGGCCTCGGTCGCGGCCTTCTGCGCGACCGTCGCTCGGACCTGCTTGAAGGACTCGGCCCAGAGGACGAGGTCGTCGAGCAGCTCGTGGAGGGTGGCCTCCTGGTGCTCGCCGGGGGTGATGTCGCCGGGGAGGGTGGGGTCGGTGATGGCGAAGTCGGTGAAGGCGGAGAGGGCGACCTGGCTGCTGACCGTGGCGACCTTCAGCTCGGCCAGGACGCCGCGCAGGTGCTCGACGGCGCGGGTGGCGCCGTGGACGCCGTGGCCGACGAATCCGGCCGGCTTGTGCGCCCACTCGCCGTGCAGGAAGTCGATGGCGTTCTTCAGCGAACCGGGAAGGGAGGCGTTGTACTCGGGGGTGACGAAGACGAAGCCGTCGAACCCGGCGATGGCAGCCGCCCAGCGCTTGGTGTGCTCGTGGGTGTACACACCGAAGGCCGCCGGCGCGGGCTCGTCCAGGTGGGGAAGGTTGAAGTCGACCAGGTCCACCAGTTCTACGGTGACGTCCTCGTTCTTGACGGCCGGGTGGCGTCCTGCGGCTTCGAGAACCCACTGCGCGGCGACCGCGGTACGGCGCGTGGGACGAGTGCTTCCGACGATGACGGCGATCCGGGTCATGGGTCCTGCTTTCTTCGCATTGACTGACACGATGTCATGTGCTCTGAAGGTACAACAATGATGGCAAACACTGCAACCATCGTTGCTCATGCTGGGGGTGGACAACGGCGGTGAGTGACAGGAGAGTTCGCCCGCACACCGCAGCGTCACACCGCGGCCTCACCGCCAGTCGAGGTCCGCGGGGTCGACGTCGATGTGCCGGACGCCGTCGGCCCGCTCGGGAGGCGGGCTCATGCGGTAGGCGCCGAAGTCGGTGGTGCCCCGGAAGGCGGGCAGGCGGTACAGGCCGCGTGCGTACGCCCACAGGTGCGGGAAGGCCCGGAGGCCACCGCGGCAGATGCCGCCGACCGGGTTGTAGGCGAGGTCGAACCGGGCGAGTGTCGGCCAGAGCCGGACGTCCGGTTCGCTCACCGCGTCACCGAGCAGGTATCTGCGGTCCGCGAGCCGGGCGTCGAGCGCCTCCAGCGCCTGGCACACCCGCTGTCGCGACGACTCGTACCCGGCCTGCGTCCCGGCGCCGTCGACGCGGTACACCCCGTCGTTGACGTTCTCGTAGAGGTACTCGTTCAGCTCGTCGATCTCGGAGCGGAGCGGTTCCGGCCGCAGGTCCGGACCCGGAGCGGCCCACGCGTCGAAGGCGGTGCACAGGTCGGTGGTGATGTCGCCGGAATGGTTGCTGACGATACGGCCGGTGCGGCGGTCCCAGAGCACGGGGGTGGATATGTGGCCCGGGTAGCCGGGCTCGGTCGCCTCGTACGCGTCAAGGAGCAGCCGGAACCCCCTGACCGGGTCAGGGCCTCGGCGTTCCCTGAACGCCCATCCCCTGCCGTCCCGTTCGTCGTCCACGTAGGACAGCGTGACGACCTCCTCAAGCCCCTTCAGCTTGCGCACGATGGCGGCACGCTGTGCCCAGCCGCAGCTCCACGCCGCCCAGAGGTGGTAGCGGCCCGGCTCGGCGCGGTACCCGCTGCTGCCGTCGGCGGTGATCCTGCCACGGAACGGGTAACGGGGACGCTGCCAGCCCTCGGCCCCCTCGGCCACCCTTCCGGGTCCGTACGGACCGTACGTTCCGATGTCCGCGGGGCTGGCGAAGGCCGGGGCGCCGCTGTCCGAGGGGCCGGTGGAGACGGGGATGTCGCTGTCCGCGGTTCTGGTCATATGAGCACCTTCTCGGGCAGGTCGGGTACGGCGGAGAGCAGTTCGCGGGTGTAGGCGTGGCGGGGCTCGGTGAAGACGTCCTCGGTGTCACCCGTCTCCACGGCGCGGCCGTCCTTGAGTACCACTACCCGGTCGCTGACCTCACGCACCACCCGCAGGTCGTGGGAGATGAACAGACAGGCGACGCCGTGCTCGGCCCGCAGCCCGTCGAGGAGCCGCAGGATCTCCGCCTGGACCGTGACGTCGAGCGCGGAGACCGGCTCGTCGCAGATGAGGACGCGCGGCCGCAGCACCAGGGCACGGGCGATGGCGACGCGCTGGCGCTGTCCGCCGGACAGACGCAGCGGCCTGCGTTCGAGCAACGCGGCGTCGAGGCCGACCTGTTCGAGCAGTTCCGCCGCTTGCTCCCGTCGCGACGCCCGGGAGGGCTTCCGGTCCCGGCCGGCGGTGAGGGCCTCCTCCAGCACCCGCCGGACGCTGAAGCGGGGGTCGAAGGAGCCCAGCGGGTCCTGGTGCACGGTCTGGACGGACCGCCGGATCTCCCTCCGTTCCCGGGCCGTCCGCTCCTGCCAGGTCCGGCCGTCGACGAGCAGTCGGCCGTCGTCGGGCCGGATCAGGCCGGTGACCAGCCGGGCGAGGGTGGTCTTGCCGGAACCCGACTCGCCCACGAGGCCGAGCGTCTCGCCCGCACGCAGCGAGAAGGACACGTCCTCGACGACGCGCCGTCCGCCGTACGAGGCGTACAGCCCCCGCGCTTCGATCAGCGGCGTCCCGTCGCCGGCCGCCGGGCCGGTGGGCGTGGCCGTCGCCGGACGCGCGACGTGGTCCCGGGCGCGCCGCAGCCCCGTGGGCACGGCGTCGCGCAGCTGGCGGGTGTACGGGTGCCGCGGGGTCGTGAGGAGCCGGCGGGCGGGGCCCTCCTCGACGACGAGGCCGTCCTTCATCACCATCACACGGTCGGCCAGCTGCGCCACCACGGACAGGTCGTGGCTGATGAGCAGCAAGGCCGTGCCGGCCGCCTTTCGCTCGGCGAGCAGTCGCAGGATCTGGGCCTGGACCGTCACGTCGAGCGCCGTCGTGGGTTCGTCCGCGACGATCAGCGGAGGGTCGCAGGCCAGGGCGCAGGCGATGAGAGCACGTTGCCGCAGTCCCCCGGACAACTGGTGCGGATACTGCCGGGCGCGCAGCTCGGGCTCCGGAGTGCCGGTCAGGCGCAGCAGCTCGACCGCACGGGCGGCGGCCTCCTCGCGCGAGAGGGGGCGGTGCAGCCGCAGGGCTTCGGAGATCTCCCGGCCGGTGCGGCGCAGCGGGTCGAGGGACACGAGGGCGTCCTGCAGGACGAGGCCGATGTGCCGGCCGCGTACGGCGCGCCACTGCCGGTCGCTGTAGCCGGTCGCGTCCTTGCCCGCGACGCGCAGCGTCTCGGCGGTGACGCGGGCGTCCGGCCCGGCGAGACCGAGGAGGCTGCGAGCGGTGACGCTCTTGCCCGACCCGGACTCGCCCGCGATCGCGAGGCACTCCCCCGGACGCACGGTGAACGAGACGTCCCGTACGGCGTGGGCCGGTGCGCCCCGCTCCCCCGGGAACGCGACGGACAGCCCGCGGACTTCGACGAGCGGCTGGTCCTGCGGCGGCGTACGGCTCACGTGGGCCTCCCTTCCAGGCGCCGCTGAAGCCAGCGGCCGGTGACGACGGTCGACAGCACCGTCGCCGTGATGGCGAGGCCCGGGAACACCGCGACCCACCAGGCGATGGCGAAGTAGTCCCGTCCGCCGCCGAGCATCGCGCCCCACTCGGGCGCGGGCGGTTGCGGGCCGAAGCCGAGGTAGCTCAGCGAGGAGACCGCGACGATCGCGGTGCCGACCTCGATGGTGGCGAGCACCAGGATCGGCCCGAAGGCGTTGGGCACGATGTGCCGGAGGACGATGACCGGCTCCCGCAGGCCGAGTGACCTGGCGGCCTCGACGTAGCCGGAGTGCCGGATCGCCAGGGTCTGCACCCGGACGAGCCGCGCGTACAGCGGGATGCTGTAGACGGCGATGGCGTACAGGGTTCCCACGGTGCCGGGCCCGGTGACACCGAGGATCAGCAGAGCGAGCAGCAGACTCGGCAGCGCCAGGACCATGTCGGCCAGCCGCATGACGACCTCGTCGGCGACGCGGCCGCCCAGTCCCGCCAACAGGCCGAGCAGGGTGCCGCACACGACGGCGAGGGCGGTGGCGCCGATGCCGGTCAGCAGTGAGGGGCGCGCTCCGTGGACGATGCGCGTGTAGACGTCCCGCCCGTTGGCGTCCGTGCCCAGCGGGTGGTCGGCGCCGGGCGGTCGCAGGGTCTGGCTGATGTCCGAGGCGGTGGGCGAGCCGTCGGCCAGCAGGCCCGGGACGGCCGCGGCGAGCGCGATCAGGACGAGGAACGCCATGGCGGACCACAGTCCGGGACGGATGCGCGGCGCACGACGACGGAGCGCACGGACTCGGAGCGGTGCCGGGATGGTCACGCGGTACCCCGCAGGCGGGGGTCGACGATCCGGTACACCAGGTCGAGCAGGGCGCTGACGGTGACGTACACGGCCGCGCTGAGCAGCACGACCCCCATGACCACGGGCATGTCCTTGTCCTGGACGGCGGCGAGGACGAGCCGGCCCACGCCCTGGCGGTTGAAGACCTGCTCGATGACGACCAGCGCCCCGATGAGGCTGCCCAGCATCCAGCCGGCCAGCGTGACGACGGGCAGGAGTGCGTGCCGCAGCGCGTGCCGCAGCCGGACTCCGGCGTCGGACATGCCGCGGGCCCGCGCCGTGAGGACGAACGGTTCGTCCAGGGCGGTCTCCAGCCCTTCGCGCATGACCTGGGTGAGGAGCGCGGTCAGTGGCACCGCCACGGCCACGGCGGGCAGCACGAGGCCCGCCAGGCCCTCGCCCCCGGCCGCCGGGAACCAGCCGAGCCGGAAGGAGAAGAAGGTCAGGAGCAGGATGCCCACCCAGAACGTGGGTACGGAGACGCCGACCAGCTCCACGGTTGAGGAGAACCCGCGCAGCCACCGGGCCCGGCGGGCGGTGAGCAGGGCGAGCACCGTGGAGGCGACCAGGGCGAGTACCAGGGCCGTCAGTGCGAGGGCCATGGAGTCGCCGGCCTGGGAGCCGACCGCGGAGGCCACGGACCGGTGCAGCTGGTAGGAGTGCCCGAGGTCACCGGTCGCCACGTTCCCGAGGTAGGTGCCGTACTGGACGAGGAACGACTGGTCGAGCCCGTAGTCCGCGACGATCTGCGCCCGGACCTGCGGGGTGACGGTGCTGGTGCCGATCAGCGCGTCCTCGACGCTTCCCGGAGTGAGCCGGAGGGCTGTGAAGGAGACGGTGACCGCGCCCCACAGGACGAGTACCGAGGTACCCAGGCGGACCAGGACCGCGCGCACCCGATGGTGTCGCACGGTCGTCACGGGGCCCGCCACGCGTCGTCGAAGGTCGGGTACGCCTGCGGGTCCCAGCCGAGGCCCTGCACCTTGTCGGAGACGCCCACGACCGCGTTGGTGACGTAGACGGGGAAGGCGGCCGACTCGGCGGCCACCCGGCCCTGCACCTGACCGTACAGCTGCTCGCGCCGCTCCGGGTCCGAGTTCGTGAGGGCCTCCTCAAGCAGGGAGTCGGTCTCCTCGTCGTCGTACCGGGCGGCGTTCTGACCGAACTTCTCGGGGGTGGCGATGCTGTCCGAGTGGAAGAGGTTCCGCAGGGCGTCGCCGTCGGCGCGGGTCCAGCTGAGGTCCATGAGGTCGTAGTCGCCCTTGGAGTACCGCTGGATGAGCTCGTTGAGGGTGCCCTCGACGAGCTTCAGCTCGATGCCCAGTTCCTTCGCCTCGGCCTGGATCTGGGCGGCGAGGGTGGAGCGCTGTTCCCGGGCACCGCTGGCCTGCACGAACGGCCAGCGGACGGTGAGGCGGCTGCCTTCCTTCGTCCGGTATCCCTGATCGTCGCGCTCGTCCCAGCCCGCCTCGTCGAGGAGCTTTGCGGCGCCCTTCGGGTCGTACCCCAGCTTCCGCGGAACGGGGGGAGCGCCGGGGGTGCTGGGGGACAACGGCGCGTGGGCCCGGTCGAACGCGCCGAAGTAGAGCTCCTTGACGACGGTGGTGAAGTCGATGCCGTCCCGGAACGCCCGGCGGACCCTGACGTCCTTGAAGACACCGGCACCGGTGTTCGGGTAGTAGGTGTACGCGCCGCCCGGCGCCTGGTGCTTCGCGGTACGCAGCCGCGGGTCGGAGTCCACCTGGCGGACGGCGGACGGCGGCACCTGCGCGATGGCGTCCACCTGGCCGCTGGTCAGTGCGCCCACCCGGGCGGAGTCCTCGGTGACGACCTGGAGTTCGAGACCCTTCAGCCGGGCGGGGCCTTTGCGGCTCCTGGTCCCGGGCGCCCAGTCGTAGCCCTCGTTGCGCCGGTACTCGGCGCCCTTGCGCGGGGTGAAGTTCTCCATGACGAACGGCCCCGAGCCGACCAGCTTCCGGGAGATCGACTCCGCCCCCCGGCGCAGCGCCGCGGGCGACTGTATTCCGAGGTAGGCCGTGGAGAGCGCGGCGAGGAACGGCGCGTGCGGACGTTCCAGGGAGACCGCGACGGTGTGTGGTCCGGTCACCTTCGTGCCCCGGTAGGGCTCGATGTAGCCGGCCGCCATCTCGGACTTCGTCTTCGGGTCGACGACGTGGTCGAGGTTGGCCTTGACCGCTTCCGCGTCGAACGGCGTCCCGTCGTGGAACGTGACCCCTTCCCGCAGGGTGAACGTGTACGTCTTCCCGTCGGCGGAGACGCTCCAGGACTTGGCCAGCCAGGGCCGGATCCGGCCGTCCGCGTCCATCGAGACGAGCGAGTCGAGCACGGGCCGCGCGAAGAGCGCGGTGACGTCCTGCGGGCTGGCGTGCGGGTCGAGGTTCACCGGTTCGGAGTTGACGGCGTAGGTGAGGGTGCCGCCGCTGACCGGCCGGCCCGGGTCCGCGCCCCCCGCGGCGCCGCTGTCACAGGCGCTGAGGACGAGTGCGGAGCATGCGAGCAGGGCGAGGGTTCTGAGCGGGCGGATTGCCTTCATGAGGAGTGTCTCCTGGCGTAGCGCGTGGGGCGGCGGACGAGGTGTCCAAGCGGCGTCAGCCCTTGGCCAGTGCCTCGCGGACCGCCGGGACGATCTCGGTGGCCCAGCGGCCCAGCGAGACGTCCGTGGGCGCGGGATCGGCGAAGTCGAAGAACACGAACCCGCCGGCGCCGTGTTCGAGGACGGCGCGGGTGAGTTCCTCGACCCACTGGCTGACGGACCCGCCGGCCCAGCGGCCGTCCTCGTCCCGGGTCCGGGGCAGCGGGTGGTCGGTGATGCGACCGGGGAGGTTGAAGATGGTCTCGATGTCCGCGGGGTCGCGGCCCGCCGCGGCCGCGGCCTCGTCGATGCGCGGCCGGGAATCGCGGTACAGCTCGCTCGCCCAGTCGGAGGCGTGCCCGGGGAACCACCCGTCGGCCACCCGCCCCGTGACGGCCAGGGACTTCGGGCCGACGGAGCCGGTCCAGACGGGTGGGGCCGGGACCGGGGACGGCTCGGCCCGGTCCAGGGAGGTGAACTCGCCCTCGAACGTGACCGGTGCTCCTCCCCCGGAGAGCTTGCGGATCACGGTGACCGCCTCTTCCAGCGCCCGGACGGCCTGACCGGGGGTGAGCCGGGGCACGCCCAGGCGCACGATGTCGTCCCCGGAGCCGCCCGCCCCGAGCCCGAGCGCGACCCGGCCGCCGGAGAGTGCCGACAGCGAGGTGATCGAGCGGGCCAGCATGGGGGCGGGGCGGCTCGGCAGGTTGGTGACGTTGACGGCACCGGTGAGGTGGGAGGTGCTGCCGAGGACGACGCCGAGGACGGCGTACGCGTCGAGCCTGCCGCCCACGTGGGGGTGGTCGGAGAGGGTGAAGAGGTCGAGTCCGGCACGGTCGGCCTGAACGGCGTACCGGAGCAGGTCGGCGGAGTCACCGACTCCGGCGCTCCAGGGACCGAATCCGAACCGGACGGTACGTGCGGATGCCGACATGGCTGCCTCTCTCTGTGCCCAACACCGGTGCGCGCGCGGAGGTGAACGACCTTCGCGGTGTTCGTAAGCCTTGTCGCTGCCGGTGTGCGGCTCAAGAGAGGGCGATGCAAATGTTGACGCGGTTACGTCAGGTGAACGTCATGCGGCGTCGGGCACGCCCGTCCCCGAGGTCCGGTCAGCGCGGCAGGTAGCCGCGCAGGAAGGCCCGGACGCCGGAGCGGACAAGGCTGCTCACCTCTTCGGCAGGCAGCGGCAGCGCTCCGTAGTAGGAGCGGTCGATGATCTCTCCCGAGATCAGCTGGAGGAAGTGCACCGCGGTCTGGCGCGGGTCGTCGGTCCACAGCATGCCGTCGTCCGCCAGGGCTTGGAAACGCTCCCCGAGGGCGCTCTCGACCCGCAGCGGCCCGGCCTCCTCCCATGCCTTCAGGAGCTCGGGTGGCAGGTGCCCCACCTCCGCCCGCAACTGCCTCACCAGCGCGAAGTGATCCGGGAAGGTGCCGAGCGGCTCGACCCAGGCCCGTCCGAAGTCGACGAGGTCGTCCTCCAGGTCGGTGACCTTGCGCAGCCAGCGGTCGATCACGTCGAGCTGCGCGTCGTGGATCTGGACCGCGCCCTCCTCGACGATGATGCGAAACAGCTCGGCCTTGCCGTTCTCGAAGTGGTTGTAGATCGTCCGGGTGGAGACCCCCGCCTCCTTGGCGATCGCGTCGACACTGGTACGCGTGTACCCGTCACGGCCGAAGACCGCGCGGGCCCCGCGCATGATCGACTCCCGCTTCTCCACCATCCTGCCTGCCACGAAGCATCCTTTCCCAAGCCCTTGTGTCCACGGCGGCTGACAACGGACACCACCCGCATCGTATGCAATGGCCGAGCCCGCTCAGGCCCGCACGGCGTCGCCCGTGCGGGCCTGAGGAGCGCGGCATTCCGCGCACCGTCACACCGTGGCGAGTCCGAGGACCACCGGGGCAGCCGCCAGCAGGACGAGGACGACCGGCACCGGAGCACCCTTGGCGTCCTTGACCCGCAGGTGGGAGATGACCGCGCCGATGAAGAAGAGCACCACACCGATCGCGGCGGCGATGCCCAGCGGCCGGTAGAAGATGCCGATCAACAGGCCCACGGCGCCCGCGAACTTCAGCAGGGCCAGCATGGGGATCCAGCTCTTCGGCACGGCCAGCCGGTCGAGTGTCTCCATGATGTCCTTGTCCTTGACCAGCATGCTGCGGCCGGAGAAGGCCAGCAGGATCGACAGCAGGACGGCGACGACGACGTAGGCGATGAACACGGTTCCTCCAGGAAGCGGATGGGCGGGCGGGTACGGGCACGGGTACGGGTCGAGGGGTCTCGCGCTGGAGCTGTCGCGGATCAGGCGGGGGGCGGTGACGCCGCGTCGAGCCGGTTCAGCTCGTCGGCGCCGAGCAGGATCGAGGCGGCGGGGAGGTCCTCACGGCCGGGAAAGGTGTGGGCGAACCCCGCCGTCGTGTCCGGCCGGCCGCTGAGCAGCCCGCGGCCGTTGGGCGAGAACGGCACCACCCCGACGCCGAGTTCGGCGCAGAGGGACACCATCGTCGGAGGTGTCGATCATGGTGGCGCCGAGGTCCAGCGCGTGGTTGACGATGGTGCTCGCCTCGGCCCGGCCGGCCGCGGCGGCCGATTCGGTCATCCGCATGCAGCCCAGTCCCTGGAGGGGAACCACGAGGCCGGTGCCGCCCATGGACGTCGTCGGCAGTGTCGTGGGCACAGCCGTCACTCCTTCTCGTTCACGGCGGTTCCGGCCGGCTGCGGGGCGGGCGCCGGGTCCTCGCGGTGCGCGGGCCGGGGGCCGATCAGACGGTGGACCACCAGGGCCGACACCGCGCACAGGGCGGCGACCGCCCACAGCACGACATGCCAGGCTTCGGTGTACTTCGCGGTCAGGAACTCGGTGCGGCCCCCGCCCAGGTCGCCGGCGGCGACCCGGCCGGCCACCTCACGTCCACCCACGGACGACTCCATCAGGGTGATCAGGAGGGCACCGAAGATCGCGAGGACCAGGGCGTTGGCACCGCCGCGCATGGTGTTCAACAGCCCCGACGCCATGCCGACCCGGTCGGGGGCGACGTGTTCCATCGCCTGCGCGTCGATGAGGGCGGCGGCCAGACCGTTGCCGACGCCGAGCAGCACCAGCGGTCCGACCAGGTTGGCGATGCCCGAACCGGGGGCGAGAACGGTGAGCCAGGCGTTGCCGCCGGCGATCAGCCCGATCGCCAGGATGATCAGCAGCCGGGGCGGCGTGCCCTGGTTGACCAGCTTTCCGGCCAGGGGGGGCACCAAAAGGACCGGCAGGGTCATCGCCAGCATCATGGTGCCGGCGTCTCCGGCGGAGTAGCCGCCCGCACCCTGCAGGTACGTCGGCAGATAGACCAGGACGCCGACCGTGCCGACGGCCATGGCGAGCGCGGCCAGCAGCCAGCCCGTGAACGGACCGCCACGGAGCAGCTCCAGGTCGAGGACCGGCGTATGGGCGCGCCGCTCGACGACGACGAACAGCGCGAACATCAGCAGACCGGCGCCGACACAGCCCAGCACCTTCGGGCTGGTCCAGCCGGACGAGGCCACCAGGTTGGTGCCGTACATCAGGCCGATGATGCCGAGCATGAAGGTCAGGCTGCCGGCCAGGTCGAACCGGGAGCGCTGCTCGGCCGCGGACTCGGACATGAACAGCGTGCCCGCCACGAACAGCACGCCCACGGCGGCGAACGCGGCGAACATCTCACGCCAGCCGACGGTGCTCACCAGCCAGCCCGCGAAGGTCGGTCCGAAGGCGAGGCCGACCCCCACGGTGGTTCCGACCATGGCGAAGGCCCTGATCCGGGCGGCGCCCCGGAAGGTGCTCGCCAGGATGGCGCCCCCGCACGCCATCACCGCCGCGGCCCCCACCCCTGACAGGGTGCGGGCCGCGTCGAGGACCAGCACGTGCGGCGCCAGAGCGGCGCCGAAGGTGCTGAGCGTGTAGAGCGCGGCCCCGACCCGGAAGATCCGGCGCCGGCCGAACAGGTCACCGAGTGATCCCGCCACGAGCATCAGGCACGAGGCCGCGAGGAAGTAGCCCGTGACCACCCATTGCAGAGCACCACCGCTGCCGCCGAGGTCGGCGGCGATGCGGGGCAGCGCGACGCTGGTGCCGGACATGGCCATCGGGATGATCAGGTAGCCGAGGAGGACGGACCCGAGGGTCAGCCCGGCCTTGACTCTCCCGACGGGAGGAGGGGGCGCCCCTGAGGGCAGCTCGGCGCCGTCGAGCTTCCGTGATTGGCTCATAAAGGTAAAGTACAACCTGTATGCGAGCAAGTAAAGTACTCGCTGTAAGGGCAGGGAGCTAACGTAGCGGTTCACGAGGAGGCGCCACGATGACGGACACCGGAGAGCCCGGCCGAGCACGACCTCGCAAGGGATACCCCGCGAAACGACGGGCCATCCTGCGTGCGTCGCGGAAGGTATTCGGCCAGGCCGGCTACGGGGGCGCGAGCATCGACGAGATCGCCGCCAAGGCGGGTGTCTCCACCCGCACGATCTACAACCACTTCGTCAGCAAAGAGGAGTTGTTCGCCACCGTCGTCACGGACAGCACCGAACAGGTGGCCGCCTCGCACGAGGCGATGACCCTGCGCCACCTCGGCGGCGTCACGGCCGGCGATGATCTGGAGGCCGACCTGATCAGGCTGGCCAGGGACTGGGTGCGGCCCCGACCGGAGTTCACCGACCACTTCGCGATCGTCGGCCGGATCAGCACCGCCGGCGACGACTTCCCGCCTCATCTTCGCGAGACCTGGCAGAAGGCGGGACCGCTGCGCGTCCAGCGCATCCTCGCCTCCTGCATGGCCCGACTCGCCGAACGCGGGTTACTGCGGGTCTCCGACGCCGACTTCGCGGCCCAGCACTTCGTGGTGCTCGTGACCAACACCTGGGGCCGGGGCCCGGCCGGTGCGGACGCGATGTGCGAGGAGGAACTGGTCGCCATGGCGACGGCCGGCGTGCGAGCGTTCCTGCACGGGTACCTTGCCCGGAGCTGAGGCGGCGCGGGTGGGGGGCGCCGGCCGCGCCCCCCCGGCTGCCCGGTCCCGGCCCGCCCCCGCTCCCCGGCCGCCCCCGGGTCAGTGACCGGCGGCCGGCCGCTGCCCGGCGTGCCACACCAGGTCGAAGGCGAACCTCCGGATCCGCCAGCCGGCGCCGGTGCGCACGAGGTCGGCCTCGTAGTGGCCGCCGATCTCGAAGTGCTCGGCCGCCGGCTCCTCACGCCTGCTGACGTGCACGGCCATCAGGTGGGCCCGTACCCGTGCCCGGTCGTGGTCGCCTTCCGGGTAGAGCTGGACCTCGTAGTTCCCCGCGAGGTGATGGGTCCGCTCGAAGTTCGTACGAGCCATCCGCTGGAAGCCCGTCAGCCCCTCGAAGCCCTTGTACTCACCGAAGGGAAAGGCGAGATGGACGTCCTCGGTGAAGACCGAGCCGAACCAGGTGTCCTCGTGGCGGCTCCGGTCGAGGTGGATGACGTAGAGGTCGCACACCTCGGTCACCTCGGCGCGGTCGGTGAGCCGCAGTATCCGGGTGCGCAACTGGTCGAGTTCGTCGTGCGTGGTCATGACAGTCCTCTCAGAGGGTGCGGGCACGGTGGTGGGCGGCGGCGGAGCGCCAGCCGTGCGGGGCCACGTAGGCGGGGGTGCGCTCCGGCCGCTGCCACCGGGCCGTCGCCCGATGGCGGCGGGACAGGTCGTCCGGCTCGACGCCGGCCGCGGCGGCCCGGGACAGCAGGACGGCTGTGAGGGCGGCCAGTTCCTCGGCGTCGGGAGCGCCCCGCTCGATCCGGAACAGGTTGCTGGGGGTATCCACGTCGGTCGTGTGACGCATGGTCAGCTCCTCCTGGCGGCAGGGTCGGACATCACTGGGGCGGGTTTCCGTGCTTGCGGTGCGGCAGGTCGACGTCCTTGGTGACGAGCATGGACAACGTTCGGCAGAGCACCGAGCGTGTCTCCCGTGGGTCGATCACGTCGTCGACCAGGCCGCGCTCCGCGGCGTAGTACGGGTGGACCAGTTCGCGCCGGTACTCCTCGATCTTCTCGGAGCGTGTCGCGTCCGGGTCCCGCGCGGCGGCGATCTCACGGCGGAAGACCACGTTGGCCGCGCCCTCGGCGCCCATCACCGCGATCTCGTTGGAGGGCCAGGCCAGCGCGACGTCCGCGCCTATGGACCGCGAGTCCATGACGATGTAGGCGCCACCGTAGGCCTTGCGGAGCACCACCGAGATCCTCGGAACGGTCGCGTTGCAGTACGCGTAGAGCAGCTTGGCGCCGCGCCGGATGATGCCGTCGTGCTCCTGGTCGACACCCGGCAGGAAGCCCGGCACGTCGACGAGGGTCACCAGCGGGATGCTGAAGGAGTCGCAGAACTGCACGAACCGCGCCCCCTTCTCGCTGGCCTTGATGTCCAGTGCGCCCGCCATGAACAGGGGCTGGTTGGCGACGACGCCGACGACGTGGCCGTCCTGCCGGGCCAGCGCGCAGACGAGGTTGGGCGCCCAGGAGGCGTGCACCTCCATGAACTCGCCGTCGTCGACAATCTCCTCGATCACCGCACGGATGTCGTAGGAGCGGTTGCCGTCGGCCGGGACCAGGTCGAGCAGCGCGTCGCAGGGTCGGTCCACCGGGTCCTCACCGCGTACCCGGGGCGGCAGTTCCCGGTTGTTGGAAGGCAGCAGGGACAGCAGGTAGCGGACCTCGGCGAGGCAGGTCTCCTCGTCGTCGTAGACGAAGTGCGCCACACCCGAGACGCCGGCGTGCACGTCCGCGCCGCCCAGTTCGTTCTGCGTGACCTGCTCGCCGGTGACGGCCTGGACCACGTCGGGGCCCGTGATGAACATCTGGGAGATGTCCCGCACCGCGAAGACGAAGTCCGTCAGCGCCGGCGAGTACGCGGCACCTCCGGCACACGGGCCGAGCATCACGCTGATCTGCGGGACGACTCCGGAGGCGCGGGTGTTCCGCCGGAAGATCCCGCCGTACCCGGCGAGTGCCGAGACGCCCTCCTGGATCCGGGCGCCGGCTCCGTCGTTGAGCGAGACGAGAGGGGCGCCCGCGGAGATCGCCATGTCCATCAGCTTGTGGATCTTCTGGGCGTGGGCCTCGCCCAGAGCTCCGCCGAAGATACGGAAGTCGTGGGCGTAGACGAAGACGGTGCGCCCCTCGACGGTGCCCCAGCCGGTGACCACACCATCGGTGTAGGGCCGCTTGGCCTCAAGGCCGAAGCCGACCGCCCGGTGCCGGCGCAGCGCCTCCACCTCGGTGAAACTCCCCTTGTCGACGAGGAGTTCGATGCGCTCGCGCGCGGTCAGCTTGCCCTTCGCGTGCTGTCGTTCGGTGGCCTTCGGATCAGGGCCCCGGTGGGCTTCCTCCTTGACCCGGAGCAGTTCCTCGAACCTGTCGGTCGTCATGGCCTCGGCCATGTCTCCCCCTGTCGTCGTGGTCGGGACGGGCTTGGTCCGGGCCGGCCGGGTGCCGGCTCTGTCGTGCACAGGGCCGGCTCGACCCCGCCGAGCAGCTCGGCCGCCTGACGGCCCGGAAGGTGCAGGAACGCGTGGGGCAGTTCGCGCAGAACGGCTCGGGCGGGGCCGGTGCCGGCGGCGAGGGCCCAGGCGGCCGCGTGGTCCGGGCAGCCGGGCAGATCCGCCACCGACCAGCCCAGCGCGCCGGCCGAGCGGCCCGAGGCGTGGTGTGTGCCCAGGTAGGGGGCCGCGCCGACGCCGTGGCTCAGTCCGGTGCCGACCCCCTTGAGCAGGGCTTCCTTGCGGGTCCACAGCTCGGCGAAGGCGCGGGGCCGGGCCGCCGCCGGCAGTTCGAGCAGCTCCCGCTGCTCCGTCGGGTGCAGGACCGGCAGGCACAGTTCCACGGTCCGGGCGGTCGGTAGCCGCTGCACGTCCACGCCCACCGGTGTCCGGGCGATGCCGATCAGGGCGAGGCCGTGGCTGTGGGAGAGCGAGAAGTGGAGCCCCGGCGGACCGGCCAGCACCGGACGCCCGTGCGGCCCCGCACACCGCGGGCAGGCGTCCTGGCGCAGATCCAGGAGCGCGGGGGCGACGCCGGCGTACGCGGACAGCAGCCGGCGCAGGGCGAGGTGCGCGCGGACGTAGAGCAGCCGCCCGGCGGGCCGGACGAAGGCGGCGGCCCGCCGCCGCTCCGACGGGCTCAGCTCCGCCGCGGCGGCCGCCGGCACCTGTGTTCCCTCAGGCGTGTCCAGCGCCCACAGGTGCACGTCGCCGGCCGGCGTCTCCATGCGGGGGCCGACGGGGAGATCCCGTGGGTAGGTCATGTGCCGTTCTCCGTCGGGTGCGCAACCTTGGACGCGGGGACGGGCCGCGGGTCCGGCGCCGGTCGGGACCGGCGCTCCACGACCAGGGCGACCAGCGCGGCCGCCGTGGAGACGAGGCCACCGACGACCAGCCCGGAGCGGGCGCCCAGCGCCTCGGCGAGGAGGCCCACCAGCAGGGCGCCCAGCGGGGTGGAGCCCTGGAGGATCAGGGTGTAGAGGGCCATCACCCGTCCCCGGTATCCGGGATCGCTGCCGAGCTGGATGCGGTGGTTGGCGGCCTGCACGAAGTAGATCGACGCGAAGCCGGTGAGGCCCAGCAGGACCACGGCTGAGGTGAAGCCGGGGGCCCCGCCCGCCGCGGTCTCCAGCAGGCCGAAGGCCAGCGCGGACACCAGGACCGTGCGGGCCGGTGGCCGGCCCCGGCGGCCGGTACCGGCCAGCGCCGCCAGCAGGGAGCCGGCCGCCAGCGCCGAGGTGAGCAGCCCGAAGGAGGTGGCGTCGGCGTGGAAGACGGTCTTCGCCATCAAGGGGAGGGTCAGCTGGAAGTTGAGACCGGCCAGGCCGATCACCGCGACCAGGAGCGTGGGCGACAGCAGATCCGGCCGGCTCGCCACGTACCGGAGTCCGTCGAGGACACCGCCCCGCCCGGCGGGCCGCTCGGTCCGGTGCAGCTCGGAGGTGCGCATCCGCCGCAGACCGACCACCGTGGCCAGGTAACTCACCGCGTTGAGCAGCATGACCGGGCCGGGCCCCATCACGCCGATCAGCAGTCCCGCCAGGGCCGGTCCGGCCACCCGGGCCGTGTTGAAGTAGGCCGCGCTGAGCGCGGAGGCGTTGGGCAGCAGCCGGGTGCCGACCAGTTCGCTGACGAAGGCCATCCGGGCCGGTATCTCGAAGGCGTTGACCGTGCCGAGGGCGAGCGCGAACAGGTGGATGTGCCACAGCCGGGCCCCACCGGTCAGTTCCAGCACCGCGAGTCCCAGGGCGAGCGCGAGGGAGACCAGGTTGGCGACGGTGAGCAGCATCCGCTTGTCGTAGCGGTCGGCGAGCCGCCCGCCGTACAGGGTGAACAGCAGCAGCGGACCGAACTGCAGGGCCGTGACCACGCCCAGGGCCGCGGCCGAGTCGTCGCTGAGGGCGAGGACCATCCAGTCCTGGGCCACGACCATCATCCAGGTGCCCGCGGCGGACACGAGCTGGCCGGCCGCGAAGAGACGGAAGTTGCGCACCGACAGGGAGCCGAACACCGTGGTCCGAAGCCGTCCGAACATGCCGCCGCCCTCAACGTCCGGGCGGAGCGCTCTCGCGCAGGGCGAGGCACTCCTCCAGGAAGCCCAGAGCGCGCAGGTGGTACGAGCGGGCGGCCCAGCCCAGGCTGACGTTGTGGCCGGCGCCCGGGAGCCGGTCGACCGTAACGGAGCGTGCTCCGGCCAGGTGTCGTCGCAGCTCGGCCACGGCCTCCTCGTCGTGGCGCCACCACGCCTCGTACTGGGCGAAGGTGAGGCGCACCGGTACCCGCACCCGCCCGGCGACCGAGGCGAAGATCTCCGGCCAGGCTCTGGCCTCCCGGCGCTCCAGCAGCGGCATCGGGGCCACCCGCGCGCCGCTGTCCCGGAACGCGCCCGGCGGGTAGAGGCACAGCTTGCCCCAGGTCCGGGGCCAGGGGCCGTGGCCGTACTCGTCGGGAAGGGTGTCGAGCGGTACGGCGTACCGGTGCCCGGAGCCGGAGATGTCCAGGCCCAGCAGCCCGTGGCCGGCCTGGCGGGCGGCGGCGGTGAGGGCGAGCTTGCCGCCGTAGGAGTGGGCGAGCAGGAAGATCCCGGCGCCGATGGGACGGGTCGCGGCGTAGGCGTCGAGGGCGGCGGCCAGACGGTCCGCCTGGTCGGCGAGGCTCAGACCGTCGGGCAGGGCGGCGGCGGAGGCGCCGTAGCCGGGGCGGTCCGGTGCGAGGACGGTGTAGCCGAGGCGGGCGCCGAGGGCGAGCAGGGACTGCCCGGGGTGCGCCTGTCCGTCGAAGTAGCCGGAGTTCATGCCGCCGCCGTGCAGGGCGACGACGGTGGCACGCGGAGCGGTGTGCTCCGGCTCGGCGAGCAGCGCGGACAGGCCGAGGCCCGCCGCGTCCAGGGTGATCCGGCGGACGCCGGGTGACAGGGCCGGCATGGCCGGGAGCACCGCGGGGACGTGCGTCGTCATCGGTTCCTCGCCTCTCCTCGGGGACGGCACGGCGTCGGGCCGGCGGCCGTCCCGCCCGGGCTGTTCCGGCTCCGGTTCACCCGGGACCCGCCGGGGCGCCGCCCGCGCCCTGGAGCCGTACCGCGCCGGTCTCCAGGCAGGCCAGGAGGGTCCGCGCCTGGACGTTGACGTAGTGGCCGTGGCCGGTGAGCGCGCGCAGCTGGGCCGGCGTGGCCCACTGGTACCCGGGGGGCGGGGTCAGCGGAGTCTCGGACTCGTCGGTCTCGATGAACAGGTAGCGGCTCTCGGCGTTGAGGAAGCGTCCGCCCTCCTCCGAGTGCACGGCCGCGTAGCGCACCCGGTCGGCCGGGGGATCGAGCGCCAGGTCCAGGAACGGCGGCCGGTCCCGGGAGGGGAGGTGCGCCCAGTTGCCGGGCGTGGCCTGGACGGTGGGCGCGATCTCCACGGTGTCCAGGAAACCGGCCTCCACCTTGGCGTTGACCAGCAGGTGCGGCAGCCCTTCGAAGGTGCGGTACAGAAACGCCGTCACTCCGGTGCCGGTGGGTTCGATCAGTGGTTGGTCCCAGCCGCCGACCTCCCGGCTGCCGGCCTCGACGCGCACGCCCACCACCCGGAAGTAGCGGCCGTCGTCCCGCTCGATCACGTCGTCGCCGTACCGCCAGCCCCTGATGCCGGCCAGCGGGACGCGCTGGACGTCCACGTCGTGGCGGGAGCGTTCGACGGTGAACCAGGACTGCAGTTCGGCGTCGGTGAGCAGCGCTCCCCCGTCCGAGGGCGGCGCGGGGAAGCAGGCGAGGACGGTGCGGGAGTCCATGTTCACCACGTTGTCGCGGCGCAGCAGCCGGCCCAGCTGGCCGAGGGTGAGCCAGCAGAAGTCGTCGTGGAGCGGGACGTCGGTGCCCGGGTCGGCCTCGACGAGCATGTTCCGGTTGGACTTGCGGAAGAACCAGGAGCCGTGCTCGGACTGGAGCACGTCGGTGAGAACCCGGCCGCGCCCCTCGCCTGCGAAGTACTCCAGGTACTTCACCCGTGAACCGCGGTGCACGGCGGAGTAGTTGCTGCGGGTCGCCTGCACGGTCGGGGACAGCTGGAGGAGGTTGCGGTTCCCGGGCTCCATCTTGGCCTGCATCAGGAAGTGCAGGACTCCGTCGAACTCCTTGGCGAGGAGGCCGAGGATACCGACCTCAGGCTGCCGGATGACGGGTTGCTCCCAGGTGTGGGCCGGGCCCTCGCCGACCGAGGCGGACAGCCCCTCGACGCTGAAGAACCGCCCGGTGTGATGGACCAGGTTGCCGGTGCCCTCGGCGAAGGACCAGCCGTCGAGGCGGTCGAGCCGGACCCGGTCCACCCGGAAGCGATGGGCGCGTGCCCGGCCGGCGAGCCAGGCGTCGACGTCGGCCGTGCTCAGGAAGTGGCCGTCCGCGGTGGCGGCCGAGCGGGCCAGCCGGGCCGCCAGTTCCGGATCGGTGCGCGGCCGCAGCGGCGGCGCCAGGACGGCGGGCGCGGTCACGACAGAGCCCCCTCGCCGCCGTCGGCCTGGAACGCCACCGTGCGCCGCAGCGCCTCGTCCAGGCTCGTCCGGGGCTGCCAGCCGGTCACGGCACGGAAGGCGGAGGAGTCGACGGTGACGCTGCGGAAGTCGCCGGCCTCGGCGTGCGCGGGCGGCTCCACGGACACCACGGGTACGGCCGGCTCGCCCGTACGGCCGGCCGCCAGGTCCGCCACGGTACGGAACACCTCGCCGAGCGGGCGGCCCGAACCCGTGCCGAGCAGCCAGTGGCGGCCGGCCAGCTCGTCGATGTGGTCCAGGGCGGCGATGAAGGCGCGGGCGGCGTCCTCGACGTAGAGCAGGTCGCGCCGCACGGTTCCGTCGTGCCACATCGTCAGGGGCTCCCCGGACAGGGCGCGGCGCACCATGGCGGAGACGACCCCCTTGTCCCGGGCCGTGGAGGACGGGCCGTAGCCGAAGACGGTGGGCAGCCGGAGGGAGGCGGCGCGCAGGACACCCTCGGCGTCCGCGTCCAGCAGGAGCCGCTCGGCACGGAGCTTCTGCCGGTCGTACGCGCCCTTGGGCCGGTCGCTCTCCGTACCGTCGAGCACTTCCTTGTCCGGCGGGCCGACCTGCGAGGCGGCTCCCGCGAACAGCACCCGCACCGGTGGGGCGCCCTCGGTACGGCGGGCGCGCAGGGTCTCGACGACGTCCTGGGCCACGCCGACGTTGAGCCGCTCGGCGCCGGTGTCGCCGTCCTCGACGCGCCAGGTGGTGGCCCCGGCGTTGTGGAGCAGGGTGTGCACCACGACGTCGGCGCCGTCCAGCGACTCGGCGACCGCTCCGGGTGCGGTCAGGTCGGCGGTGCGCACCTCGACCCTGTCGCCGGCACCCTCCGGGACCGGGGCCGGGCGGCGGGAGACGGCCCGGATCCGGACCGGCTCGGCGGCGAGCTCGCGCAGCACCGCGGAGCCGACGAAGCCGGTGGCGCCGAGCAGCACGATCAGCGGGGGTGTCACGGCCACAGCTGGGCCTCCACTTCCAGGCAGGCGTCGTAGGAGGGCAGCAGGCCCCGCTCACGGGCCTCGGCGAGGGTGGGCGCGGACAGGTCCCGCTCCGACTGTGCGGGCGGCGGTCCCCCGGGGAGCGGCAGGCCCAGCTCGGGGTCGAGCGGGGAGACGGCGCGTTCGTTCTCCGGGACGTAGCCCTCGGACATGACGTAGACGATCATGGAGGCGTCCTCCAGGGAGAGGAAGGCGTGACCCACGCCGACCGGGACGTACAGAGCACGGCAGTCGTCGCCGCTGAGCTCGGTCGTCTCCCACTTCCCGAAGGTGGGTGAGCCGGTCCGCAGGTCGATCAGGAAGTCCCGCACCCGGCCGTGCGGACAGTAGACGTACTTGGCCCGGCCGGGCGGGGTGGCGGTGTAGTGGATGCCGCGCAGGACGCCGGCGGCCGACAGGTTGTGGCTGATGTCCTTGACCGGGAACAGCGGCCGGCCGGTCGCCTCGGCGAACGCCGCGCTCTGGAAGGGGCTGGAGAACAGGCCCCGGTCGTCCTTGTAGACGGCGGGGGTGAACTCGAAGGCGCCCTCGATCCCCAGCTTGTGCACCTGCACGACGCTCACGCACCTTCCTGCTTGACGCCGACGAAGAGGCCGTTGCCGGCGTACTCGCCCTCGATGAACTCCACCGTGAGTCCGGCCCTGGTGAAGGCCGACTCGTAGTCCTCGCGGCCGTAGAGGGCCATGACGTGCGTGTCGGAGAAGTGCTCGATGCCCTGCCCGGGCCGCGCGACGACGTAACTCACGTCCATCCGGCTGGCGTCGCCCTTCTCGTGGAGGACGGTGTGGGAGACGCGGGCCACGGTCATGCCGTCGTGGGTGACGACGCTGCCGCCCACGTGGTCGGGGGTGAAGTTCTCCGGGAACCACCAGGGTTCGAGGAGGACCACCCCGCCCGGCACGAGGTGGCGGGCGAACGACGCCAGGGTGGCATCGAGGTCCTTCTGCCCGGAGAGGTTGCCGATCGCGGCGAACAGACACACCACCGCGTCGAAGCGGACGCCCAGGTCGAAGTCGCGCATGTCCGCGCGCTCGACCGGCACGTGCGGCACGGTGCGGCGCGCCACCTCCAGCATGCCCTCGGCCAGATCGATCCCCCGCACCTCGGAGAACTCCTCGGCGAGGTGCACGAGATGGCCTCCGGTACCGCATCCCACGTCGAGCAGGGAGGCGGCCCCGGGGTGGCGGCTGCGGACGTGTTTGGCGACCACCGCCGCCTCGGCCCGGTAGTCCTTCCCCCGGCCGTGGTAGATGGCGTCGTAGATCTCGCCGACGTCGTAGATCCCGGCGTGCTCAGACACGGGCGAGCACCTCGCGCAGGGCGTCGACGACCTTGTCCTGGACGCCTTCGTCCAGGGACGGGTACATCGGCAGGGAGAAGATCTCCCCGGACAGCCTCTCGGTCACCGGCAGGGACCCCTCGGCGTATCCGAGGTGGGCGAAGCCGGACATGGTGTGCACGGGCCACGGGTAGCTGATGTTGAGGTGGATGTCGTACGCCTTGAGCGCCTCGATGACGGCGTCGCGCCTGGGGTGGCGGACGACGTAGACGTAGTAGACGTGCGTGTTGCCGGGCTGGGTACGCGGCAGCAGCAGCCCGTCCCCTCCCGCGAGGTCGCCGAGGCGTTCCTCGTAGCGGCGGGCGACGGCGTTGCGGCCGGCGAGGTAGGCGTCGAGCCGGGTCAGCTTGCGGCGCAGGATCTCCGCCTGCACCTCGTCCAGGCGGGAGTTGTGGCCCGGCGAGCGCACGACGTAGTAGGTCTTGTCCATGCCGTAGTAGCGCAGCTGCTTCATGGCACGGTCGGTCTCCTCGTCCGCCGTGATCACGGCCCCGCCGTCACCGTAGGCCCCGAGGACCTTGGTGGGGTAGAAGGAGAAGGCGGCCGCGTCCCCCAGGGTGCCGGTGAGCTCGCCGTGGTGGCGGGCGCCGTGCGACTGGGCGCAGTCCTCCAGGATCTTCAGCCCGTGCCGCTCGGCGATGCGTCGCAGCGGGGCCATGTCGACGCTCTGGCCGTAGAGGTGGACGGGGAGCAGCACCTTGGTGCGCGGGGTGACGGCGGCCTCGACCTGGTCGACGTCCATGAGGAAGTTGTCCTCGCGGACGTCCACGAACACGGGTGTGGCACCGGTGCCCGCGATCGCCACGACGGTGGGCGCGGCCGTGTTGGAGACGGTGACGACCTCGTCCCCGGCTCCCACGCCCAGCGCCTCCAGGGCGAGCTTGAGGGCGTTGGTGCCGTTGTCGACGCCGGTGGCGTAGGGCAGCCCGTGGTAGGCGGCGAACTCGCTCTCGAAGCCGCTGACGCTCTCCCCGAGCACCAACTGGCCTGAACCGAACACCTTTTGGACGGCGTCCAGGATGTCGTCCTTCTCCTCTGCGTACTCCGGCAGATAGTCCCAGACTCGGGTGGTCACGCGATCGCCTCCTGCTTGACGTTGCTCGGGGTCGGGTCGGGGCCGGTCCGGTCCCGGTCCCGCGGTGCGGGTCAGCTCTCGTCGGCCGTGGACGGCCCGAACCAGCGCCGCAGGGCGGACTCGGCCCCGGCGCCGTCGGCCGAGGTCCAGACGACGTATCCGTCCGGCCGTACGAGCACGGCGGCCCCGGCGAAGGGGTCCGAGCGGGTCTCCGCCTCGTCGGGGACGGCGACGACGGTGACCACGCGGTCCTTCCAGCCGGCCGCGGTGCGGTGCAGTTCCTCGTCGCCCGCGGGGTCGATCAGCACGCCCTGGGCGGGGTGCAGCAGCTCGGCCGTGCTGGTGGTGGCGCCGGCGGAGGTGCGCAGGCGCCGCGGAGGCAGCCGACGACCGAGCAGCGGGTGCTCACCGGGTCCGAAGTCGTAGCGGATGTCGAGGTGGCTCACCGAGCCGGCCAGGTGCTTCTTGACCTCGTCGTGTGCGATGAGCTCGGTGAACAGCTCGCGCAGCGGGTCGGCCTCCTCACCGCCGAGGAAGACCATTCCCTGCGCCCGGGTGTTGTTGAGCAGCCGGACGCCGACCGCGTGCCGCTCCGTGTGGTAGGAGTCGAGCAGTCCCTCGGGGGCCCGGCCCGCCACCTCGGCCGCCAGTTTCCAGCCCAGGTTGACCGCGTCCTGCACACCGGTGCTCAGGCCCTGTCCGCCGGCCGGGAGGTGGATGTGCGCGGCGTCGCCGGCGAGCAGCACACGGCCGCGCCGGTACTCGGTGGCCTGGCGGGTGGCGTCGGTGAAGGAGCTGACCCAGGCGGCACCGCCGTGCGAGATGTCCTCGCCGGTGATGCGCTGCCATGCGTCGGCCACCTCTTCGAACGTGACCTTCTCGGCGCGGTCGCGGGCCGGTGTGCCGTGCGGGCAGACGATGATGCGGTCGACGCCTTCGCCCAGCGGGGCGGCCATCACCATGCCGCCCGTCAGCTTCTCGCCCAGGAACCGGGGCTTGAGATCGCAGCCGACGACGTCGGCCAGGTACATGCCGCGGGTGGCGGGGGTTCCCGGGAAGTCGAACCCGGCCGCGCCGCGCACCGTGCTGTGCCCGCCGTCGCAGCCCACCAGGTAGCCGGCGCTCAGCCGCTGTTCCCCCTCCGCCGTGCGGAAGGTGACCTCCACGCGGTCACCGTGGTCGGTGAGGGAGCGGAACTCCCAGCCGCGCCGGATGTCCGCGCCGAGGGAGGAGGCCCACTCCTCCAGCACCGCCTCGGTCTGCGACTGGGGTATGCCACGGGCTCCGAAGTGCGCGTCCTCCAGCACGGTGTAGTCGAACTGCACGCCGCCGAAGTGGCCCACCGGGCTGGTCTGCAAGCCCCCGAAACGGGGCACCAGGCCGCGCTGGTCGAAGGCCTCCCACGCGCGGGCGGTGAAGCCCAGTCCGCGCGACTGTCCCGTGGGCTCGTCCAGCGATTCCGCCACGACGACCCTGGCTCCGCCGAGGCGCAGCTCGCCGGCGAGCATCAGTCCGGTAGGCCCGGCACCGACGATGATGACGTCCGTGTCCACGATCGTCCCCTCCTGTCCATTGGCTGTCAGCTACGTGTGGTTCAGGCCGCGGCTGCCGCGTCCGCCGCCGCTCCCGCGGTGCGCCACCGGTCCGGGTGTTCGCGGTACCAGGCGACGGTCTCGGCGAGCCCCTGGTCGAAGGCGGTGCGGGGCGCGTAACCGAGCTCCTCGCGGATCTTGCCGTCGTCGAGCGAGTAGCGCAGATCGTGGCCCTTGCGGTCGGTGACCCGGCGGATCATGGAGGGTCCGGCCCCGCACAGGTCGAGGATCCGCTCGGTCAGTTCCAGGTTGGTCATCTCGTTGCCGCTGCCCACGTTGTAGATCTCGCCCGCCCGGCCCCGTTCGAGGACCAGGTGGATGGCCCGGCAGTGGTCGTCGACGTGCAGCCACTCGCGGCGGTTGCGGCCGTCGCCGTACAGCGGGACCGGCTCACCGCGCAGCAGGTTGGTGACGAAGCGGGGGATCAGTTTCTCGGGGTGCTGGTACGGCCCGTAGTTGTTGGAACAGCGGGTCACCGAGACGTCCAGGCCGTGGGTGCGCCAGAAGGACCGGGCCACCAGGTCGGAGGCCGCCTTGGAGGCGGCGTAGGGGGAGTTGGGCAGAAGCGGCCACTGCTCCGTCCAGGACCCCTCCTCGATCGACCCGTAGACCTCGTCGGTGGACACGTGCACGACCTTCTCCACGCCGGCGGCGAGCGCCGCCGCCAGCACGAACTGGGTGCCCATCACATTGGTCCGGACGAACTCGGCGGCGCCGACGAGGGAGCGGTCGACGTGGGACTCGGCCGCGAAGTGCACGATCGCGGTGTGGCCCGGCACCAGGTCCGCCAGCAGCTCCGGGTCGCAGACGTCGCCGTGGACGAAGTCCAGCCTCGGGTGCGTGGCCGGCAGGTTGCGGCGGTCGCCGGCGTACGTCAGTTTGTCCAGGACGGTCACACGGGCTTCGGCCGAGCCGGGATAGCGGCCGTCGAGGAGCGCGCGCACGTAGTGGGAACCGATGAATCCGGCTCCCCCGGTCACCAGGATCCTCATCGGCTGCTCCCGAGCAGTCCGGGCAGCGTGGCGACGACGTCGGCGGGTGCCGGCATGGCCCGCATCTCCGCCGCCACCTCCCCGCCCGCCGACCGGAAGGCGGGTTCGTCGAGCAGTCGTGCCAGCGCGGAGGCGATCTCGGCGCCGGTGGCCTCGGGGCCCTCCAGCATCAGGCCCGCCCCCCGCGCGGCCAGCACCTGAGCGGCGGCGTGCCCGTCGTCGTGCGCCATGGGCACGGCGAGCTGGGGTACCCCGGCGTCGAAGGAGGCGTACATCGTGCCCATGCCCCCGTGGTGGACGATCGCGTCGCACGTGGCGAGCAGGGCGCGCAGAGGTATCCAGTCGACGACCCGCACCCGGCCGGGCAGCGGGTCGGGCAGCGCCGACAGGTCGGCACCGCTGGTGGTGAGGACGACCTCCAGATCCAGCTTCGCGAGGCCGTCGATGATCTCCAGCAGGCGCGTACCGTCGCCGTAGAAGGTGCGCAGGGAGCCCAGGGTGACCGCGACGCGGGGCCGGTCGCCCCGGCGCAGCGCCCAGTCGGGCAGTACGGCGCCGCCGGTGTAGGGCGCGTACCGCATCGGCAGGACGTGCGCGGCGCCGCTCTTGAGCGGGCCGTCCTGGAGTACGGGGACGAGCGAGGCGGGGTTGAGGTCCAGTTCCACCTCGGCCTCGGGCAGGTCGGCGACGCCCAGCCGCTCCGCGACGGGGGCGAGGCGCTGGAGCGCGGGCCGGAAGGTGGGGCGGCGGGTGCCGATGCCGTGGAGGACCGCGGGGACGCCGACGGCACGGGCGGCGAGCAGCCCGGCCACGGCGGGCGGTGTGTAGACGACGGCGTCCGCACCCCAGGCCGTGGCCGTGTCGACCAGCCCGTCCACCATGCGGGCTCCGACCTCCGCGAAGACCTCGGCGACGTGGGCGATCACCTCGTCGGGCCTGAGCCTCCAGCTGATGTCGGTCTCCGTGAAGCGGCGGACCATGTCCTCGTACGGCTCGGCCGACGCCCCGTCGTCGGTGGCGACGGCGTGCAGGCCGGCCGACGCGGCCGTGGCCGGAGCGGGGCCGCTCGCCGCGACGAGCACGTCGTGTCCGGCGGCGAGCGCGGCCTGCGCCAGGGGGACCATCGGCAGCATGTGCGAGGGCCCTGGGAGAGTGGTGAACAGCAAGCGCATGACGTGTCTTTCCGGTCGGAAGGCGTCGGGCCGTCAGCTCTGGGCGGAGCGCGAGTGCCACGCCCGGAACGTGTTCGCCCACCGTGAGGTGGACAGTGACCGCGCCCGCACCCGCCCCTTCTGCACGTCGAGGGGGCGTTCGGTGTCGGGCAGCGTGTGGAAGGCGTCGTAGGCCTCCTTGCCGTCCCACTGGGCGTAGTTGAGGACCGAGGTGCCGTCGAGGGACCGGAAGTAGGCGTGGGACCGGTAGCCGGGGACGGTCAGCAGCCATTCGTCGGGCTTGGCGAGCGTGTCGACCAGGGCCGCCTGGTTCTCGGGCTCGCAGCTCAGGACGAAGATGACGGTGTAGTCGTCACGGTCGGGGGAGATCTCGGTGGTGTCCCCCAGGGACGGGTGGCGCTGGGCGAAGACCGCCTCGGTGCGGATGAGCTGCACCGTGGTCGCGAGCCGGTGGAACTCCGGCACCGTCCTGGTCCGGAACTCCTCCCCCGCGTACCTCTTCGCGAGGTCCTCCGCACTGCGCCACTGGACGAGGTTGGCGGTGCCCGGGGAGTCCTGTCCGGCGTGCACGGTGGAGGAGATCCAGCCCGGGTAGTCGGCGTTGTCGACGATGCCCCGCATGGCCTTCAGGACCTGTGACTCCTTGTCACGGTCCTCGGTGTCGAAGAGGTTGAAGAGGCTCAGGTAGCCGTCGTCGGGCGAGATGAAGGGCACGGTTCTCCCAGGTCGAGGTGGGCGGTTGTGGTCAGCCGGCCGCGGCGACGTCCATGACGTAGCGGCCGTACGAGGACTTCGCGAGCCTGGTGCCGAGCTGGTAGCAGGCCTCGCGGTCGATGAATCCCATGCGCCAGGCGATCTCCTCGATGCAGGCGATGCGGACCCCCTGGCGGTGCTCCAGGATCTGCACGTACTGGCCGGCCTCGGTCAGCGCGTCGTGCGTGCCGGTGTCGAGCCAGGCGAAGCCGCGGCCCAGCGAGATCAGCTTCGCCTTGCCACGCTCCAGGTAGAGCCGGTTCACGTCGGTGATCTCCAGCTCGCCGCGCGCGGAGGGGCGCAGGTTCTTGGCGATGTCGACGACGTCGTTGTCGTAGAAGTACAGCCCCGTGATGGCCAGGTTCGACCTGGGGCGGGCGGGCTTCTCCTCCAGCGACAGGAGGTTCCCCTCGCCGTCCACCTCTCCCACGCCGTACCGTTCCGGGTCGCGCACGGGGTAGCCGAACAGCACGCAGCCGTCGACGTCCACCACGGTGTCCTGGAGCAGCCCGCTGAAGCCGGGGCCGTGGAAGATGTTGTCCCCGAGGACCAGGGCCACAGGATCGCCGCCCACGTGGTCGGCGCCTATGACGAAGGCGTCGGCGAGGCCGCGCGGCTCGTCCTGCTGTGCGTAGGTGATGGTCAGTCCGTAGTCGGAGCCGTCACCGAGAAGCCGGCGGAATCCCTCCAGATCTTGCGGGGAGGAAATGATGAGGATTTCGCGGACACCGGCCAGCATCAGCACCGAAAGCGGGTAATAGACCATCGGCTTGTCGTACACCGGAAGCAATTGCTTCGATATTCCCATCGTGATGGGATGCAATCGCGTTCCGTGGCCTCCGGCCAGAATAATTCCTTTCACGGCACCTGCCTCCAGGATTTCTCCGCCGGTGTTTCTAGCGGAATCCAGCACCCATCATCCTGAGCCGCCGGACCGGCTTCAAGGTGACTCAGGTCAGAACGATGTCAATTCCGGTCAGAACATTTCAGCGAGCTTCGCCGAACCAGGCGCGGAGCGCGTCCACGGCCTCCGCGGCCCCGTCGCCCGTCCACGCGACATAGCCGTCAGGCCGTACGAGAACGCCGCCGGCGTCGCCCAGTGGGCCGTGGGGGCCGCTGGGGCGGGCGGTGACGGTGACGACCCGGTCCGCCCAGGGCGCGGCCCCGGCGCGCAGCCCGGGATCGTCGGCCAGGTCGAGCAGCAGTCCGCGGCCCCCGGTGCGCAGGAGCGCGGTGGTGCTCGACGTGCCTTCGGGCGTCTGCAGCCCGGTGTGAGGGAGGCGGAGGTGGTCGCCGTAGCGGATGTCGAGCCCGGAGATCATCCCCGCCAGGTGTTCGCGCACCTCGGGCCGGTCGCGGATCAGTTCGTGCAGCAGGGCCCGCATCGGCTCGGTCTCGGGGCCGCCGAGCAGGAGCAGGGCCTGGGCCCGGATATTGCCGAGGACCCGGCGGCCGACCGCGTGCCGTTCGGTGTGGTATGTGTCGAGCAGGCCTTCGGGAGCACCGCCGCGCACCTGGGCGGCGAGTTTCCAGCCGAGGTTGACGGCGTCCTGGAGCCCGAGGTTGAGCGCCTGGCCGCCGATGGGCATCTGCCGGTGGGCCGCGTCGCCGGCGAACAGCAGCCTGCCCTCGCGGTAACGGACCAGCTGTCCGTGCGCGTCCCCGAAGGAGTTCACCCACAGCGGGGCTCCGGCGCTGATGTCCTCGCCGGTGACCTGCTTCCACGCCTGGGCCACTTCGGTGAAGTCCACGTCGCCGTCGCGGTGCCCGGCCACCGCGCCGAACGCGTGCACCATGACCCGGGTGACCCCGTCGGACCGGCGCGCCGCGACGGCCAGGCCGCCCGGCAGCCGCTGGAAACGCCGGTCGGGCACCTCGATCCCGGCGACGTCGGCGCGCAGCAGCTCGCGCACCGGTGCACGGCCGGGAAACTCGGCCCCCGTGAGCCGGCGCAGTGTGCTGTCCTCACCGTCACAGCCGACGACGTACCGCGCCCGGACGCGCAGCGCGTTCCCGCCGGGGCCGTCGACGACCGCCTCGACGGCGTCCGCGTCCGCCCGCACCGCCCGCAGCTCGTGCCGACGGCGCAGATCCGCGCCCAGTCCGGAAGCCCATTCCGTGAGCAGTTCCTCGGTGCGGGTCTGCGGCACCTTCCACTGTCCGGGCCAGGGGCCGGGCAGGGTCAGGTCGAGCGGTATCCCGCCGAAGTGCCCGCGGGGCTCGTTCGGCGGGTCGCCCAGCGCGTCGAGCAGACCGCGGCTGTCGAGGATCTCCATGGTGCGGGCGTGCAGGGTGGAGGCCCGCGACTCGGTGGTGGGCCCTTCCCCGCGGTCCACCACGACGGTCTCCGCACCGCCGCGGCGCAGTTCCCCGGCGAGCATCAGCCCGACGGGTCCCGCACCGACGACGAGCACGTCGGTGTCCACGGCGCGTGCGGCCGCCATCAGCGCCGTCGGCTCTCGGCGTGGTCCTTGGCGTGTCCGAGGGTGGCCCGGCTGTTGGTGCTCAGCGCGTTCCGCACGTACTCCCGGGCGTCCGCGACCGTCGCGTCCGGGCCGAGGATCCGGGCGATGTTGTCCGTGTTGAGGGTCACGGTGTGCTGCGAGGACACGGCCGCTCCCTCCTCGTTCTCCTCGAACGTCCAGTAGCCGGTGTGCAGGGTCATCAGCGCCGGCAGGGTGACCTGCTTGTAGGCGATCCGGTGGTGCGGGAAGGTCACCCGGTACGACTTGGTGGTGTGCGTCGAGCCGTCCTTGGCCCGGGTGTCCATCTCCAGGCTCTGCAGCCCGGGGGTGTCCTCGCTGAACCGGACGGACGCGACGTGCGGCAGCCGCTCCGCCCACAGGTCAGCCTCGTTGACGAAGTCGTAGGCGTCCTTGACCGAGCCGGCGACCTGCACCGTGTCCTCGAAGGAGAAGGTCAGCTCTTCGGCCGCGTGCGCCAGTTCGACGTTGGTCCTCAGCGCCTCCAGCTCGGAGCGGCTGTTGCGGTCGACGGCCTCGTCGATCCAGCGCAGACCCTCCGGGTCGTCGTCGACGGCCCGGTAGTCGTGCAGCAGCCTCACCCGCGACCGGGTGCCGGAGAGCGACTCGATGATCCAGGTGCCGCCCATGGCGGCGACCGGCGGGGCGGAGACCTCCTGACGGAACTCGATCCGCCGCTCCCGCGGGTCCAGGGTACGGCGCGAAGTCCAGTTCTTGGCCTGGCCGTTGGCGGTCGCCCAGATGCGTATGCGCTCCTCGCCGTCGCCCCGCTCCAGATGGTCCACGTAGATGGTGGGCGGGAAGATCCGAGGCCAGTTGTCGACCTCGGCGATCAGCCGGTAGACGGCGTCGGCGGGAGCCTCGATGGCGATCTCGTGCTCGACCTGGCGGGTCGTCATGATGTCGTTTCCTCCGTCGGTCTCAGAAGTTGCCCAGGCCGCCGCAGACGTTCAGCGCCTGCGAGGTGATGGAGGCCGCGGTGTCGGAGGCCAGGTAGCCGACCAGGCCGGCCACCTCCTCGGGTGTGGAGTAGCGGCCGAGCGGGATCTTCGCCTGGAACTTCTCCAGGATCGCCTCCTCGGTCGAGTCGTAGGCGGCCGCGTAGCCCTGGCGGACGCGCTGGGCCATCGGCGTCTCGACGTAACCGGGGCAGACCGCGTTGACCGTGATACCGGTGGGCGCCAGTTCGTTGCCGAGGGCCTTGGTGAAGCCGACGACACCGTGCTTGGAGGCGGAGTACGGGGCACCGAGCACGACGCCCTGCTTGCCGGCGGTGGACGCGATGTTGATGATGCGACCGCGCTGCTTATGGCGCATGCCTCCGGTGTTCAGGACCTCGCGGGTCACCCGGAAGACACTGGTGAGGTTGGTGGCGATGACGTCGTCCCACAGTTCGTCGGCGATGTCGGCGGTCACCCCGCCGCCACTGCGGCCCGCGTTGTTCACCAGTACGTCGACGGTGCCGAAGCGGTCGACGGCCGCCTGCACGAACGCCGTCACGGCGCGGCCGTCACTGACGTCCACGGCGGCGCCGTCGACGTCGACGCCCTCCTCGGCCAGCTGCTTGACGGTGGATCCGACGTTCTCCGCGTTACGGGCGCCGATGAAAACCTGGTGTCCCTGCTCGCCGAGGAGCCGCGCCACGGCAAGACCGATGCCACTGGTGGCTCCGGTGACGAGGGCGACCTTCTTGATCTGCTCCGGCATCTTCTTCTCCGGTGGGTGATGGGGGGGCGGTGGTCGGGGCTGAGCGGGCCGGATCCGTCAGGCCACGGTCCCCACGGAGCCGATCGTGGCGTTGACGGCGGCAAGCAGCGTGCGCGGCGTCTGCGCGTCGGTCAGGACGTCGTCATCGAGGGTGACGCCGAACTCGCGCTCGATCCGGCCGGCCGTCTCCAGCAGGGCCAGCGACTCGTAGCCGAGCTCCTCGAAGCCGGTGTCGAGGATGTCGCCGTCGAGGTCCACGCCCTCGTCGGCGCCTGCGCCCTCGCGCAGAATCCGCTTCAGGTCGTCCAGGCTGAATTCCGTTGTTGCGGTCACGTGCGGTCTTCCCTTCGTGTGCTGGATGAGGTGTGCGCGGAACCCCGGCAGAGGTTCGGCCGGACCGCTCACGCGGCCCTGGGGCCAGACGTCGCCCGGCAGGCCGCAGTTCGACGACAGGCCCCAGGGCCTGTCCGGCGGGTCAGGGCCGGGTCCGCCGGACCCGCCCTAGTCGACGGCCCGGACCACCACGGCCGAGTTGAAACCGCCCTGGCCGCGGGCCAGCACGACGGCGGTGCGGAGTGCGGCGGGACGTGGGGTTCCGAGGACGAGATCGAGGCCGTACTCGGGCAACGGGTCGGTGTTGACCGTGGGCGGGATGACGCCGTCGGCAAAGGCGAGGAACGCCGCGGCCAGGTCCAGCGGGGCGGCGCCGGAGTACAGGCGGCCGGTCATCGTCTTGGGTGCGGTGACGGGAACCCCACGCGGCCCGAAGACCGCGGTGAGCGCCTGCGCCTCCGCACGGTCGAGCTCGGGCACCGCCGCCGCGTCGGCGAAGACCACGTCGATCTCCTCGGGCCGCACGCCCGCGTCCGCGAGAGCGGTTTCCAGAGCCCGGCGCAGTCCTGGCTCGCCTCCGCTGCCCGGCCGGGGATCGATGGTCGCGCCGTACCCCGCGATCTCTCCGTAGATCCTGGCACCGCGCTGTCGGGCCGCGTCGGCGTCCTCCACGATGAGGATCGCGCCGCCCTCGCCGGGAACGTGGCCGCCCGCGTCGGCGTCGAACGGCCGGTAGGCGCGCGTCGGATCGTCGCTGGTGCTCAGCCTGCCGCCCGCCAGCTGGGCCACCCACCCCCAGGGGCAGAGGGACGCGTCCACCGCGCCGGAGACGATCAGCTTCGTGCCTTTGCGGATCTGCCGGCGCGCCTGTGCGACCGCGTCCAGGCCCCCGGCCTGATCGCTGACGACGACGCCGCTGGGGCCCTTCATGTTGTTGCGGATGGATATCTGGCCGCTGTTGACGGCGTAGAACCAGGCGAACGACTGGTACGCGCTGACGTGCTGGCTGCCCAGACTCCACAGCTTCCGCAGCTCGTTCTGGCCGAACTCGAATCCGCCGGAATGACTGGCCGTGACCACGCCCATGTCGAACTCGGGCAGTTCCGCCGACGTCACGCCCGCGTCCTCCAGTGCCCAGTCCGCGGCGACCAGCGCCAGCCGGGTCATCCGGTCGGTCTGCGGCAGCAGCCGGCTCGGCAGGTGGTCCTCGGCCGTGAAGCCCGGGATCTCACCGGCCAGCCGTGCTGGGTAGGAGGACGCGTCGAATCTGGTGATCCGGCCGATGCCGCCCTTGCCTCCACAGGTCGCCGCCCAGAAGTCCTGGACGCCGAGCCCGTTCGGCGACATAACGCCGAGTCCGGTCACCACCGCGGACACGCTCATGCCGTGCTCCTCTCGGGCCTGGCCAGCACCATGGCGCTCTGGAAACCGCCGAACCCGCTGCCGACGGTGAGCACCGCGTCGGTTATCTGTTCGCGGGCGGTCAGCGGCACGTAGTCGAGGTCGCACTCCGGATCCGCCGTGTGCAGATTGGCCGTGGGGGGTACCACGTTGTTCTCCATCGCCAGGGCGGACGCGGCGATCTCGATGGAGCCGATCGCGCCCAGCGAGTGTCCGACCATCGATTTGATCGAGCTGACCGGGGTGCGGTAGGCGTGCTCCCCGAGGCTCCGTTTGAAGGCGGCGGTCTCGTGCCGGTCGTTCTGCTTGGTGCCGGATCCGTGGGCGTTGATGTAGTCGATCTCCTGCGGGTTCATCCGCGCCTCGTCGAGCGCCACCCGGATCGCCTCGGCCATCTCCGTACCGTCGGGCCTGAGGCCGGTCATGTGGTAGGCGTTGCTGCGCGTGGCGTAGCCGGCGATCTCGGCGTAGACGTGGGCACCGCGCTTCTTCGCGGCCTCCAGCTCCTCCAGGACGAACACCGCGGCCCCCTCGCCGAGCACGAATCCGTTACGCGTCCCGTCGAAGGGTCTGGAGGCGCGCTCGGGTTCGTCGTGGCGGGGTGTGGTGGCCTTGATCGCGTCGAAGCAGGCCATCGTGATCGGTGAGATCGGGGCGTCGGAGGAGCCCGCGACCATCACGTCCACCGCACCTTCGCGGATCAGCTCCACCGCGTAACCGACCGAGTCGATGCCCGAGGTGCACCCGGTGGAGATCACCGTGCTCGGGCCCTGGGCGCCCACCGCCCACGCCACCTCGGCGGCGAACGAACTCGGCACCAGGTAGTCGTAGAGGTGCGGCACGGCGTAGGTGTGGTCGACCAGGTCCAGCCGTCCCCCGTCGCTGACGACCCGGTACTCCTCGTCCAGACCCATCGTGGCGCCCACGGCGCTGCCGACGGTGACGCCGACGCGGTACGGGTCCAGCTGCCCCAGTTCGATGCCGCTGTCGGCGACCGCGCCCCGGGCCGCGACCACCGCGAACTGCGCGGCCCGGTCCATGCGGCGAGCCTCCTGCGGGCTCAACCCGTGCTCCTCGGGGTCGAAGTCGATCTCGGCGGCAACGCGGGAGCGGAACGGGGAGGGGTCGAAGAACGTGATGCCGCGGGTCGCGGTGCGGCCCTCGTTGAGCAGGCTCCAGAAGTCCTTGACGCCGATGCCACCGGGTGCCAGGACCTCGATGCCGGTGATGACGACTCGCCGGCCCGTCACGCGGACGCCTCCCAGTTGTAGAAGCGGCTCGCCATCGCATCGGCAGGGGAACGCCACGTCGCCGGGTCGTAGGCCTGGATGAACGGCTTCAGGTCGTCGCTGATCCGCACGAAGCGAGGGTCCGTCTTGGCCTGCTCGATCAGCTCTCCCCCGTTGTCGGAGTCGAAGTCCTGCAGGTGGAAGTAGAGGCCCCGGTAGGCGAACAACTGGCGACGTCGGGTGCCCATGCGGTGAGGCATCTCGGAGGCGTCGAAATCAGCGAACAGTTTCGACACGTCGATGCTGGATTCGGAATCCATCCGGGCCACGATCAACGTACTGTGCATACTTCGTCTCCTCCGCGTACATCGGAAAGGGCTTCTCATCAACTTCACGCGCAGCAACCCGGCGAACGCGAATTCCAGAGTTCCCTAAAGGGCACAGCACCTCAAGGGAGTTCAGGTCAGATGAATGTCAGAGCCCATCAGATCTGTGCGCGGTGATGTCAGCGCGGGTGAGGTCGGTGCGCGGTGATGTCAACGCGGGTGAGGTCGGTGCGCGGTGATGTCAACGCGGGTGAGTTGTGGGCGGGGGGAGTCGGCGCGCGGGAAGGCCCCCGGAACGTCAGTCCTTGATCTCGCAGATGACCGCGCCGGAGGCCAGCGAGCCACCGACCTCCGTCTCCAGGCCCTTCACGGTTCCCGCGCGATGGGCGTTGATCGGCTGTTCCATCTTCATCGCCTCCAGGACCACGATCAGCTCGCCCATGGCGACTTCCTGGCCCTCCTCGACGGCGACCTTCACCACGGTGCCCTGCATGGGTGAGGCGAGGGTGTCGCCGGAGGCTGCGGGGCCGGACTTCCTGGCCGCGCGCCGTTTCGGCTTGGCACCGGCGGCGAGGCCGGTACGGGCCAGGCTCATGCCCAGTGAGGAGGGGAGCGAGACCTCCAGGCGTCTGCCGCCGACCTCGACGACGACGGTCTCCCGGCCGGCCTCGTCCTCCGTGTCCGCGTCGGCGGGTGCGGTGAAGGGCTTGATGTCGTTGTCGAACTCCGTCTCGATCCAGCGGGTGTGGATGGTGAACGGGTCCGCGGTGAAGGCGGGGTCGGCGACGAC
>NZ_JBEZYG010000045.1:0-34355 GCF_040638385.1 Streptomyces sp. NPDC026589
GACCGCCCCGCCCGTGCGCCCGAACGGGGGAGGCTCCTCCCTACCCCGGCTTCACTTCCGGGTCCCCGGGATGCCAACCTGAAAGGCGTGAGTACACAAGCGACCCCCTCCACGCCATCACCCTCCGCGGCGGAGAGGAGTGCGCACTCCCGAGGCCCTCGGCGCGTTTCTGGTGCTGCGGTGCTGCGGTGCCGCGGTGGCTCAGCCGCCGATCGGCAGACCGCCCAGCGGGAGGCCGCCCTTGGTCAGGGAGTCGGTGGGCAGGCCACCGCCGAGCGCGTCGGTGGGCAGACCGCCCTGGGTGAGTGCGTCGGTGGGCAGACCGCCGCCCAGCGCGTCGGTCGGGAGGCCGCCGCCGGCGGCCTCGGCCACGCCGCCCACGGCCTGGCCCGCGTTGCCCGCGGCCTGGCCGGCGGTCTCCTGGGCGGCCGGGATGGCCACCCCGGCGGACGTGCCGACGGTCTTGCCCGCGGCCGGGAGCGCCGTGCCGACGAGGCGGCCGCCGGTGTCGCCGGCCGCCTGGGTGCCCTGCTGGACGGTGCTGTCCACGGTGTCGCCGAGACCGGCGCCGTCCAGCGCGGTCAGTCCGCCCAGGTCCGGGGTCGCCGGGAGCTCTGCGGCGCTCGCGGCGCCGGCCGCACCGACCACGGGGGCCGCGCCTGCGGCGATCAGCAGCGCGGCACGAGCGATCCGACGGGTCAGGGGGAGGGACATGATGCTCCTTCAGCGGTTGTGCACGAGTCTGTCTGTCCGGTGATCGGACGCACTGACAACCGCTTCGGGGGAGGGGGAGGTTGCGGTGGGCGAAGGTAAAGACTGAGCAATGGGTCCGATTATCCGCAGCGGAAGAACCCGGGCAAACAATCCATACCGCCGCAGTCCGATGAACCGTCACTTCCCTTGGGCGGCAAGGGAATCGGGGCAGTCCCCCGAAGGTGCGAGGAGCCGCGCGGAAAACGCCCGGAGCCATGGCCCCCGGGGCCCGTACGGGTGACGGGGCGTACTACTGAACGACCTGGATCCTGACCGCCATCGTGCCCGTTTCCTTACCCTTCGCGCGTTCCGTCCGCCAGCCCGAACCGGCGTCCCAGACCCGGTCCGCGTAGCTCACGCGCTCGATGCGCAGGGCCTCGGACTGCGCCACGGCCCAGTGCGCCAGCTCCCAGCCGCGCTGCCGAGCGCCCTTGCCCTCGGACCGCGCCGCGGCCGCCGGGACCGGCACCGAGACGGTCGACGCCGCGGACGCGCCCGCGGCCACCGCGCCGGGCAGCACGTCCTTGCCGAAGGCGCGCACCAGCTCGGTCCGCACCCGCGCGGCGTCCCCCGGGCCGTCCGCCGTGGCCGTCGACGGGGTGCAGTTCAGCGAGGCCGGCCTGCGACCGGTCAGCGCGGCGGCCAGCAGCGCGGCGTCCGGCTCGTGCTTCGCGTACGCCTGCGGGAACCCACTGCGCTGCACGCGCTGCGCGGCCACGGTCAGCGGGAGGCGCGAATAGCCCGGCACCTCGGCCAGGCCCTCGTAGAACTTCTCCGACGAGTACACCGGGTCCATGATCTGCTCCACGGTGCCCCAGCCCTGCGAGGGCCGCTGCTGGAACAGGCCCACCGAGTCCCGGTCCCCGTAGTCGATGTTGCGGAGCGTGGACTCTTGGAGCGCGGTCGCCAGCGCGATGGTCACCGCCCGCTCGGGCATGCCCCGCGTGGTGCCGACCGCGGAGATCGTCGCCGCGTTGACGGCCTGGGCGAGGCTCATCTCGTAACGCTGCGTCCCGCCCCCGTCCCCGTCCTTCGCCTCCACCACACAGCGCGGCGGATTCTTCGACCCGGACGAGTCGTACTGCACGGCCAGATAACCGCCCAGCGCCGCGAGCACGGCGAAGGCGGCCCCGTAGCGGAGGAGGCGTCGTCGGCGAGGGCTGGCTGTCCTGGGCACGGGCCCACCGTACTGGAGGGTACGGCCGGGGCCGATACCCCAGTCCCTTAGGGTCGGGTCCATGGCCGACAGCACCCTTGACCTCACCCTGGACGGACCGGCGCTCACCGCCCGGCTCGTCGACTTCCCCTCGGTCAGCGGGGAGGAGACGGCCCTCGCCGACGCGATCGAATCGGCCCTGCGCGCCCTGCCCCACCTCACCGTCGACCGCCACGGCAACAACGTCGTCGCCCGCACGGACCTCGGCCGCGCCGAGCGCGTCGTCCTCGCCGGGCACATCGACACCGTGCCGATCGCCGACAACGTCCCCTCCCGCCTCGACGGGAACGGGATCCTCTGGGGCTGCGGGACCTCCGACATGAAGTCCGGCGTCGCCGTCCAGCTCCGGATCGCCGCGACGGTCCCCGAGCCCAACCGCGACCTGACCTTCATCTTCTACGACAACGAAGAGGTCGCCGCACACCTCAACGGCCTCGGCCACATCGCCGACGCCCACCCGGACTGGCTCGCCGGAGACTTCGCCGTCCTGCTGGAGCCCTCCGACGGCGAGGTCGAGGGCGGCTGCCAGGGCACCCTGCGGGTCCACCTCCGTACGACGGGGGAGCGGGCGCACTCCGCACGCAGCTGGATGGGGTCCAACGCGATCCACGCCGCCGCCCCGGTCCTGGCGAAGCTCGCCGCGTACGAGCCCCGCCGCCCGGTCATCGACGGCCTCGAATACCACGAGGGCCTCAACGCCGTCGGCATCGAGGGCGGCGTCGCCACCAACGTCATCCCGGACGCCTGCACCGTCGTCGTCAACTACCGCTACGCCCCCGACCGCACCGAGGAGGAGGCCATCGCCCACGTCCGCGAGGTCTTCGCCGACTGCGGTGTCGCCGAGATCGTCATCGACGACCACTCCGGCGCCGCCATGCCCGGCCTCTCCCACCCTGCCGCCCAGGCGTTCATGACCGCCGTCGGCGGCACCGCCCGCCCCAAGTTCGGCTGGACCGACGTCTCCCGCTTCGGCGCGCTCGGCGTCCCCGCGGTGAACTACGGACCCGGTGACCCGATGTACGCCCACAAGCGCGACGAGCACGTGGCGGTCGCGAAGATCACCCACTGCGAGGACCGGCTGCGCTCCTGGCTGACCAGCTGACCGGCTGACCGCCCGACGCACGGCATTCCCCCGTACGTAACCTCCGCCGATCTACGCTGGCCGTACGCAGTACGACACGACCCAGCGCGACGCGGGTCGGTGGAGGGAGCGGAACATGGGCAACGCCGAAGACGCACGGATCCCCGAGGGTGCGGAGGTCCCCGAGGGCGCGGTCAGCCCCGAGGAACAGTGGCTGGGCCCGGTCGTGCGCCGCAGGGAGCAGGTCCAGCCCGGCACGACCGACCAGCGGCTGCTGGACTCCGAGGGCGACTCCGAGTGGGTGCACACCGACCCCTGGCGGGTGATGCGCATCCAGTCGGAGTTCGTCGAGGGCTTCGGCGCGCTCGCCGAACTGCCGAGCGCGATCAGCGTCTTCGGCTCGGCCCGCACCCCGGACGGATCGCCGGAGTACGAGGCGGGGGTCCAGCTCGGCAAGGCGCTGGTCGACGCGGGCTTCGCGGTGATCACCGGCGGCGGCCCGGGCGCGATGGAGGCCGCCAACAAGGGCGCCCGGGAGGCCAAGGGCGTCTCGGTCGGCCTCGGCATCGAGCTGCCCTTCGAGTCGGGCCTCAACCCGCACGTCGACATCGGCGTCAACTTCCGCTACTTCTTCGTCCGCAAGACGATGTTCGTGAAGTACGCCCAGGGCTTCGTGGTCCTGCCCGGCGGCCTCGGCACCCTGGACGAACTCTTCGAGGCGCTGACCCTCGTCCAGACCGGCAAGGTCACCCGCTTCCCGATCGTCCTGTTCGGCACGGCCTACTGGGGCGGCCTGATCGACTGGCTCCGCGACACGGTGGTGGCCCAGGGCAAGGCCTCGGAGAAGGACCTGCTGCTCTTCCACGTGACGGACGACGTGGAGGAAGCGGTGACGCTGGTCACGAAGGAGGTCGGCCGCTAGCCGCTTCGAGCCGGCCCTGCCCCTTCGAGCCGGCCCTGCCCCTTCGAGCCGGCCAGGCCACCTCAGACCCGCCCGGCACCTTCAAGCCCGTCCGGCGATCGAGGACGTCTTTGACGTGAGGGCACCTCCGGGCCGGTCGGAACACTCGGCCGGCCCGGCTACCCCGAGCCCGCCCGGCGTTTGAGGGGCACCTTTCCAGCCCCTCCGGCGCTTGAGGAGCGGGGTCCAGGGGCCAGCGCCCCGGACCCCGCCCGCCGCGGGCAGGCGGCACCCCCTACGCCAGCCCCCTCCGCGCCACGGCAGGCGCCCGATGCCCGGCGACGGACGCCACCATGTCCAGGACCTGCCGCGTCTCCGCCACCTCATGCACCCGGTACACCCGCGCCCCCAGCCACGCCGAGACCGCCGTCGTCGCCAGCGTGCCGATGACGCGCTCCTTCACCGGGCGGTCCAGCGTCTCGCCCACGAAGTCCTTGTTGGACAGGGACACCAGCACCGGCCACCCGGTCTCCGCCATCTCCCCGAGCCGCCGCGTCGCCTCCAGCGAGTGCCGGGTGTTCTTCCCGAAGTCGTGCCCCGGGTCGATCATGATCCCGTCCGGCCGCACCCCGAGCCCCACCGCCCGCTCGGCCAGCCCCACGGTCACCCGCAGGATGTCCGCCATGACGTCCTCGTACGCGATCCGGTGCGGCCGGGTCCGCGGCTCCGCGCCGCCCGCGTGCGTGCACACGAGGCCCGCCCCGTACCGCGCGGCGACCTCCGCCAGCTTCGGGTCGACCCCGCCCCACGCGTCGTTCAGCAGATCGGCCCCGGCCTCGCAGACGGCCTCGCCGACATCGTGCCGCCAGGTGTCCACGCTGATCACCACGGACGGGTGGCGGCGACGGACCTCGGCGACGAACCCGACCGTGCGGCGCGCCTCCTCCTCGGCGCTCACCTCCTCGCCGGGGCCTGCCTTCACCCCGCCGACGTCGATGATCGCGGCGCCTTCGGCCACCGCCCGGTCGACCCGGGCCAGCGCCGGCTCGTCCCCGAAAGTGGCGCCCTGGTCGTAGAAGGAGTCCGGGGTCCGGTTCACGATCGCCATGATCACCGGCTCGTGCGGCCCGAATTCCCGCCTCCCCAGCCTGAGTGCACCGCTTCGCATCCCGTGTTTCCTCCTCAGATAGCCCGCCTGCGACCCTAAGGCCTCATCGGGCCGGCCCCGACTTGTCCGTGCCGCATGGCACGATCGGAGCCGGACGAGGTTTCCGCCCCCGGGGAGATGCGCGTGTTCTGGTTCTTGCTGCTCACGATGGTCGTGGTCGTCACCGCGGTCACCCTCGCGGTGGTCGGAGGCGGTGGGAGCGCCATGCTCCAGGATGTCCCGCCCGACCGGTTCACCGATCCGCTGCCCGCGACCCGCGCGGTCGGCCGCGCGGACATCGAGGCGCTGCGCCTGCCGATGGCCCCCCGTGGCTATCGGATGGCGGACGTCGACGAGGCGCTGTCCCGGCTCGGCGCCGAACTGGCCGAGCGCGACGCCCGGATCGCCGAGCTGGAATCCGCGCTGGCCGGGGTGCAGGCGGCCGCGGTGACGACGGGCACCGATCTGTTCAAGCAGCCCGGCGACCGGCCCGCGGAACCGGGCGGCCACGCGAACGGCTCGGACCGCGCCGAGGAGGACGGACGATGAGCGGCGCGGCCGTGGCCGCCCCCGACGGCGGGCTCCGCTGCCCGTGGGGCCTGTCCGCCGAGGACTACCTCGCCTACCACGACACCGAGTGGGGCCGGGCGGTCCACGGGGACGACGCCCTGTTCGAACGGCTCTGCCTGGAGGCCTTCCAGTCCGGGCTCTCCTGGATCACGATCCTGCGTCGCCGCGAGACCTTCCGTACCGCGTTCGAGGGATTCCGGATCGAGGCGGTCGCGAAGTTCACCGACGCCGACCGGGAGCGGCTCCTGGCCGACCCGGGGATCATCCGCAACAGGGCCAAGGTCGACGCGACCCTCGCCAACGCCAAGGTGCTCGCCGACTGGCCGGCGGGGGAGCTGGACGAGCTGATCTGGTCCTACGCCCCCGACCCGGCCGGCCGCCCCGCCCCGCGCGGCCTCTCGGACGTCCCGGCCGTCACGCCGGAGTCCACCGCGCTCGCCAAGGCGTTGAAGAAGCGCTCGATCCGCTTCGTCGGCCCCACCACCGCCTACGCGCTGATGCAGGCCTGCGGACTGGTCGACGACCACCTCGCGGACTGCGTGGCGCGCGGCGGCGGGGCGGCGCCGCGCTGAGCCGCGGCTACTTCCCCAGGTAGACCGGCTTCTCCTTGGCCAGGAACGCCTCCACCGCGATGGTGTGGTCCTGCGACGCGCCCGCCCGGGTCTGGAGTTCGTCCTCCTTCTCCAGCGCCTCGGCGAGCGTGTGCCCGGCGCCGTACGCCATCGACTCCTTCAGCGCCGCGTACGCCACCGTGGGGCCGTCCGCCAGGGCCCGGGCCACCTCCGCCGCCCGCTCGGCCAGCTCGGCCGTGGGGACGACCCGGTTGACGATCCCCAGCTCGTACGCGTCCTGCGCGGAGACCGACCGCGGGAAGAACAGCAGATCGGCGGCTCGGCTCTGCCCGATCAGCCGGGGCAGCGTCCAGGACACGCCCGAGTCCGCCGTGAGTGCGACGCCCGCGAAAGAGGTGTTGAAGGAGGCGGTGTCGGCGACCACCCGGTAGTCGGCCGCGAGCGCGAATCCGAACCCGGCCCCGGCCGCGACGCCGTTCACCCCGGCGACGACCGGCTTCGCCATCCCGGTGATCGCCCGCACGATCGGGTTGTAATGCTCCCGCACCGTGCTCAGCGCGTTCCCGCCCCCCGCCTCGCGGGTGGCCGAGAGCGTGGCGACGTGCTCCTTGAGGTCCTGGCCGACGCAGAAGGCGCGCCCCGTGGCCGTGAGCAGCACCGCCCGGACCCCCGCGTCCGCCGAGGCCGCCAGCAGCGCGTCCCTCAGCGCGACCTTCGCCGCGGTGTTCATGGCGTTCATCGCGCCGGGTCGGTTGATCGTGATCGTCGCGAGACCTTCGCTCACGTCGTACAGGACGGTGTTCGCCGGCTCGTCGGCCATTCCGGTATCCCCTCGCTGCTCGGGCATCGTTGCCACTGCAGGCAAGCATGGCCGATCCGGAGCTGGGCAGAGATGTGACCTGCGTCTAACAATTGGCTCTCACCTGGGGGTCCGGGGCGGCGCAGTATCGCAGCCGGATCGCCGAATTGGGTGGTTTTGAGAGAGCGCGTTGCGCAAGCGATGCACACCGATGTTGGTCATCGGGGTCATTGATGCGGGATAATGGCGAAGAAGCAATGTGTTCGATGCCGGTGAGGCAGCGCCTGTCATGGGGCCGCCGGTTGCGATGAGCTGGTTTCAGGAAGGGGAACGAGCATGGCGGCCATGAAGCCGCGGACGGGCGACGGCCCGCTCGAGGTGACAAAGGAGGGGCGGGGCATCGTCATGCGCGTTCCGCTCGAAGGCGGCGGTCGGCTTGTTGTCGAGCTGACTCCGGACGAGGCCGATGCCCTCGGCGACGCGCTGAAGAAGGTCGTCGGCTGACGCGGAACGCCCATCACCTGCACCACTGCCCGGTACGGATTCCGTACCGGGCAGTGGTGCGTCCTGACGGGGATCCGCGTACTCGCCATGGGGTTCTCCCCGCTCACCACGGGGTTCTCCCCGCTCGCCGCGGGTTTCTTCGTGCTCGCCGCGGGTTTCTTCGTGCTCAGCCGCGCCGGACCGCGCAGAGCAGGCCGTCGCCGACCGGCAACAGGGTCGACATCAGCTCCTGGCTCTCGCGTACCGCCCGCAGCAGGTCCCGCAGCCGCAGTACCTCGGCCGGCTGGGCCGCGGAGTCGACCGTGCGGCCGTCGGCGAAGACGCCCTCGAAGCAGACCAGCCCGCCGGGCCGCAGCAGGCGCAACGATTCAGCGAGCACATCGAGACTCTCCAGCCGGTCGCCGTCGCAGAAGACGAGGTCGTAACCGCCGTCCGCGAGCCGGGGCAGGACGTCCAGCGCGCGGCCGGGGATGAACCGGGCCCGGTTGGTGGCGAAGCCCGCCTCGCGGAACGCCGCCCGGGCGAACTGCTGACGCTCGGGCTCGGGGTCCACCGTGGTCAGGACTCCGTCCGGCCGCATTCCGTGCAGGAGATAGATGCCGGACACGCCGGTGCCCGTGCCGATCTCCGCCACCGCTTTGGCGTCCGCTGCGGCTGCCAGCAGGCGCAGCGCAGCGCCGGTGCCCGGTGACACCGAGCGAAGCCCCAGCTCGCGAGCCCGCTCCCGGGCCCCGTGCAGTGCTTCGTCCTCGGCGACAAAGGCGTCGGCGAACGCCCAGCTCGTCTGCCGGTTGGCGGTAATGACCCTCTCCTGACCCCGTAGTTGGCGCAACGGTGACTGTATCCGCTGAACCCGGGAACCCGCAGATGGGACCGGGCGTTGTGCATGCAGTGGGGAAAGCGCAGTGACCGGGTCCGCGGATCGGACCGGCGAGCTGCGGGAAAGTCCCGGGCGACGCCCGGCCCCAGCAGGGAAAAAGGCTTATCCGGAGCTAACGGGCGAGGTGGCTATGGTAGGGGCTCCACTGGACACCACCAGAGCCGATAGGGGAGGTGCGGCTGCGCCTGTGGACCGGGGAGGGATGCTGCGGCGTCTCCTCAGGTCGGCCGGTGAGCCGAAATCCGTGACCAACATTGCTGACCGTTCTTCCGAAGACTCCGCAACGACCGCGACCTTCGCCTCTGATGCGGATTCTCAGGCGTGGACCCCGCCCTCATGGGAAGAGATCGTCAGCACGCACAGCGGTCGTGTGTACCGCCTCGCCTACCGGCTGACGGGAAACCAGCACGACGCCGAGGACCTGACCCAGGAGGTCTTCGTCCGGGTGTTCCGCTCGCTGTCGACGTACACACCCGGCACCTTCGAGGGCTGGCTGCACCGCATCACGACCAATCTCTTCCTGGACATGGTCCGGCGCAAGCAGCGCATCCGCTTCGACTCGCTCGGCGACGACGCGGCCGAGCGCCTGCCGAGCCGTGAGCCGTCCCCGCAGCAGGTCTTCAACGACACCCACTTCGACGCCGACGTGCAGCAGGCGCTGGACACCCTGGCGCCCGAGTTCCGTGCGGCCGTGGTCCTCTGCGACATCGAGGGCCTCAGCTACGAGGAGATCGCCGCGACCCTCGGGGTGAAGCTCGGCACCGTCCGCAGCCGTATCCACCGCGGCCGCTCGCACCTGCGCAAGGCGCTCAAGCACCGTTCGCCCGAGGCCCGCGCCGAGCAGCGCTCGCTGGCGGACGCGGTCCTGGCAGGGGAGGGCGGAACGGCGTGAGCGGCACAGGACCCACCCCCGCGGAAGCGCATCTGGGGGACCGACTCGCCGCGCTGGTCGACGGCGAGCTGAAACACGACGCCCGTGAGCGGGTCCTGGCCCACCTGGCGACCTGCGCCAAGTGCAAGGCCGAGGCCGATGCCCAGCGCCGCCTCAAGAGCGCCTTCGCCATGTCCGCCTCACCCTCGCCCTCCGAGGGCTTCCTGGCCCGGCTACAGGGCCTTCCCGGGGGTCCTGGCGGTGACGGCACCGGCTCGGGCGGGCCGTTCGGCGGCCGGGGGCCCTTCGCCGACGAGTTCTTCCCCGGGCTGCGGCCCTCCGGCGGCAGCACTCGCGCCGACACCGCACCCTCCCCCCTGGACGGCTTCGGATATCTCCCCGCCACCCACGGCTCCACCGCCGTGCTGCCAGGCGGCCCCGCTTCCGGTTCGGTCTTCCGCATACACGAGGTGGCCCGCGACGCGGACCGCTCGCCCTGGCGCGGGCGGCGCTTCGCGTTCGCCGCGGCCAGCGCCGTCTCCCTCGCGGCCATCGCGCTGGGCGGCACCCTGCCGCTGGACTCCGGCCCCGAATCCTCGCTGCGCGCCGAGGGCGCAGGGAACAACGCCACCCCGATCGACGCCGCGACCCGCGCCGAGAACGGCGCGAAGGCGGTCAGCCGCCGGGGCGGCGGCGCCCTCGTGGTGACCGGCGACGGCCGGGCGGCCGAGCGGCCCGCGTCCGGCACGGCCCCCGCCGGGACGAACCGGGTGCCCTCGACGCTCACCGGTGCGACACCGGTGGTTCCGGCCGGCACTTCTCCGGTGAACCGGCAGGGGCCGGCGACCGCCCCGCCGCTGTTCGGCGTCCAGGCCTCGGGCGGGCACCCCTTCACCTTCCCCGTGCTGAACGTGTCCGTGTCGCCGCTGATACGCCCGGCGGTGTCCGGCACCCCGCTGCTGGCGGCGGCGCTCGGCAGCGGTCCGGCGCCCAGGACAGGCCCCTCCCCGGTTCCCTCGGGGCCGCCCGCCAACGATCTGGCGAGCCCGCTTTCCCCCCGGCCGTGACCGGACCCTGCGCGGGGATTCGCAAACCTGGTTGAATTCCGGTGAGGGACGCCTCGGTGGGGCGTACAGAGGCCAGTTGCGGGGAGAGCATGGACGACGGGAAGCCCACCGGGCCGCAGGCGAAGTGGTGGAGCCGCCCCCCGGCGGGGCGCGCCGACCGCACGGAGCCGGACAGCGGGCCGGCCCCGTCGGACGCGCCGCCGGCCGAGGACCGAGAGCCGACGCCCCCGGGCCCGGCCCCGGACGCCGCTTCCACCCCGACCCCGGCTCCGCCTTCCGACGCCGCCGGCCGGCCGGCGGTCCACGGCGGCCAGGAGGTTCCGCGCCCCCGCCCGTCCGGGGCCCCGCTGCACGAGCCCGACGAGTACAGCACCCCGCCCTACGGCGGCCCCGGCCCCTGGGCGCCCGCCCCGCCGGTGCAGCGGCCCACCCCCGCCCACGGCACCGTCGTACCGCCGGGCGCCGGAGCGCCGGACCCGCAGTACGCCGCGACGAACGGCGCCGGAATCCCGGCCCCCGCGTCGGCGCCCGCCCCGGTACCGCAACCCGCGCCCGCCGACGGCTTCCCGCCCCCGCACGCCCAGCCCGCCGACGGCTTCCCGCCCCCGGGGCCCCACGCACCGCCCCAGGCGCACGCTGCCCACGCACCGCTCCAGGCGCACGCCGCCCACGCACCGCACCCGCCGCGAGGAACCCCCGGGCAGCCCCAGGGAGCCCCCGAGCACCAGGGACAGCACCCCGCACCGCCACCGCAAACGCAGCAGCACACGCGGCAGCACACGCAGTGGCTCCAGTACGACCCGTGGGGGGCTCCGGGGCAGCCGCTCACCCGGCCCGGGCCCCCCGAGGGCACCGAACCCGGCCGCGGGAAGAAGCGCCGGGGCGGGGCGTTCATGGGGGTGCTCCTGCTGACCCTGGTCGCCAGTGGCATCGGTGGCGGCGTCGGCGCGTACATCGAGCGCAACGGCGGCCTGACCACCGTCGAGCTGCCCCAGGCGGGCCGCGACAACGGCGGCCGGGCCCCCGAGAGCGTCGCGGGCATCGCCGCCAGCGCCCTGCCCAGCGTGGTCACCCTGCACGTCAGCGGCACCGCCGAGTCCGGCACGGGCACCGGCTTCGTCCTCGACGGCCAGGGCCACATCCTGACCAACAACCACGTCGTCGCCCCGGCCGGGTCCAGCGGGGACATCACCGTGACGTTCAGCAGCGGCGAGACGGCCTCCGCCGAGCTCGTCGGCAAGGACAGCGGCTACGACCTCGCGGTCGTCCGGGTCCGCGGGGTCTCCGGGCTCAAGCCCCTGCCCCTGGGCAACTCCGACAACGTCCAGGTCGGAGACCCGGTGGTGGCCATCGGCGCCCCCTTCGACCTCTCCAACACGGTGACCTCCGGCATCATCAGCGCCAAGCAGCGCCCGATCACCGCGGGCGGCGAGAAGGGCGACGGCAGCGACATCAGCTACGTCGACGCCCTCCAGACCGACGCCCCGATCAACCCGGGCAACTCCGGCGGGCCGCTGGTCGACACCCAGGCCCACGTCATCGGCATCAACAGCGCCATCCGCGCGGCCGACAGCGCCCGGGGTCCCGAGGCGGGCGGCCAGTCCGGCTCCATCGGTCTCGGTTTCGCGATACCCATCAACCAGGGCAAGCGCGTCGCCGAGGAGCTGATCAGCACCGGCAAGGCCACCCATCCGGTCATCGGCGTCACGCTGGACATGAAGTACACCGGCGACGGGGCCAAGGTCGGCACGGAGGGCGCCGACGGCGCGCCCGCCGTCGCGAAGGACGGCCCCGCGGCCGAGGCGGGCATCCGGTCCGGCGACGTCATCACCCAGGTCGAGGGCCAGCGGGTGCACAGCGGCGAGGAGCTGATCGTGAAGATCCGGGCCCACCGCCCCGGCGACGAGCTCGACCTCAAGCTGACCCGCGGCGGCGAGGAGCGGACGGTGACCCTGACACTCGGCTCGGCGAGCGGCACGTGACGTCCACCGCGAGGTACCGCCCGGACACCTTCGACAGGTACCTTTGAGCGGTCCGGGCGGCTGGGAGACCCGGGCCGCGATCGCACGGAGAACACGCGGAGAACACGAGGAGCAACAAGGTGTTCAATGACATTGGCGCACTGGAGCTGTTGACGCTCGGGGTGCTGGCCGTGCTGGTCTTCGGCCCTGACAAGCTGCCCAAGCTGATCCAGGACGTCACGCGTACCATCCGCAAGATCCGCGAGTTCTCGGACAGCGCGAAGGAAGACATCCGCTCGGAGCTGGGCCCGCAGTTCAAGGACTTCGAGTTCGAGGACCTCAACCCCAAGACGTTCGTCCGCAAGCAGCTGATGGACGGCAACGACGACCTGGGGCTGAAGGAGATCCGCGAGAGCTTCGACCTGCGCAAGGACCTGGCCGACGTCACCGACGCGGTCAACGGGCGCACCCCGACGACGTCCGATACCGCCAACAGTGCGGCGAACGGCTCGGCGGGCGCGTCTGCGGACGGCTCGGTGACCAGCCTCACCAAGACCGGCGACACCGCCCCTGACCTGCTGAAGAAGACCCCGCAGCAGACGCAGCCCGAGCGCCCGCCGTTCGATGCGGACGCCACCTGACCCCCGGTCAATCCCGACTCGTCCGGACGGTATGGCTATTCTCCATCTGTCCGGTTGCGAGGATGCCCAAGCCCGCGGGGGGCGGGCCGCTCCGGATCATGACTGATCGAGGAGGCGGCCGCGCAGATGGAGACGACGAGTCGGATTGATACGGACGGTGTCCCGGGCACGGCCACGGCGGAGGAGGGGCCGGCGAAGCGGCGTACCGTCGACGGCTACCTGGGAGCGACCTTCCCCTGGTACGGCCTGGACGAGGCCTTCACCGGCCCGCGCTGGCTGATGCAGGTCGGCACCGCGGCGGACGGCACGGTGCAGCACGGTGCGACGGGGCACGGCGACGAGCCGTCGGTGAAGTCGGACGGCTCCGCCGACAAGGAGCGGTTCGCGGCGGTGATCACCGTGGCCGCGAGCCCGGTGAGACGCAGCGGCGACGGTACGGGCGTGCTGGACGCCACCACGGTGTCCTCGGCGGCCTGGCTCGCGGGCTCCGGCCTGCTGGCGTACACCTGGCCGCCCCAGATGGACCACACCCTGCGCGACGACTGGCTGGACCAGCAGACCGAGACGGCGTTCACCCTCGCCGACGACCTCGGCAGCGCGCCCTGGTCGACGCTCTCCCTCCCGGTGGACGGGGTGCCGGTGGAGTTCCACTACCGCGAGTCCGAGTTCGGCTGGATCCTCGCCGGCTCCGCCCACGAAGGCGTCCACATCGGGGCGTACGGGCGGGGGATGAGCGCGTACGGCCTCGGCTTCGCGGCCATCAAGGACATCGAGACGTACGCGTAGCGACGCACACGGGGCGGGCCGGTCGACCACCGGCCCGCCCCGTGTTCCGTACAGGCGTCAGAACTTGTTGCGCGGGGTGATCCCCAGCGACATGCCCGACAGACCGCGCTGACGGCCGCCCAGCTTCTGGGCGATCGAGCGCAGCGCGCTGCCGGCCGGGGAGTCGGGGTCGGACAGGACGACCGGCTTGCCCTCGTCGCCGCCCTCGCGCAGCCGCAGGTCGATCGGGATCGAGCCGAGCACCGGCACCTCGGCGCCGATCGTCCGGGTCAGCCCCTCGGCGACCCGTGCGCCGCCGCCCGAGCCGAACACGTCGACCATCTCGTCGCAGTGCGGGCACGGCATGCCCGACATGTTCTCCACCACGCCGACGATCTTCTGGTGGGTCTGCACGGCGATCGAGCCGGCCCGCTCGGCCACCTCGGCCGCGGCCTGCTGCGGAGTCGTGACGACCAGGATCTCCGCGTTCGGCACGAGCTGCGCGACCGAGATCGCGATGTCGCCGGTGCCCGGCGGCAGGTCGAGCAGCAGGACGTCCAGGTCGCCCCAGTACACATCGGCGAGGAACTGCTGGAGCGCCCGGTGCAGCATCGGACCGCGCCAGACCACGGGCTCGTTGCCCGGGGTGAACATGCCGATGGAGATGACCTTCACGCCGTGTGCGGACGGCGGCATGATCATGTTCTCGACCTGGGTGGGCTTGCCGTCCGCACCGAGCATCCGGGGCACGCTGTGCCCGTAGATGTCCGCGTCCACGACGCCGACCTTCAGCCCGTCGGCCGCCATCGCCGCGGCGAGGTTCACCGTCACCGAGGACTTGCCGACGCCGCCCTTGCCGGAGGCGACCGCGTACACCCGGGTCAGCGAGCCGGGCTGGGCGAAGGGCACCTCCCGCTCGGCGGTGCCGCCGCGCAGCGAGCTCGCCAGGTCCTTGCGCTGTTCGTCGCTCATGACGTCGAGGGTCACCTCGACCCGCGAGACGCCCTCGACCCGGGCGACCGCCTCGGTCACGTTCCGGGTGATCGTCTCGCGCATAGGACAGCCGGAGACCGTGAGATACACCGTGACAGCGACTACACCGTCAGGATCGATCTCGACCGATTTCACCATGCCCAGCTCGGTGATCGGGCGGTGGATCTCCGGGTCGTTCACTGTCGCCAGTGCCTCAAGCACCGCGTCTTCCGTAGCCATACAGACGATGTTACGGCGCGGAGCGCTACGTACGGGTAGCCCTTCAGCGGTCGCCTTCGTCACTCTCGGCCGGGGACAGCACCTGCCGGTCCTCCATGTCCCTCACCATGTCCTGGAGTTCCGAGCGGATCCAGTCCCGGGTGGCGACCTCGCCCAGGCCCATGCGCAGGGCCGCGATCTCCCGCGTCAGGTATTCGGTGTCGGCGATGGAGCGCTCGTTCTGCTTGCGGTCCTGCTCGTGCGTGACCCGGTCGCGGTCGTCCTGCCGGTTCTGCGCGAGGAGGATCAGCGGCGCCGCGTAGGAGGCCTGGAGCGACAGCATCAGCGTCAGGAAGATGAACGGGTACTGGTCGAACCGCAGGTCCTTGGGCGCGAAGATGTTCCACAGCACCCAGATGATGATGATCAGCGTCATCCAGACGATGAACCGCCCGGTCCCCAGGAACCGCGCGATCCGCTCCGAGAACCGGCCGAACGCCTCCGGGTCGTACTCCGGCAGCAGCCGCCGGCGCGGGTCCTTCGGCTGGTCCAGCCGGGTGCGCGGGGGCCGCACCAGGCCCGAGGCGCCGGTCGACGCCGTCTTCGCCCGATCCTCACCCGCCATGGCCGATCCCCTCCTCCCCGTGCAGATCCGTCTCGCGCCAGTCGTCCGGCAGCAGGTGGTCCAGGACGTCGTCCACGGTCACCGCGCCCAGCAGCGAACCGGTCTCGTCCACGACGGGCACCGAGACCATGTTGTACGCGGCCAGGTAGCTGGTGACCGTCGGCAGCGGGGTGTCCGGCGACAGCGGCACCAGGTCGCTGTCGACGATCGAGCTGACCAGGGTGAACGGCGGGTCGCGCAGCAGCCGCTGGAAGTGCACCGTGCCCAGGTACTTCCCGGTCGGGGTGTCGTCGGGGGAGCGGCACACGTACACCTGCGCGGCGAGCGCCGGGGACAGGTCCGCCTGCCGCACCCGGGCCAGCGCGTCGGCCACCGTGGCGTCGGGCAGCAGCACGATCGGCTCGGTCGTCATCAGACCGCCCGCCGTCCGCTCCTCGTACGACATCAGACGGCGGACATCGGCGGCGTCGTCCGGCCGCATCAGCGCCAGCAGCCGCTCCTTGTCCTCCTCCGGCAGCTCGGAGAGCAGGTCGGCCGCGTCGTCGGGGTCCATCGCCTCCAGGACGTCGGCGGCCCGCTCCTCCGCGAGCTTGCCGATGATCTCCACCTGGTCGTCCTCGGGCAGCTCCTCCAGGACGTCGGCGAGCCGGTCGTCGTCCAGAGCGGCGGCGACCTCCGCCCTCCGCTTCGGCGAGAGGTGGTGCAGCGCGTTCGCCACATCGGTGGGCCGCAGCCGCTCGAACGTGGCGACCAGACTCTCCGCACCCTGGCCGTGCTCGTCCAGCGAGAAACCGCTGACCGCCGACCACTCCACCGTCAGGGTCTCGCCCTTGCGGCGCAGCGCCCCGCCGCGCCCCTTGCGGACGAAGTACTTGTCGATCTCCCAGTCACGGCGGGCCGGCAGCTGCTGGATGGCCACGTCCAGGACGGTGACCTCCTCACCGTCCTGGCCAGGGCCATCCACCAGCCGCACCCGCCGGTCCAGGAACTCACCGAGGACGAGACGTTCGGTGGGCCGCTGTTCGAAGCGCCGCATGTTGACGACGCCGGTGGTGATGACCTGGCCGGACTCGACGCCCGTCACCCGGGTCATGGGCAGGAAGATCCGCCGGCGGCTGATCACCTCGACCACCAGGCCCAGGATGCGCGGCGGGCGTCCGCCGACCCGCAGCATCGCCACCAGATCGCGGACCCGGCCGACCTGGTCCCCGTTCGGGTCAAAAACGGGTACGCCGGACAGGTGCGAGACGAAGACCCTGGGGGTGACCGCCGCCATCCTCGGCCTCCTTCGTCCGTCCGTGTCCACCGTGTCGTCATGTTCCGCGGGACGGTCCTCGCCCGGCCGCCCCGGGCCGACGCCGCCCACCAGCGGATTTCGCCGGTACGCCGGGATCAGGCTAGCCCTTAACCCCGCACCGCGCCCCGGCGGACCGGTCCGTACGGCTGGCTGCCGGGAGGCACGCGCCTCCCGGGTACGCTGCCGTCTGCCATCCCCGATCGCCGTTGAGAGGCAGTGCGCCCGTGACCTCTTTCGCCCCGGCCGTGCGGAACCACCGCCGGACCGCCCTCGCTCTCGTGCTGTGCGGAGGGCTCACCGCGGCCCTGGCCGCCTGCGGCACGGAGGAGGACCCGGACAAGGGGACCAACGGCGTCGCCAGACTCTCCGCCACCGAGATCGACGAGAAGGCCAGAGCGGCGGCCGGAGCGGCGAGCGCCGTACGCCTGTCGGGCACGCTCGTCAGCAAGGGCGGCACCTACCGGCTGGAGATGAAGCTCAACGCGGAGGGCGGCATGGGCTCGGTGACCTCCAAGCAGCAGAGCTTCGCCCTGCTGCGGGTCGACGACGAGCTCTACCTGAAGGCGCCGGCGGAGTTCTGGACCCACGAGGAGAGCGGCGGCGGCGAGGCCGGGTCCTCCGACGTGGCGGCCGCCGACAAGCTGGGCGGCAAGTACGTGAAGGTCCCCGAGGGTGACCCCAGCTACCGCCAGCTGCGCGGCTTCACGGACAAGAAGGTCCTGCTCGACGGGCTCCTCGCGCTGAACGGAGAGGTCAGCAAGGGCGGCCGGGACACGGTCGCCGGGCAGCGCACCATCCAGATCCTGGGCGGCAAGGGCGAGGGCGGGGCGTTCGACGTCTCGCTGGAAGACCAGCCGTACCCGGTCCGGGTGGCCCGGGGCGGCGGCGGGGGCACGGTCACGCTGGCCGACTGGGGGCAGGCCTTCCCACTGGAGGCCCCCCAGGAGGACGACACCGTCGACTACGGCGGCCAGCTCCCCAAGTCCTCCGGCTGAGCTGCGACCCGGACCGCGGGGCCCTCGAACGGCCGCCTGCCGGGCGAGACCGGGCCCTGGCTCAGCGCTTCCCGCGACGCTTCAGCAGCAGCCGGGGGAGCGCCGCCGGGGCCGGCTGCCGGGTGGTGGCCCCGGTCGGCAGCGGAACGGCCGCCAGCGAGGTGTCCGGCAGCGCGGTGCTGACGGTGTCCGGCGTCAGCCGCACGACGGTGCACTCGCGGGCCCACCGCTCCGTCATCGACTCGGCGTCCGGCGCGTTCAGCCGCTTGCCCTTCAGCTCGGCCACCGCCGCCTCCCACTCCTCGGAGTGCGGCGGGAGGAAACGGCACACCGCGCTCCAGGCGACGATCCGGCCGCCCTTGTCCTTGCTCCGTACGGTCACCTCTGCGCGGCTTCCGTCGGCCAGGCCCTCGGGCAGCGGCTGCTCGCCGGGGCCGCCGCCGACCAGATGCGCCGCGCCGTCGTGCCAGACGTGCCAGACGGCACGGGCCGGCCCGTCGCCCCGCACCCAGACGAGACCGGACTTCTTCGTGGCCTCCTCGACGAGGGCCCTCTCCAGCAGGTCGGCGGCGGCATCGGGCGCGGGGGCGTCAGTCATGGGCGCGAGCTTACTCAGCGGCCGGGGCCGGCACTCAGAGCCAGCCGTTGCGCTTGAGGATGCGGTGGATGGAGAAACAGACCACCCCGATGACGCCGAGCACCAGCGGATAGCCGTACTTCCACTGGAGCTCGGGCATGTGGTCGAAGTTCATGCCGTAGACACCGCAGATCATCGTCGGCACGGCGATGATCGCCGCCCAGGAGGTGATCTTGCGCATGTCCTCGTTCTGCGTGACGGTCGCCTGCGCCAGATTCGCCTGGAGGATCGAGTTCAGCAGTTCGTCGAAGCCGAGGACCTCCTCCTGGACCCGGGCGAGGTGGTCGGCCACGTCGCGGAAGTACTTCTGGATGTCGGGGTCGATCAGCCGCATCGGACGCTCACTCAGCAGCTGCATCGGCCGCAGCAGCGGCGAGACGGCCCGCTTGAACTCCAGCACCTCGCGCTTGAGCTGGTAGATCCGGCCCGCGTCCGAACCGCGCGGGCTGCCCTTGGCCGGGGTGGAGAAGACATCGATCTCCACCTCGTCGATGTCGTCCTGCACCGCCTCGGCCACCGCGATGTACCCGTCGACCACATGGTCGGCGATGGCGTGCAGCACGGCGGAGGGGCCCTTGGCGAGCAGCTCCGGATCGTCCTGGAGGCGGTGGCGCAGGGCGCGCAGGGAGCCCTGGCCGCCGTGCCGGACGGTGATGACGAAGTCCCGCCCGGTGAAGCACATCACCTCGCCGGTCTCCACGACCTCGCTGGTCGCGGTCAGTTCGGCGTGCTCCACGTAGTGGATCGTCTTGAAGACGGTGAACAGCGTGTCGTCGTAGCGCTCCAGCTTGGGCCGCTGGTGGGCGTGGACGGCGTCCTCGACGGCCAGCGGGTGCAGCCCGAACTCCCGGGCGATGCCCGCGAATTCGGCCTCGGTCGGCTCGTGCAGACCGATCCAGGCGAAGCCGCCCTCCTCCCGGACCCGGAGCATCGCCTCGTGCGGCGTCGGGGTCGCGGGCGTCACCAGTCGGCGGCCGTCGCGGTAGACGGCGCAGTCGACGACGGCGCTGGAGGCGGACGGGTCGCGGGTGGTGTCGTACGCGCTGTAGGGGGTGCTGTTCTTGCGGAGGGACGGGCGCAGGGACGGGCGCACGGCGGCGCGCAGGTCACGGATCATCGACATGGCTGGCTCCTTCACGGAGGGCCGTCGGCGAGGGCGTGGAACAGCCCGGAACGAGGACGTGTGCTCACGTCCGCAAAGCGGGCGGCACCGCGCGGGCGCGATGACGGCGTTCGCTACAGACAGGCAAAAACGAAGGGCTCTTCCGTCGCGCGAACTGCTGTCGAGGAGTCATCCGGATACGACGGCGGTGTCGGGACCGGGCGACCGACGAGGCGTCGGATCAACGGCACATACGAGGCACGGAAGAGCGGTTGGTACTGCACGGTCGACTTGGATCCATAGCAGTCCCCACCTCCTCCGGCCGGTCCCCCGTGGGGGACGACATGTCGTCGGGACGAAGAAGAGCGACGCTTCTGCGTGCTGTCCCGACCGGCGGCCAGGCTATCAGCCGCCCAAGGCCCAATCCCGTACTTTGCCCATTCCCTACGCGATCTATGCTCGCGGCATGGCAGAAATTCTCGCTCTGGTCGAGGCCCGGCTCATCTCCGCCCTCGGGGAACCGGACGCCCGCGCCGATGTGACGTTCCTGGGCACCGACCGCATCGAGGTGCTGCGCTTCCGCGATGGTGACGTGGTGCGCTACGCGACACTCGGTATGTCCGGTCAGCCGATGGCCGACCCCACCTCCCCGCTCGCCGACCCGGTGAAGGGCCCCCGCGCCGAGCTGATCCTCTCCGTACGGGGCGGAGTCGCCGACACCGATCAGCTGCTGCGCCCGCTCGCCGTGCTGGCCGCCTCCCCGCAGGTCGAGGGGTTGATCGTGGCCGCCGGCGCCTCGCTGGACCTGGGGGAGCCGCTGTGGACCGGGGCGCCGTTCACCTCGGTGCTGGTCGCGGAGTCCGGCGGTCTGGTGGAGGACCTGGAGCTGGACGAGCCGATGGACCCGGTGCGCTTCCTGCCGCTGCTGCCGATGACACACAACGAGGCGGCCTGGAAGCGGGTGCGCGGCGCGCAGGAGCTCCAGGAGCGGTGGCTGGCGCACGGTACGGACCTGCGCGACCCGCTGCGCACGTCCGTAGTCCTGGACCAGCCCGGCCCGAGCCACGCTGCGGACGGGTGATCGTCCTTGACGCGAGGACCGGCGGGGAGGACGGTGGGTCCCTATGAGGGGCGAACCCAGTTGCCCGAAGTGCGGTGGCCGGGTCAGGGCGCCCGGTCTCTTCGCCGATGCCTGGCAGTGCTCCGTGCACGGCCAGGTCCACCCGATGCAGCCGGTCATCCCGCCGAGCGTCGAAGGTCTCGGCGTCGTGGTGCACCGCGCTCAGGTTCCCGTCTGGATGCCCTGGCCGCTCCCCGTGGGCTGGCTGTTCACCGGGGTCGCCAGCGCGGGCGATGACCGCAGCGGCGGCCGCGCGACCGCCGTGGCCTGCTCCGGGCCCGGGCCGCTGGGCGGGATGGGCGAGCTGCTGCTGGTCGCCGAGGAGCTGGGCGTCGGGCTCGGCGCGCGGTACGCCGGGATCGACGGCCCGGACCCCGGCCGCCACCTGGACGTCGACTCCGCCCCCGACGCCAAGGTCCACGCCGCCGGCCGCCCCACCCCCCTCTGGCACGTCAGGAACGCTCCGTCGGACCGCGCCGTCTTCGCGGGCGAGGCGCGGGGGCTGTGGCTGTGGGCGATCCTGTGGCCCGAGCAGTCGGGGCTGCTGATGTACGACGAGCTGGTCCTCACCGACCTGCGGGACGCCGGGGGAGAGGTGGACCTCGTCCCCTGCGGCGCACTCACCCCCCGCCTGCTCACCGCCCCCGAGGCGCCGCCCCGGCAGGCGACGGGCGAGCGGTAGCGGCGGCGAGCGCGGCCGGGCGGCGAGGGTGGCTCCGGCACCGGCCGGGAGCACGGCCGTGGGCGGCGGTGGGCCCGGCGCGCGCCGGTTATCCTTGAGCGGCCCCCCGTCCGCCCGCGAGCCCCGGAGTCAAGCGTCGTGCGCATCGACCTGCACACCCACTCCACCGCGTCGGACGGCACGGACACCCCCGCCGAGCTGGTCGCGAACGCCGCCGCCGCGGGGCTGGACGTCGTCGCGCTCACCGACCACGACACCGTGGGCGGCCACAAGCAGGCCATCGACGCGCTGCCCGAGGGGCTCACCCTCGTCACCGGCGCCGAGCTCTCCTGCCGCGTCGACGGCGTGGGCCTGCACATGCTGGCCTACCTCTTCGACCCCGCCGACGCCGAGCTGGAGCGCGCCCGGGAACTCGTCCGCGACGACCGGGTGCCGCGCGCCCAGGAGATGGTCCGCAAGCTGCGCGCCCTCGATGTCCCCATCACCTGGGAGCAGGTCGCCCGCATCGCCGGGGACGGGTCGGTCGGCCGCCCGCACGTCGCCGCCGCCCTCGTCGAACTCGGCGTCGTACCCACGGTCTCCGACGCCTTCACGCCCGACTGGCTGGGCAACGGCGGCCGGGCGTACGCGGAGAAGCACGAGTTCGACCCCTTCGAGGCGATCCGCCTGGTGAAGGCGGCGGGCGGGGTCACCGTCTTCGCCCACCCGGCCGCCGTGAAACGCGGCGCGGTGGTCCCCGAGTCCACGATCGTCGCGCTCGCCGCAGCCGGCCTCGACGGCGTCGAGGTCGACCACATGGACCACGACGAGCCCACCCGGGCCCGACTGCGCGGCCTCGCCCGCGAGCTGGGGCTGCTCACGACCGGCTCCAGCGACTACCACGGCACCCGGAAGCCCGTCGGGCTCGGCGCGTGCACCACCGACCCCGAGATCTACGGCGAGATCACCCGGCGCGCCACGGGAGCCTTCCCGGTGCCGGGAGCCGGCGGAGCCGGTTCCCGATAGAGCGTGTCCGGCGGATCACGGCCGGACAACAGCTCGCGGGCCCAGCCCACTTCCACCGCACCACCTTCCGTACTCCCCGCGCGCTCCTGTGCGTACCGCCGCGTGCCCGACACGGCGACGGCCGCCGCCCGGACCCCGCGCCCCCTCCGTACCGCCCGCTCTTCTCTCGCAAGGCTCACTGTGTTCGACGTCGCTGTCTTCGGATCCCTTTTTCTCACCCTATTTGTGATCATGGACCCGCCCGGGATCACGCCGATCTTCCTCGCGCTCACCGCGGGCCGCCCCGCCAAGGTGCAGCGCAAGATGGCGCTCCAGGCGGTCATGGTCGCGTTCGGCGTGATCGCCGTCTTCGGTCTGCTCGGTCAGCAGATCCTCGACTATCTGCATGTCTCCGTGCCCGCCCTGATGATCGCGGGCGGACTCCTGCTGCTGCTCATCGCGCTCGACCTGCTGACCGGCAAGACGGACGAGCCGACGCAGACCAAGGACGTCAACGTGGCGCTCGTGCCGCTGGGCATGCCGCTGCTGGCCGGGCCCGGCGCGATCGTCTCGGTCATCCTCGCGGTGCAGCACGCCGACGGCGTGGGCGGCCAGCTCTCGGTGTGGTCCGCGATCGTCGCCATGCACGTGGTGCTCTGGCTGGCCATGCGCTACTCGCTGGTCATCATCCGCGTGATCAAGGACGGCGGCGTGGTACTGGTGACCCGGCTCGCCGGCATGATGCTTTCCGCCATCGCCGTCCAGCAGATCATCAACGGCGTTACCCAGGTCATCCAGACCTCCTGACACCCTCCGCGCACCACAGCGCCCCCGCACGGACGTTCCGTGCGGGGGCGCTTCGTCTTTAGCGGCGCAATGCGGTGAGGCGCGGGGCCTCATCAGGGGTCATGAGCCCAGATGCGTTACGAAGCCGAACTGTCGGCCGGCCGGATGTAGAGGCGCTGGCCCGTCGCCGCGGCCTGCTGCACGATCCGGTTGACGGAGGCGGCGTCCACGACGGTGCTGTCCACGGCGGTACCGTCGACGTCGTCGAGTCGCATGATCTCGAAGCGCATAGGGCTTCCCTTCGTCTGATCCTCCTGCTGGAGAACTGCTGGCGCCGGTGGGGCGTCCCACCGGCAAGACTAGGAACGCGAGGTTTCCCTCGCGTTCCACATGGGTGACAACGGCTTGCCCCCTGCAAACATTCCCTACGCTAAGGAAATTTTTTGGATGTCTAAGTACCCGTTGGTAGTCACGCCACCACAGACCATGGGGTTCGCATGAACGAGGCGGACCCGCAGTCCTTCGGCGGAGCCGGTCTCGGCGCCCGCCTGGACCGCACCAACGAGCTGCTCCAACGCATGCTCATCGAGGTCTCCAAGACCCCGTCGACGCACGCCATCTTCGTGGACGCCGGCTATGTGTACGCCGCGGCCGGGCTGCTCGTCACCGGCACCGAGGACCGGCGCTCCTTCGACCTCGACGCCGAAGGGCTGATCGAGGCCTTCATCGACAAGGCCCGCACGATCTTCGCGGACAGCAGGCTGCTGCGCGTCTACTGGTACGACGGGGCCCGCCGCCGCATCCACACCACCGAGCAGCAGGCCATCGCCGAACTCCCCGACGTCAAGGTGCGGCTCGGCAACCTCAACGCCAACAACCAGCAGAAGGGCGTCGACTCGCTCATCCGCACCGACCTCGAATCCCTCGCCCGGCACCGAGCCATCAGCGACGCGGCGCTCGTCGGCGGCGACGAGGACCTGGTCTCGGCGGTCGAGGCCGCCCAGGGCTACGGGGCGCGGGTGCACCTCTGGGGCATCGAGGCCGCCGACGGACGCAACCAGGCCGAACCGCTGCTGTGGGAGGTCGACAGCCAGCGCACCTTCGAACTCGACTTCTGCCGCCCCTACGTCACACGGCGGCCCGTCACCACGTACGAGGACGACAGCCCGGCCCCCTCCCGGGAGGACGTCCGCTTCGTCGGCGCACAGATCGCGGCCGCCTGGCTCGCCGCGCGCGGCCGGGAGTCCCTGGCCGACCTGCTGCCCGGCCACCCCTATCTGCCGGGCTCCGTCGACCAGGACCTGCTGGTGGAGGCGGAACGCCTGCTCCAGCACTCGCTGCGCGGCCACGCGCACCTGCGACGGGCGCTCCGCGACGGCTTCTGGCAGCACCTGCAGTCGCAGTACTGACGGAAGCGGGCCGGCCGGCGGCGGCGCCTCCGAGACCGGCGGGACGCGTCGGGGAGCGCCGCCGGTGCGTCAGACGGCCGGCAGACCGTCCCAGAACGCGGCCAGCGCCTTCGCGGTCTCCGACGGGCGGGCGGTGTTGGGGGAGTGCTCGGCGCCGGCGATCGTGGTGCGGCGGGCGCCGAGACGCCGCGCCATGGAGTCGAACAGCTCCACCGGCCACACGTCGTCGCGCTCCCCGGACAGCACGTGGACGGGCAGGCCGACGGCGGCCAGCTCGTCCACCCGGTCCGGTTCGGCCGCCAGTTGGGCCCCGGTGGCGATCAACTGGGCCGGGTGGTGGGCGAGCCAGCGGTGGCGCATGTCCGCACCGTCGCCGGTGTCCGCGTCCTGCGGCGGATCGAGTGCCCGCATCGCCTCCCACACCTCGTCCATGGACAGCACGGACAACGCGTCGCTCAGCATCCTCACCTTGTCCCGCTGGGCCGCGACGACCTCGGCGGGGCCCGAGGACATCAAGGTCAGCGAGCGGAACGGGGTGGCGTCCAGCAGCACGGCGGCGCGGGCGATCTGACCGCCGAGCGAGTGCCCGAGCAGATGCAGCCGGCCGTCCCCACCGCCCAGGGCCGCCGCCTGGGCCAGCACATCGCGGGCCAACTCGGCCTGCGCGTAACTCTCCTGACGGCCCGTCCCCTTCGATTCGTACTGCCCCCGGCCGTCCACCGCGACCACCCGGTAGCCCGCCGCGCACAGCGGCTCCAGCAGCGCGATGAAGTCCTCCTTGCTGCCGGTGTATCCGGGAAGCAGCAGGGCGGTGGCCCGTTCCGGGGTACGCGGTACGGCGTCCAGGACGGCGAAATCGCCGCGCTCGGTCGCCAGGACACGGGCGCGCGCACAGGGGGGCGGGGTGAAAGTGGGCGGGCGGCTCATACGGCGAGGCTATCCCCGCCGCACCCCTCCTCGCCTCACCGGGCGGCGTCACCGGCCTCGCTGCCGCGCTACTTCCAGCGCGGGAGCTGTGCCCCGGGAGCCGTGCCCGGGAGCTGCCCCAGGAACTGTGCTCCGGGAACTGTGCCCACCGGAGCCGGTCACCGCGCCGAACGCGCTCGCCGCCGCCCGTCCCGCCCGTGGGCACGATCATTCGTTGCCGTGTCGATGGAACCCCGGTCATCTTTACCCTGTCATTACACAGGGAGTCCTCAGCGCGCCGTCCTTCGGCGCCGCTCCCTCATGGCTCCGCGCCGGAATTCTCGAATCCGGTTGCTCTTCCGCTCACCCAGGAGATACCTCATGTCCGTCCCCACCCCGGACGCCCCTTACGGCTTCGACCAACAGGGCCGCCCCTACTCCGACAAGTCGAAGGTCATCGCCGGTGTCCTCCAGATACTTCTCGGAGGTCTCGGTATCGGACGCTTCTACGTCGGGTCCATCGGTGTGGGTATCGCCCAGCTCCTCACCTTCGGTGGTCTCGGCGTCTGGGCGCTGATCGACGGCATCCTCTACCTCACCAGCAATGACCGCACCGACAAGCAGGGCCGCGTCCTCCGCAACTGATCCGGCACCGCCCGCGCGGACACCGGACGGACCTTGTCGCCTCGGGGGAACAACTCCGCCCCGTCGATCATCGGATCGACGGGGCGGAGCGCTACGTGTGGTGCGGTGTGGCCGGAGGCGTCAGCTCTCGGTCGTCGTCGCCGACGCCTTGCCCGCCGGGCGGGTGGCGCGACGGCGGCGCGGCTTCGTCTCGGCGGCGGCCTCGCTCACCACGGCCTCGGCCTCGGAGACCACGGCGGCCTCCTGGGTCGCGGTCGAGGTGACGCTGCGGGTGGCACGGCGACGGCGCGGCTTGGCGTCCGCCTCGGCGGCCGGTGCCTCGGCGGCGGGCTGCTCGACGGCTACCGCCTTGGCGGTGGCCTTCTTCGCCGCCGCCTTCGTGGCGACCTTCTCCGTGGTCTCCGCGGTCACCTCGGTCTCCGCCTTCGCCCGGGACTTCGTCGTCCTGGTCGCCCGGGCCTTCGGCTCGGCCGACGTGGCCGCGGCCTTCGGCTCCGACTTGGCCTTCGTCGTGGCGCGGGCCGGACGACGACGCGTCTTCACGTCGGGCTCCGGCTCGGCGGCCGGGGCGATCTGGAAGTCGACCTCGTCGGCCGGCTTCACGATCCGGGTGCGGCGGCGCGGCTTGAGCGCCTTCGGCTCGGCTGCCGGCTCCGCGACGCCCGCGGCGACGGCCACGGTCTGGAACTCGGCCGGGGCCGGCGTGGCCGGAGCCGCGGCGACGGGCGAGGCCGTCTCCTCGGCCACCGGCTTCACGGCGGCGCGGCTGCGACGGCGGCGCGGCTTGGTCTCCGGCACGGCCTCCGCGACCGGCTCGGCCACCGGTGCGGCCTCGATCACGGGCGCGGCCTCGATCACGGGCGCGGCCTCGGCCACCGGAGCGGGAACCACCGGAGCCTCGGCGACCGCCACGGCCGCCTCGGTGACGGCCTCGGGGGCGCTGACGCGGGTACGGCGGCGACGGCGCGGCGTACGCGGTGCGTCGTCGGAGGCCTCGGCACCGGCCGGTGCGACCGCGGCGACCGGGGAGGCCGGGGAGGTCTCCTTGGCGGGTGCGGGCACCGTCGCGGCGCCCTCCTCCGCCGCGGAGCCGCTACGGGTGCGGCGGCGCTGGCGCGGCGTACGGGTGCGGGGCTCGCGCTCCTCACGGGCGGGGGCCGGTGCGGCGGCCTTGCGGCCGCGGCCGCCGGTCTCGCCGAGGTCCTCGACCTCCTCCGCGCGCAGACCGGCACGGGTCCGCTCGGCGCGCGGCAGCACACCCTTGGTGCCCACCGGGATGCCGAGATCCTCGAAGAGGTGCGGCGAGGTGGAGTACGTCTCGGGCGGGTCCGGGAACTTCAGGTCCAGGGCCTTGTTGATCAGCTGCCAGCGCGGGATGTCGTCCCAGTCGACCAGCGTGATCGCGATGCCCTTGGCGCCCGCGCGGCCGGTGCGGCCGATGCGGTGGAGGTAGGTCTTCTCGTCCTCCGGCGACTGGTAGTTGACGACGTGGGTCACACCCTCGACGTCGATACCGCGCGCGGCGACGTCGGTGCAGACCAGCACGTCGACCTTGCCGTTGCGGAAAGCGCGCAGCGCCTGCTCGCGGGCGCCCTGGCCGAGGTCGCCGTGGACCGCGCCGGAGGCGAAGCCGCGCTTCTCCAGCTGCTCGGCGATGTCGGCCGCCGTGCGCTTCGTACGGCAGAAGACCATCGCGAGCCCGCGGCCGTCGGCCTGGAGGATGCGGGAGAGCAGCTCCGGCTTGTCCATGTTGTGGGCGCGGTAGACGTGCTGGACCGTGTTCTTCACGGTCGTGCCCTCGTCGTCGGGCGACGTGGCGTTGATGTGCGTGGGCTGCGACATGTAGCGGCGCGCGAGGCTGATGACGGCGCCGGGCATGGTGGCCGAGAACAGCATCGTCTGACGCTTGGGCGGCAGCATCGTGATGATGCGCTCGACGTCGGGCAGGAAGCCCAGGTCCAGCATCTCGTCGGCCTCGTCGAGGACGAGCCCGCGGATGTGGGAGAGGTCGAGCTTGCGCTGGCCCGCCAGGTCCAGGAGACGGCCCGGGGTGCCGACGATCACGTCGACGCCCTTCTTGAGGGCCTCGACCTGGGGTTCGTACGCCCGGCCGCCGTAGATCGCGAGAACGCGGACGTTACGGACCTTGCCGGCCGTGAGCAGGTCGTTGGTGACCTGCTGGCACAGCTCGCGGGTGGGGACGACGACGAGCGCCTGCGGCGCGTCGGTCAGCTGCTCGGGCTTGGCGCGGCCCGCCTCGACGTCGGCGGGGACGGTCACACGCTCCAGGAGCGGGAGACCGAAGCCGAGCGTCTTGCCGGTGCCGGTCTTGGCCTGGCCGATGACGTCGGAGCCGGAGAGCGCTACGGGGAGCGTCATCTCCTGGATGGGGAAGGGGGACATGATGCCGACAGCCTCAAGGGCTTCGGCCGTCTCGGAAAGAATACCGAGGTCGCGGAACGTAGTCAGGGTGCTGCCTCTTCTGTGAGACGCGGCCCGAGGCGAACGCTGGGGGTCGTACCGTGCCGGGGTTGGTCATCCGGCCGTGGATGGGCCGGGTGGCGCGGGACCACTGCCGTCGCTCGAGCGCTCGTGCCGCTGAGGGGGCCCCTCAGCTGCGGTCGTACGTGTCGTACGCACCGCGTGGAGGGCTGTCGGGTCGGAGCCGATCGGGCCACCGACCGGGCATCCTCATTCAAGGGTGCGCCTCTGGCACAGCACAGTGCTCAGTAAGCGCAATACCACTGTACCCCGGATTCGCGCATGTGTGTTGGACGAATTCATCGGAACGGTATGAGGTCCCCGGCTGACCAGGCCCTTCCGCCCTGCGCGGAGCGGGCTATCGTTCCGTTCATGGAGACGCCTGACCACGCCACTGAGACCCCCGCCGAAGCTTCCGCAGCCACCGGGATCGCCGCCCAGGACTGGGCCACCGCGGCAGCCGACCCGCAGTACCGCGCCGCGGTCGTGGACCTGCTCGGCGCCCTCGCCTACGGAGAGCTGGCGGCCTTCGAGCGGCTGGCGGAGGACGCGAAGCTCGCGCCGACACTCGGCGACAAGGCGGAGCTGGCGAAGATGGCCGCTGCCGAGTTCCACCACTTCGAGCAGCTCAACCAGCGGCTCACCGCCGTGGACGAGGACCCCACCGCCGCGATGGAGCCGTTCGCCAAGGCGCTCGACGACTTCCACCGCCAGACGGCGCCGTCCGACTGGCTGGAGGGCCTGGTCAAGGCGTACGTCGGCGATTCGATCGCGAGCGACTTCTACCGTGAGGTGGCGGCCCGGCTCGACACCGACACCCGGTCCCTGGTGCTGTCCGTGCTCGACGACACGGGCCACGGGAACTTCGCCGTGGAGAAGGTGCGCGCCGCGATCGAGGCCGACCCGCGGCTCGGCGGACGGCTCGCGCTGTGGGCGCGCCGGCTGATGGGCGAGGCGCTGTCGCAGGCCCAGCGGGTGGTCGCCGACCGCGACGCCCTCTCGACGATGCTGGTGGGCGGCGTCGCGGACGGCTTCGACCTGGCCGAGGTGGGCCGGATGTTCTCCCGCATCACCGAGGCCCACACCAAGCGGATGGCCGCGCTGGGACTGGCCGCGTAACACCCCGCTACTGGGCCGCCGCCGCCGCCGACCGGGCGAGGTGGCGGCCGCGTGGTCGGATCAGGAGCGACAGCGTCACCGCCCCGACGGACACGGCTCCGATCAGCGTCGTCAGGACATGGCCGGTACCCAGCGCGGCATGTGTCAGATACGCGCCGAACAGGGCGCCCAGCGCGCCCGTGAGATATACCGCACGGCCGGTCGGCAGTCGGTCGGCCAGTGATCGGAGCGCCGCCCAGGACAGGGCGAGTCCGAGGACGGCGGCGCCGAAGGATTCCCAGATCACAGAGGATCACCTCGCGGGGGTGTGCGGGGCGGGCAAATCGGTCGTAGGCGGTACTACCCCCAGTCCGTGAGGAGCAACCCTCCGGCGGACCGTTCCGACCCGTACGGGGCCCGGGACGGGCAGAGAGACCGGCGGACGACACAGGAGCGGCCCGGCGGGGACATCCCCGCCGGGCCGCTCCTGTGATCAACGCGTCCGGTGGACTACAGCGTCCCGAATCCCACCCGCCGGGTGGTCGGCTCACCGATCTCCACATACGCGATCCGGTCGGCCGGCACCAGGACCTTGCGGCCCTTGTCGTCCGTGAGGCTGAGCAGCTCCGCCTTGCCGCCCAGTGCCGCGGCGACCGCGCTCTCGACGTCCTCGGCGGAAAGCCCGCTCTCCAGAACGATCTCGCGGGGCGTGTGCTGCACCCCGATCTTGACCTCCACGGCTATGTCCCTCCGACGGTCAGTCCTTGCGCGGCGTACCGCGCCGTACGCAGCCACATTAGCCCGGCGGGAGCGGGGCTCAGGGCCCGACCGGCAACGCCCGCAGCGAACACGGCGTCAGGCGTCCCCCGCCGGAGGGCTCAGGTCTGCTCGGCGCCGTGCAGCGGGAAGCCCGCGATGCCCCGCCAGGCCAGCGAGGTGAGGAGCTGGACGGCCGTGTCGCGGGGGATGGTGGACCGGCTGGAGAGCCAGTAGCGCGCCACCACCTGGGAGACGCCGCCGAGGCCCACGGCCAGCAGCATGGACTCGTCCTTGGACAGGCCGGTGTCCCCGGCGATCACGTCGGAGATGGCCTCGGCGCACTGGAGGGACACCCGGTCGACCCGCTCGCGCACGGCGGGCTCGTTGGTCAGGTCGGACTCGAAGACCAGCCGGAACGCGCCGCCCTCGTCCTCCACGTACGCGAAGTAGGCGTCCATCGTCGCCTCGACGCGCAGCTTGTTGTCCGTCGTGGAGGCCAGCGCCGTGCGCACGGCCTGGAGCAGGGACTCGCAGTGCTGGTCGAGCAGGGCCAGGTAGAGCTCCAGCTTTCCGGGGAAGTGCTGGTAGAGCACCGGCTTGCTGACTCCGGCCCGCTCGGCGATGTCGTCCATCGCGGCGGAGTGGTAGCCCTGCGCGACGAAGACCTCCTGTGCGGCGCCCAGCAGCTGATTGCGCCGGGCGCGGCGGGGAAGGCGTGTACCCCGCGGGCGCGCGGCCTCTGTCTGCTCGATGGCTGTCACGCCGCCTCCCAAATATGTGTTCCAGCACAGCCGGTCCGTGCACGCTGCGCCGTACAGCCATCGTACTTTTGGGTAACCCGGCTGTGCGCGGCGCGGACGCAGAATTTCATGGACCGGACAGCTGTGGAAGCCACAGTTCTCCCCGCTCGTGAGCAAACCGGGGCGTACTACCGGTAATCGTCCTCATCCAAGGGAATCACCCTGCGCTGTTCCGCCACATCGGCCTCATTGGCGGTGTCCGGATCGACGTTCTCCGCCCGTTCGTCGTCCTCGGGCCGGACATCCGTACGCTGCTCGGCGGCGTCCGCCTCCGGGGCCTCGGGCCCCGCCGCTTCCGGTTCGGCGCTCTCGAAGGTGTCCGGGTCGCTCGGGTCGACCGTCATGTGCAGCTCCCTTCCTTCCCTCGAAGCCTAGGAGCTACCCGTCCACCCCGCGATGCGGCCTGTGACGGCGAACACATGAATGGGGGCGTGATCGTCTCGTAACATTGCCGTATGTCTTCGACCGAGCTGCCGGGTATCCAGGCCGCCGCCGCCGCGGTGGCCCCCACGGTCAGTGCCGTCCGGGTCGCCGACGGCGAACGGCTGCGCTCCGTGTCGCTGCCGGGGATCGGCCTGAACGTCCGCTGCCGGCCGGGCGACCGGACCGGGCTGCCCCCCGCGCTGTACGTGCACGGGCTCGGCGGCTCGTCGCAGAACTGGTCCGCGCTGATGCCGCTGCTGTCCGACCTGGTCGACGGCGAGGCGGTCGACCTGCCCGGATTCGGGGACTCGCCGCCGCCGGACGACGGTAATTACTCGGTGACCGGACACGCCCGTGCGGTGATCCGGCTGCTGGACGCGGAGGAGCGGGGGCCCGTCCACCTGTTCGGCAATTCGCTGGGCGGCGCCGTCGCCACCCGGGTCGCCGCGGTCCGCCCCGACCTGGTGCGCACCCTCACCCTGATCTCGCCCGCCCTGCCGGAGTGGCGGGTGCAGCGACCCGCCGTCCCGACCGGCCTCCTCGCGGCGCCGGGAGTCGCATCCCTGTTCGCCCGGCTGACGAAGGGCTGGACGGCGGAGCGGCGGACGCGCGGAGTCATGGCACTCTGTTACGGCGATCCGGCACGGGTCTCCGACGAAGCCTTCCGCAACGCGGTGGCCGAGATGGAGCGGCGGCTGGAGCTGCCGTACTTCTGGGACGCGATGACGCGTTCGGCCCGGGGCCTCGTCGACGCGTACACCCTGGGCGGCCAGCACGGACTGTGGCGCCAGGCCGAGCGGGTGCTCGCACCGACCCAGCTCGTGTACGGCGGACGGGACCAGCTCGTCTCGTACCGGATGGCACGCAGGGCGTCCGCGGCCTTCCGCGACGCCCGGCTGCTGACGCTGCCCGACGCGGGGCACGTGGCGATGATGGAGTACCCGGAGGCGGTCGCCCAGGCGTTCCGGGAACTGCTGGACGATTGCGGCGGGAGCTGATCCGGGGCGTGGGACGACACAGTCGAAAGGGCTCCGGGGCGATCCGCCCGGACGCGGCCGCGACGGAACCGGGCGGCGAGCGCGCCGCCGCGCGGCCCGCGCCCGGCGGCGGCCGGCGCAGGCGGACCGCTCCCGCGCCGACCGGTGACGGGCGGGGCCCGTTCTCCGCCGACGCCCCGCAGGTGCGCGGCGGCCACCCCGAACAGCGTGAGCAGGGCGGCGGCTGGGGCACCGGGCCGGCACCCCGCTACGACCAAGGGCCCGGCGCCCCCGCGCCCCGCAGCGCCCTCCATCCCCGTCCGCCCCACCAGGACGAGGGCCGGTACTCCGCTCCGGACACCCGACCCGCCGACGCCCGGCCGCATCCCGGCGGGCCCGCCGGGCCCCAGGACACCGCCGCCCGGCAGCAGGCCGTGGCCCGCCAGGTGTCCGCCCAGCGCGCGGCCCAGCGCGCGGCGGACGGCCGGGCGGCGCAGCAGCCGACGCCCGCCGGCTCGGTGCCGGGCCCGCGCCGGGAGTTCGTCGACGCCTTCGACGCCGACGCCCCGCCGGGCGCACCAGCCGCGCCGCCGGCCGGAACCCCGGACGGCGTGGACGACGCCGACGCCGACGCCGACGCCGACGCCGAGGCCGGGGAGCCGGACGAACGCGCCGCGAACCGGGGCGGCAAGGGGCGGACGTTCACCGGCATTGCCGCCGCCGCGGTGACCACCGTGCTCGCGGTCGTGGTGGCCGGGCAGGTCGCCGAGGACTCCGGTGACCGTGCGGCCGCCGCGCGCGCCGCCGGTGTGGAGCGGCAGGGCCCGGGCGAGGACGCCTCGCGCTCCGACGCCCGCCCGGCCCCGAAGCAGCCCTCGGTGAAGCCCGAGGTCAAACCCCTCTCGTACGCGGACAGGATGGCGCAGCCGTTTCCGCTCGCCGCGGACCTGAGGGCGAGCGGCACGTTCGAGGCGGTGCCCGGACTCGCGAAGGCCCCGGGGAAGGGACAGAAGCACCGCTACCGGGTCGATGTGGAGAAGGGACTCGGGCTCGACGCCGGCCTGTTCGCCGAAGCCGTGCAGAAGACGCTCAACGACGACCGGAGCTGGGCGCACAACGGCGCGATGACGTTCGAGCGCATCTCGTCGGGGACCCCGGACTTCGTGATCACACTCGCCAGCCCCGGGACCACCGGCGACTGGTGTGCCGAGTCCGGTCTCGACACCACGGTCGACAACGTCTCCTGCGATTCCGCCGCGACCGACCGCGTCATGATCAACGCCTATCGCTGGGCGCAGGGCGCTGCCACCTTCGGCCCGGAAAAACTGCTGTCCTACCGTCAGATGCTCATCAACCACGAGGTCGGCCACCGGCTGGGCCACAACCACGTGAGCTGCCGCACGCCCGGAGCGCTGGCCCCGGTCATGCAGCAGCAGACCAAGACCTTGAAGCTGGAAGGCGTCACGTGCAAGCCCAACCCCTGGGTGCACCCCACCGGCTGACCTCGGCACGCGTGGCCCGCAAAGGGCTGGCCCGGGCCTGACTCCCCGTAACAACCGACCGCTGTATCGCGACGGAACGCGACCGGGGCGGGAAAGTTACGACGGTTCACCCTCCCCGCGCCTGACCTCTGTTGCGAGATCATCAAATACCAATATGTGAACAGAGTGTGAGACTAAGAGATCGTCGTGACGGATGGAAGGGGCTTCC
>NZ_JBEZYG010000046.1:0-32088 GCF_040638385.1 Streptomyces sp. NPDC026589
GTACTGCAGGGGGGACCCTGTGGGAGAGTAGGACGCCGCCGAACAATTTTTCCGGGAAAGCCCCGTGCCTTGTGGCACGGGGCTTTTCTGCGTTCACGGACCTATCCGCGACCATGCACCCACTCCACCCGAGCCACCCGCGTGACCGGCATGACCCGCGCGTACGAGGGGCGCCCCAGAGCCGCGACTCCGGCCGGCCGGGATTATGAGCATCCCCGGATCCCGTGTATGGTTTACCTCGTTGCCACAGCGCAACGAGGCCCCAATAGCTCAGTCGGTAGAGCGTCTCCATGGTAAGGAGAAGGTCTGCGGTTCGATTCCGCATTGGGGCTCAGAGAAAAGCGAAAGGCCCCCGCCACTGGCGGGGGCCTTTCGCTTTGAGGGTCAGAAGCGGGGCGGTTCCGGGACGCGCATGGCGAGGATCGCCATGTCGTCCGAGGCCGGCTCCGCCGCGAAGCGTTCCACGGCCCGCAGAATGCGTGAGGCGACCGCTCCGGCCGTCAGGCCCGTACAGGTCGACAGAACGTCCGCGAGGCCGTCGTCGCCCAGCATGCGGCTTCCCTCGCGGCGTTCGGTGACGCCGTCCGTGACGCACAGCAGGACGTCGCCCGGGTTGAGGACGACCTCCTGCTCGTACAGGTCGAGGTCCTCGATGACGCCGAGCAGGGGCTGCGGTTCCGCGGCGGACTCGACGGAGCCGTCCTGGCGCAGGCGTAGCGGCAGCGGGTGGCCGGCGCAGACGACCTTCAGTAGGGCGCTGCCGTCCTCCTGGGGCCACAGCTCGCCGTAGAGGAGGGTCAGGAAGCGGCTGCGGGCGCCCTCGTCGAGGATCGCCGCGTTGAGGCGCTCCAGGACCGCCGGACCGCCGAAGCCCTCGCGGGCCAGCAGGCGCAGGGCGTGGCGGGCGAGGCCTGTGACCGCGGCGGCCTCGGGCCCGGTACCGCAGACGTCGCCGATGGCGAAGCCGTATGCCCCGTCGCTGATCGGGAAGACGTCGTAGAAGTCGCCGCCGACCTCGTTGCCCTCGCCCGCGGCGCGGTAGATGACCTCGATCTCGACGTTCGGCACGTCGGGGAGGCCCGGGGGCAGCAGGCTGCGCTGGAGGGACTGGCTGATCGCCATGCGCTCCGAGTACAGGCGGGCGTTGTCCAGGGCCAGGGCGGCCCGGCGGGAGAGGTCCTCGGCCAGTTCCAGGATCTCCTGGCGGAAGTGGTCGTCCGAGGGCTTCCCGAGCGTCAGCATGCCGATCACGCGGTTGCGGGCGACCAGCGGAAGGACCACCGTCTCGCCGCCGACGGCCTGGGCCGTGGCGAGGATGGTGCGGGTGGCCGTGCTCATGCTCAGCGGCGCGTCGTGCTGCAGGCTGCGGGTCGAGGTGGTCAGCGCGGCACGGTGACCGGCCTCCGAGGGCGCGGCCCAGACACGGGCGCCCGGGGTCGGTACCGGATCCGGCGGGGCGATCTTGGAGAGCAGGGCCTTGAGCCCGTCGATGAGGTCCTCGTCCTCGTGGAGCACGTAGGAGAGGTACGGCTCGGAGGACTGGTCCGCGATCGTGTAGACGGCGCACCAGGTGGCGAGCGTCGGGACCGTCATCTGGGCCATGAGCGCGAGGGTCTGATCCCGGTCGAGCGTGCCGGCCAACAGGTCCGAGGCCTCGACGAGGAAGGACAGGGAGCCGCGGCGCAGCCGTTCCAGCTCGCCCAGTCGGGCGGACTCCACGGCCAGCGCGATGCGGTCCGCCGCGAACTGGAGGCGCAGGGCCTCCTCGTTGGTGTAGCGGTCCGCCGCTTCCGCCGCGACGCCGAGGGAGCCGGTGAGGCGGCCCTCGACCTTCAGCGGGACCGTGACGACCGAGCGCATCCCGGTGTCGGTGAGCAGGGGCACGGCGCCGGGGACGGCCGTGAGGTCCTCGTGGACGGCGGGCATCCGGGCGGAGCCGTAGCGTCCCGTCCCGGCTTCCACGGGGACCCGGGCGAAGCGCTGGCGGGCCGAGGGGAGGCCCGTCGTGGCGCGGACCTCCAGCTCCGTCTCGTCGTCCGTCGCGAGCAGGAGGAACGCCGCGTCGGCGTCGAGCATGTCGCGTGCCCGCTCGACCGTCCGCTGGAGGAGGCCGTCGAGATCGTCGGGGGCCGGGGAGCCGATGAACACCTCGAACGGGTCCGCGGTGCGGTTGTCGGAGGAGGCGTCGGAGACCGGGGCGCGGACGGGGGACTGGAGAACGGCACGCTCGTCGTCGCGGACGAGGAGACAGACCGTGGAGGGTTCGCCGTCGGTGTCGCGGACCCGCAGGTGCGAGGAGTAGACGGCGATGGTCCGGCCGTCGGCGCCGCGGATTCCGTAGCTTCCCTCCCAGCGGGAGAGCTGGAGGGCGTCGGCGATGCCGGTGTTGGTCCCCGGGGTGTGCGGCCAGGCCACGAAGTCGGTGAACTGCTTGCCGGTGACCTGTTCCGCGGTGTGCCCGAAGACGTACGCGGCGTCGTCGTTCCACGCGCTGATCGCGCCGGCGCTGTCGATCTGGACGACGGCGACCCGCACGCGCTGGTCGGTGACGGGGAGCAGAGAGGTGGGCAGGACCGGGCCGGCGGAGCGGATGCCCACGGGCCGGTCGGGCAGGTCCAGCTGGAACCAGACGTGCTTACGGGTGGGGGAGTACTCGACACCCCAGCGGGAGGCCAGTGCGGCGCAGAGCAGCAGACCGCGGCCGTTCTCGCGGTCGGGGCTGCCGAAGTCGAGGCCGTTGCTCTGGAGCGGGACCTCGCGTTCCGGATAGTGGTCGGCGACCTCGACGCGGACGCCGTCCGCGCTGCGCAGGCACAGCACGTCGGCCGCCGTCCCCGCGTGCACGACGGCGTTGGTCACGAGTTCACTGGTGAGGACGACGGCGTCGTCGACGACATCGTTGTAGCCCCACCCCTGGAGCGTGTCCCGGACGAAGGCGCGGGCGGTCGCGACAGAGCGCCCGACCGGTTCGAAGGTGGCGGCCGCGCGCGCGGTGATCACAGCACTCCCCATATGGTGTCTCGTCGCTTTCCCGAGTCCTGTGCCCGTTTATCGCCGCTTCGATTCGCTTGCCAGGCTAGACGTTCGTCAAGGGTGCCGGTTACACGAGGGCCGAGATCGGGACAGGACGGTCTTGTAGTGGTGCGCGGGCGCACAAGTATGGACTCCGGGTGCAAGGGATGGGGGGCAACCGGGACAGGTTGCCCGCCGACCGGTTCCGGCCTGGTACGTTGCAACGATTTGACGTCCGCCCGGTCGCCCGTTGACGGTGTGCTGTGGCGGTGAGCCAAAGTGGAACTGGGCAAGCTTCCTTATAGGCCCGAGTGAAACGGTCAACCCCTGCGGGAGGGACACGGTGGAGTCTGGCGTGGCGGCGCAGGGTTCGAAGGCGCGTACAAAAGGCGGACAGTCCGTGAAAAAACAGCGCAATGGCACCGTCGAGGTCGACGCGGCAGCTCTGAACAGACTGCTGGCGGGGCTCGTGGCGATGCGCGACGGCAACTTCCGCCGACGGCTCACCGTCTCCGGCGACGGTGTGATGACGGAGATCTCCGCGGTCTTCAACGAGGTCGCCGACCGGAACCTTCATCTCACCGGCGAGCTGGCCCGTGTGCGGCGCGTCGTCGGCCGGGAGGGAAAGCTCACGGAGCGGCTGGAGACGGGGGCCTGCGAGGGTTCCTGGGCCGCCGCGATCGACGCCTCCAATGAGCTCGTCGACGATCTGGCGCGACCGGTCTCCGAAGTGGGCCGGGTGCTGTCGGCGGTCGCCGACGGTGATCTGGAGCAGCGGATGGAGCTGCGGTCGCACACGACGGACGAGACGGTCCGGCCGCTGCGCGGCGAGTTCCTGAAGGTCGCCCGTACGGTCAACAACCTGGTCGACCAGTTGTCGGTCTTCACCGAGCAGGTGACCCGGGTCGCCGTCGAGGTGGGCACCGAGGGCAAACTCGGTGGCCAGGCGCAGGTGCGCGGGATGTCCGGGTCCTGGAAGGACCTCACGGACTCCGTCAACACGATGGCGTACCGGCTGACGGCCCAGGTGCGGGACATCGCGCTGGTGACGACGGCGGTTGCCAAGGGTGATCTGTCGCGGAAGGTCACCGTCCATGTGGCCGGTGAGATGCTCCAGCTGAAGAACACCGTCAACACGATGGTCGACCAGCTGTCCTCGTTCTCCTCCGAGGTGACACGCGTCGCCCGTGAGGTGGGTACGGAGGGCGAGCTGGGTGGTCAGGCGACCGTGCCGGGTGTGGCAGGCGTGTGGAAGGACCTCACCGACTCCGTCAACACGATGGCGGGCAACCTCACCTCTCAGGTACGCGGCATCGCCGAGGTGACGACAGCGGTCGCCAGCGGTGACCTGACCCAGAAGGTCACGGTGAGCGCGCGCGGCGAGGTCGCGCAGCTCGCCGAGACGATCAACCAGATGACCGAGACGCTGCGCACCTTCGCGGACGAAGTGACGCGGGTGGCGAGCGAGGTCGGTGGCGAGGGACTGCTCGGCGGTCAGGCGCAGGTGCCGGGCGCGGCCGGGACGTGGAAGGACCTCACCGACTCGGTGAACACGGTCTTCCGGAACCTGACGACCCAGGTGCGCGACATCGCGCAGGTCACGACGGCGGTGGCCAGTGGTGACATGTCGCAGAAGGTCACGGTCGACGTGGCCGGCGAGATGCTGGAGCTGAAGAACACCGTCAACACGATGGTGGACCAGCTCCAGTCGTTCGGTTCCGAGGTGACCCGGGTGGCCCGGGAGGTCGGCGTCGAGGGCCGGCTCGGGGGCCAGGCCGAGGTGCCGGGGGCCGCGGGGACGTGGAAGGACCTCACCGACTCGGTGAACACCGCGTTCCGCAACCTGACCGGTCAGGTCCGGGACATCGCGCAGGTCACCACAGCGGTCGCGAACGGTGACCTGTCGCAGAAGGTCACCGTGAACGTGGCCGGGGAGATGCTGGAGCTGAAGAACACCGTCAACACGATGGTGGCGCAGCTGTCCAGCTTCGCCGACCAGGTGACGCGGATGGCCCGGGACGTGGGCACCGAGGGCCGCCTCGGCGGTCAGGCGCGCGTGGACGGTGTGTCGGGTACGTGGAAGGAACTCACGGACTCCGTCAACTTCATGGCCGGCAACCTCACCTCTCAGGTGAGGCAGATCGCGCAGGTGACGACGGCGGTGGCGCGGGGCGACCTGTCGCAGAAGATCGACGTGGACGCCCGGGGCGAGATCCTGGAGCTGAAGAACACCATCAACACGATGGTCGACCAGCTGTCCGCCTTCGCCGACCAGGTCACCAGGGTGGCCCGTGAGGTGGGTACGGACGGTCGTCTGGGCGGTCAGGCGCAGGTGCCCGGCGTGGCCGGAGTGTGGCGCGATCTCACCGATTCGGTGAACGGTATGGCCGGAAACCTCACCGCTCAGGTCCGTAACATCGCGCAGGTCGCCACGGCGGTGGCGCGCGGTGACCTGTCGCAGAAGATCGACGTGGACGCCCGGGGCGAGATCCTGGAGCTCAAGAACACCCTCAACACGATGGTGGACCAGCTGTCCAACTTCGCGGAGCAGGTGACGCGGGTCGCCCGCGAGGTGGGTACGGAGGGCATCCTCGGCGGTCAGGCCGAGGTCCAGGGTGTCTCCGGTACCTGGAAGGACCTCACCCAGTCCGTCAACGGCATGGCGAACAACCTGACGCTCCAGGTCCGCAACATCGCCGAGGTCACCACCGCGGTCGCCAAGGGCGATCTCTCAAAGAAGATCACCGTCGATGCCAAGGGCGAGATCCTGGAACTGGTCACGACCGTCAACACGATGGTCGACCAGCTGCTGAACTTCGCGGACGAGGTCTCGCGCGTGGCCCGCGAGGTGGGTACCGAGGGCATTCTCGGCGGTCAGGCGCGGGTGCGCGGGGCGACCGGCATCTGGAAGGACCTCAGCGAGAACGTCAACCTGATGGCCAACAACCTGACCAGCCAGGTGCGCAACATCTCCCGGGTCTCCTCGGCGGTCGCCAACGGTGATCTGACGAAGAAGGTCACCGTGGAGGCGCGCGGCGAGGTCGCGGAGCTGGCCGACACGGTCAACACGATGGTGACGACGCTGTCCTCGTTCGCCGACGAGGTCACGCGTGTGGCCCGCGAGGTGGGTACGGAAGGCGAGCTGGGCGGCCAGGCGCGGGTGCCGGGAGTCGCCGGTACGTGGAAGGACCTCACCGAGTCCGTGAACTCGATGGCCTCCAATCTGACCGGCCAGGTGCGGCAGATCGCCACGGTCACCACCGCCATCGCCAAGGGCGACCTGACCAAGAAGATCGACATCGACGCGCGCGGTGAGATCCAGGAGCTGAAGAACACCATCAACACGATGGTCGACCAGCTGTCCTCGTTCGCGGAGCAGGTGACCCGGGTCGCCCGCGAGGTGGGCACCGAGGGGCAGCTGGGCGGTCAGGCGCGGGTGCGGGACGTCGACGGCACCTGGCGCGACCTCACCGAGTCGGTGAACGAGATGGCCGGGAACCTGACCCGTCAGGTCCGCGCCATCGCGGCCGTCGCCACCGCGGTGACCCGCGGCGATCTGAACCTGAAGATCGACGTGGACGCGGCCGGCGAGATCCAGGTCCTCCAGGACAACATCAACACGATGATCGCGAACCTGCGCGACACCACCCTCGCCAACAAGGAGCAGGACTGGCTGAAGGGCAACCTGGCCCGGATCTCCGGCCTGATGCAGGGCCGCCGTGATCTGGACGACGTGGCCTCGCTGATCATGAGCGAGCTGACGCCGGTGGTCTCGGCGCAGCACGGCGCGTTCTTCCTGGCCATGACCGCTGGCGACTCGGACGAGGTGGGTCCGGACGACGGTGCGGCCAGCGCGTACGAGCTGCGGATGCGGGGGAGTTACGGCTACTCCGCGGGTTCGATGCCGACCTCGTTCCGGCCCGGTGAGACGCTCATCGGGACGGCGGCCGAGGAGAAGCGGACGATCCAGGTGGACAACGTGCCGCCGGGCTATCTGAAGATCTCCTCCGGGCTGGGCGAGGCTCCTCCGGCGCATGTGATCGTGCTGCCGGTGCTCTTCGAGGGCAAGGTCCTCGGCGTGATCGAACTGGCCTCTTTCCAGCCGTTCACGCATATCCAGCGGGACTTCCTCAACCAGCTCGCCGAGATGATCGCGACGAGCGTCAACACGATCAGCGTCAACACCAAGACCGAGAAGCTCCTGGAGCAGTCGCAGGAGCTGACCGAGCAGCTGCGTGACCGCTCGCAGGAGTTGGAGAACCGGCAGAAGGCCCTCCAGGCGTCCAACGCCGAACTGGAGGAGAAGGCCGAGCTGCTGGCCCAGCAGAACCGCGACATCGAGGTGAAGAACACCGAGATCGAGGAGGCGCGGCAGGTGCTGGAGGAGCGGGCCGAGCAGCTCGCGGTCTCGATGCGCTACAAGTCGGAGTTCCTGGCGAACATGTCGCACGAGCTGCGTACGCCGCTGAACTCGCTGCTGATCCTCGCCAAGCTGCTGGCGGACAACGCCGAGGGCAACCTCTCGCCGAAGCAGGTGGAGTTCGCCGAGACGATTCACGGAGCCGGCTCCGACCTGCTCCAGCTGATCAACGACATCCTTGACCTGTCGAAGGTCGAGGCGGGCAAGATGGACGTCAGCCCGACCAGGATCGCGCTGGTCCAGCTGGTCGACTACGTGGAGGCGACCTTCCGCCCGCTCACCGCGGAGAAGGGGCTCGACTTCTCCGTACGGGTGTCGCCGGAGCTCCCCGCGACGCTGCACACCGACGAGCAGCGCCTGCTGCAGGTGCTGCGCAACCTGCTCTCCAACGCGGTGAAGTTCACCGACGGCGGTGCGGTGGAGCTGGTGATCCGGCCGGCCGGCGCCGATGTGCCCAACGCGATCCGGGAGCACCTGCTGGAGGCCGGTTCGCTGCGGGACGCGGACGCCGATCTGATCGCCTTCTCGGTCACGGACACCGGCATCGGGATCGCGTCCAGCAAGATGCTGGTGATCTTCGAGGCGTTCAAGCAGGCGGACGGCACGACGAGCCGGAAGTACGGCGGCACCGGCCTCGGTCTCTCGATCAGCCGGGAGATCGCACGGCTGCTCGGCGGCGAGATCCACGCGGCGAGCGAGCCGGGACGCGGATCCACCTTCACCCTGTACCTGCCGCTGCATCGGGCCGAACTGCCGCCCCAGGGCTACCCCGCGGTGGGTTCCGGTTCCGCCGAGGTGCTGGGCGGCGCGGGCGAGATGGGGCACGTCCAACTCCCGCAGGGCCAGCCGGCTCCGTTCGGCGACCCGGCCAACTCCGCCGGGATGTTCCGGCGGCGGCGCAAGGCCCTGGAGGACGCGGCCCGCAGGCCCGCGCTGCCGACCGGCCGGACCACCCCGGAGAGCTCCCCGCAGCAGGAGGAGTGGGTGCAGGCGCAGGGGAGCCAGGGCGAGAGCCAGGTGCAGGGCCTGCCGGCGGCGGAGGAGGGGGAGCCCCGGCGGACGTTCCGCTTCCGCGGTGAGAAGGTCCTCATCGTCGACGACGACATCCGCAACGTCTTCGCGCTCACCAGCGTGCTGGAGCAGCACGGACTGGCGGTGCTGTACGCGGAGAACGGCCGTGAGGGCATCGAAGTCCTGGAGCAGCACGATGATGTGACGGTCGTGCTGATGGACATCATGATGCCCGAGATGGACGGGTACGCGACGACGACCGCGATCCGTCGGATGCCGCAGTTCGCCGGGTTGCCGATCGTCGCGCTCACCGCGAAGGCCATGAAGGGCGACCGGGAGAAGGCCATCGATTGCGGGGCTTCCGACTATGTGACGAAGCCGGTCGATCCCGATCACTTGCTTGCGGTGATGGAGCAGTGGATGCACGGAGAGTGATGGAGATGGGAAGAAAAGGGCATCAGTTGTTGACCGACTGTGCTCGAACGGGTGTGAACTCGCCGTACTCGGGGAACCTTCTGGTCTCCAACCGCGTTTGCGGTATGTGCACAGTGACATCGCGGTGACAGGGTGTGGTGACGGGCGGGGTGCGGCTACCATGACCGGCACAAGGACGGACGGCGTAAGGGAGTCGTCCCCTGGGGCGGCACCCGGTGCATTTCCGGGGCGAGGAGGACGGGCCATGGTGCAGAAGGCCAAGATCCTCCTGGTCGATGACCGGCCGGAGAATCTGCTGGCGCTGGAGGCCATCCTCTCTGCGCTCGATCAGACACTGGTCCGGGCATCGTCAGGGGAGGAGGCGCTCAAAGCGCTGCTCACGGACGACTTCGCGGTCATTCTGCTGGACGTCCAGATGCCGGGCATGGACGGTTTCGAGACAGCCGCGCACATCAAGCGGCGGGAGCGGACCCGGGACATCCCGATCATCTTCCTCACCGCGATCAACCACGGTCCGCACCACACCTTCCGCGGCTACGCGGCCGGTGCGGTGGACTACATCTCGAAGCCGTTCGACCCATGGGTCCTGCGGGCCAAGGTCTCGGTCTTCGTCGAGTTGTACATGAAGAACTGCAAGCTCCGCGAGCAGGCCGCGCTGCTGCGGCTCCAGTTGGAGGGCGACGGCCACGCGGGCGGCGAGCGCGAGAAGGAGCCGGCCGGTCTGCTGGCCGAACTCTCCGCGCGGCTCGCGGCGGTCGAGGAGCAGGCCGAAGCGCTCTCCAAGCAGCTCGACGACGAATCCGCGGACGCCGCCGCGGTAGCCACCGCCGCCCACCTCGAACGCAAGCTGACCGGCCTGCGCCGCGCGCTCGACGCGCTGGAGCCGGGCACCGGCGGGGGTACGGGCGTGCTGCCCGCACAGAGCTGACGATCTCCGCCTCCTCCGGCTCGGCCCGTGTCGGCCGCTGCCGTGAGGCGGCGTCAGTTCCGGGCCCCCCGAGGGCGACACGGTCGGGTGAACCAGTAGGCGAACGTATTCACGGGCGACGACAGCGGTAACCTCGGCACCATGGCCTCACGTACGTCCGGCAAGGGTTCCCAGGGCGCGGCGGGCGCCGCGAAGCGCGTCGGCCGTACCCCGGGCCCGGCGAAGAAAGCCGCGCCCGCCAGGAAGACCGCGCCCAAGAAGTCGGCTGCTCCCGCGAAGAAGGCTCCGGCGAAGAAGGCGGCGGCCAGGAAGCCCGTGCCCAAACCCGCACCGTCACCCACCGGAGGCGTCTACCGGCTGGTGCGGGCGGTCTGGCTCGGGGCGGCGCACGGCGTCGGCGCGCTGTTCCGCTCGATAGGGCGTGGAGCCAAGGGACTTGACCCCGCCCACCGCAAGGACGGGCTCGCCCTGCTGCTGCTCGGCCTGGCGCTGATCGTCGCCGCGGGCACCTGGTCCAACCTCCAGGGACCGGTCGGCGACCTGGTCGAGATGCTGGTGACCGGGGCCTTCGGCCGGCTCGACCTGCTCGCGCCGATACTGCTGGGCGCGGTCGCGGTGCGGCTGATCCTTTACCCGGAGCGGCCCGACGCCAACGGTCGTATCGTCATCGGGCTCTCCGCCCTGGTCGTCGGAGTCCTCGGCCAGGTGCACATCGCCGTGGGGTCGCCGGGCCGGGCCGAGGGTACCGAGGCGATGCAGGACGCGGGCGGGCTGATCGGCTGGGCCACCTCCAAGCCGCTGATCTTCATGATGGGCGAGGTGCTCGCCGTACCGCTGCTCGTGCTGCTGACCCTGTTCGGGCTCCTCGTCGTCACCGCCACCCCGGTCAACGCCATTCCGCAGCGGCTGCGTCAGCTCGGCGTCCGCCTCGGCATCGTGGAACCGGCGCCCGAGGCCGGCGAGGGGTACGAGGACGACGACGATCGCTACGACGAACAGTGGCGCGAGGCGCTGCCCGAGCGGACCCGGCGGCGTGGCACGCGACGCCCGGACGAGGACCCCGTCCACGACGAGGCGGAGGCGGAAGCGCTCACCAAGCGCAGGAGGCCCCGCAGGCCCTCCGCGCAGCCCGCGATGAACCGGCCGCTGGACGCGGTGGACGTCGCCGCTGCCGCGGCCGCCGCGCTCGACGGGGCCGTGCTCAACGGCATGCCGCCGTCGCCGGTCGTCGCCGACCTGACCCAGGGCGTCTCCGTGGACCGGGAGCGCACCGGGACGCCCGTCCCCGGGGCCCGGGAGGCCGAGCGGGACGGCACGGGGAAGGCCGGAGCAGGGCGCAGGGCGGGCCGGTCCGGTGACGCGCACGACATGACCGGCGGTGACGCCTCCGGCCGGTCCGGCGCCGTTCCCGACCTGACGAAGCCCGCACCGGAGCGTTCCGAGGGCCTGCCCGCCCGCGCCGAGCAGCTCCAGCTCTCCGGCGACATCACGTACTCGCTGCCCTCGCTCGACCTGCTGGAGCGCGGCGGACCGGGCAAGACCCGCAGCGCCGCCAACGACGTGGTCGTCGCCTCGCTGACCAACGTCTTCACGGAGTTCAAGGTCGACGCCGCGGTCACCGGATTCACCCGTGGCCCGACCGTAACCCGCTACGAGATCGAGCTCGGCCCCGCCGTGAAGGTCGAGAAGATCACGGCACTGGCCAAGAACATCGCGTACGCCGTGGCCAGCCCGGACGTGCGGATCATCTCGCCGATCCCGGGCAAGTCCGCCGTCGGCATCGAGATCCCCAACTCCGACCGCGAGATGGTCAACCTCGGCGACGTTCTGCGCCTCGCGGACGCGGCCGAGGACGACCATCCGATGCTCGTGGCGCTCGGCAAGAACGTCGAGGGCGGCTACGAGATGGCCAACCTCGCCAAGATGCCGCACGTCCTGGTCGCCGGCGCCACCGGCTCCGGCAAGTCCTCCTGCATCAACTGCCTGATCACCTCGATCATGGTGCGGGCCACCCCTGACGACGTGCGGATGGTCCTCGTCGACCCCAAGCGCGTCGAGCTGACCGCGTACGAGGGCATCCCCCACCTCATCACCCCGATCATCACCAATCCCAAGAAGGCCGCCGAGGCGCTCCAGTGGGTCGTGCGGGAGATGGACCTGCGCTACGACGACCTCGCCAACTTCGGCTACCGGCACATCGACGACTTCAACCACGCGGTGCGCAACGGCAAGTGCAAGGCGCCCGAGGGCAGTGAGCGGGAGCTGTCCCCGTACCCGTACCTGCTGGTGATCGTCGACGAGCTGGCCGACCTGATGATGGTGGCCCCGCGCGACGTCGAGGACTCCATCGTCCGCATCACCCAGCTGGCCCGCGCGGCCGGCATCCACTTGGTGCTCGCCACCCAGCGGCCCTCGGTCGACGTGGTGACCGGCCTGATCAAGGCCAACGTCCCCTCCCGGCTCGCCTTCGCCACCTCCTCCCTCGCCGACAGCCGCGTCATCCTCGACCAGCCCGGCGCCGAGAAGCTCATCGGAAAGGGCGACGGGCTCTTCCTCCCGATGGGCGCCAACAAACCCACCCGTATGCAGGGAGCGTTCGTCACCGAGGACGAGGTCGCCGCCGTCGTCCAGCACTGCAAGGACCAGATGGCCCCGGTCTTCCGGGACGACGTCGTGGTGGGAACAAAACAGAAGAAGGAGATCGACGAGGACATCGGCGACGACCTGGACCTGCTCTGCCAGGCCGCCGAACTGGTCGTCTCCACCCAGTTCGGATCGACCTCGATGCTCCAGCGCAAGCTCCGGGTCGGCTTCGCGAAGGCGGGCCGGCTGATGGACCTGATGGAGTCCCGCAACATCGTCGGACCCAGCGAGGGCTCCAAGGCGCGCGACGTCATGGTGAAACCCGACGAGCTCGACGGGGTGTTGGCCGTCATCCGCGGGGAATCCGCTCCGTAAAGTTTTTGTGGGCAACCGTTTCGTACGGTCGTACGTCCAGTTGAAGGGAGGGACGGAACCGTGCTCCTCCCCACAGCTCGTTCCGTCGTCACCTCATCCGTACTCCCACCCCGTTCGGCCCACTACAGGTTGACCAGTCCTCGATCGGGGCTGTGCTCCGTCCCCGCTCCGCCCCGGAGCCGGCGGCGGGGCCGTCCGGCGAACCCGATGGCGTACAAAGTCGTCCCTCCCGGTTGCCCCTCCCTTTCGTACCCCCCCTAGACTGAACATCCAGCAGGTGGCTCACGCTCGAAAGGCGCCCCCGTGTCCATCGGCAACTCCCCCGAAGACGACCGGCCTTCGATCGGTCGTGCCCTTCAGCAGGCTCGAATCGCCGCGGCTCTGACGGTCGAGGAAGTCAGCAGCTCCACCCGGGTGCGCATCCCCATCGTGCACGCGATCGAGCAGGACGACTTCTCCCGCTGCGGCGGCGACGTCTACGCCCGAGGCCACATCCGCACGCTCGCCCGTGCCGTCGGCCTCGATCCGGAACCGCTGGTCGAGGAGTACGACGCCGATCACGGCGGCCGTCCCGCACCGACCCCCGCGGCTCCGCTGTTCGAAGCGGAACGCATCCGCTCCGAACCCCGGCGGCCCAACTGGACCGCCGCCATGGTCGCGGCCATCGTCGCCGTCGTCGGTTTCGTCGGCTTCACGCTCTTCAGCGGCGAGGACGAACCCTCGAACACCGCGCAGATCGCGGAGGGCTCCAAGCCCGACAAGACCGCGGCCAAGCCCACCGCCACCAAGCCCTCCGACCCCAAGCCCGTGCCCTCCGAGAGCGCCATCGCCGCCGCCCCCCGGGACAAGGTGACGGTCAAGCTCAGCGCGGACCGGGGCAAGAGCTGGATCTCGGCCAAGGACCACAACGGACGGCAGCTCTTCGACGGCCTGCTGCTCCAGGGTGAGTCCAAGACCTTCCAGGACAAGGAGCGCATCGACCTCGTCCTCGGCGACGCCGGGGCGATCGAGCTCTTCGTCAACGGCAAGCAGGTCGAGGACCGCTTCGGTCCGGGCCAGGTCGAACGGCTTTCCTACACCAAGGGCGACCCCGAGGCCGGCTGATCCGCCGCCCTCCGCTTCCGCACACGTCCCGACGGGCGTCCGGCATCGCGCCGGGCGCCCGTCGGCGTTCCCCGGCCCGGACCGCCTGCTACGGGGAGTAACAGCGGAGAGGGCAGGCAACCCTGCACGGCAGGGGGGCCGCCGCGACAAAGTAGTCTTGAGTCCATGCCCGAACGCCGTACCGTCGCCCTTGTCACTCTTGGATGCGCCCGTAACGAGGTGGACTCGGAGGAGCTTGCAGGCCGCTTGGCAGCGGACGGCTGGGACCTCGTCGAGGATGCCTCCGACGCGGATGTCGCAGTCGTCAACACCTGTGGGTTCGTCGAAGCCGCCAAGAAGGACTCCGTCGACGCCCTGCTCGAAGCCAACGATCTGAAGGATCACGGCCGCACCCAGGCCGTCGTCGCCGTCGGCTGCATGGCCGAGCGCTACGGCAAGGACCTCGCCGAGGCCCTGCCGGAGGCGGACGGCGTCCTCGGATTCGACGACTACGCCGACATCTCCGACCGGCTCCAGACCATCCTCAACGGCGGCGTCCACGCCTCGCACACCCCGCGCGACCGCCGCAAGCTGCTGCCGATCAGCCCCGCCGAGCGGCAGGACGCCGCCGTGGCGCTGCCCGGCCACGCCCAGGAGACGCCCGCCCCCGCGCCCGAGGACCTCCCCGAAGGGGTCGCACCGGTCTCCGGGCCGCGGGCGCCGCTGCGCCGCAGGCTCGGCACCAGCCCCGTCGCCTCGGTGAAGCTCGCCTCCGGCTGCGACCGCCGCTGTTCCTTCTGCGCCATCCCCTCCTTCCGCGGCTCGTTCATCTCACGGCGTCCCTCGGACGTGCTCCAGGAGACCCGCTGGCTGGCCGAACAGGGCGTCAAGGAGGTCATGCTCGTCTCCGAGAACAACACCTCCTACGGCAAGGACCTCGGCGACATCCGCCTCCTGGAGACCCTGCTGCCCGAGCTGGCCGACGTGGACGGCATCGAGCGGATCCGGGTCAGCTACCTCCAGCCCGCCGAGATGCGCCCGGGCCTCATCGACGTCCTCACCTCGACCCCGAAGGTCGCCCCGTACTTCGACCTCTCCTTCCAGCACTCCGCCCCCGGCGTGCTGCGCGCGATGCGCCGCTTCGGCGACACCGACCGCTTCCTGGAGCTCCTGGACACCATCCGGAGCAAGGCCCCCCAGGCCGGCGCCCGCTCCAACTTCATCGTCGGCTTCCCCGGCGAGACCGAGGCGGACCTCGCCGAGCTGGAACGCTTCCTCACCGGCGCCCGCCTCGACGCGATCGGCGTCTTCGGGTATTCGGACGAGGAGGGCACCGAGGCGGCCGGCTACGAGAACAAGCTCGACGCCGACACCGTCGCGGAGCGCCTCGCCCACATCTCCCAGCTGGCCGAGGAGCTGACCTCGCAGCGGGCCGAGGAGCGCGTCGGCGAGACCCTCCAGGTGCTGGTGGAGTCCGTGGACTCGGAGGAGGACGGCGAGGTCGCGATCGGGCGCGCGGCGCACCAGTCCCCCGAAACGGACGGCCAGGTGGTCTTCACCACACGCGAGGGTCTCGTGCCGGGCCGTATGGTCGAGGCAAAGGCAGTGGGCACCGAGGGCGTCGACCTGGTGGCCGAACACCATGAGCTTGCGGAGGTAGCCAGATGACCGGAGTCCCGGCATCCGCGGCAGGCGGCTCCGGCGCGAAGCCGGTCCGCGGCGGCAAGCTGGGCACTGCGGCCGTCAACCAGGCCAGCCTGTGGAACATCGCCAACATCCTGACCATGGTGCGGCTGCTGCTCGTGCCCGGGTTCGTCCTGCTGCTGTTCCACGACGGCGGATACGACCCGGTCTGGCGCGCGCTCGCCTGGGCGGCCTTCGCCGTCGCGATGATCACCGACCTGTTCGACGGTCATCTGGCGCGGGCGTACAACCTGGTCACGGACTTCGGGAAGATCGCCGACCCGATCGCCGACAAGGCGATCATGGGCGCGGCGCTGGTCTCGCTGTCCGTCCTGGGCGATCTGCCGTGGTGGATCACCGGGGTGATCCTCGCCCGTGAGCTGGGCATCACGCTGATGCGGTTCTGGGTCATCCGGCATGCGGTGATCCCGGCCAGCAGAGGCGGCAAACTGAAGACGCTCGCGCAGGGGACGGCGGCCGGGATGTACGTCCTGGTGCTCACCGGGCCCCTGGCCACCTTGCGCTTCTGGGTGATGATGGTCGCCGTCGTGCTGACGGTCGTCACCGGACTCGATTACGTACGTCAGGCCGTCGTCCTGCGTCGCCAGGGCCTTGCCGCCGAGCGGGCCGCCGCCGCCGAGCGGGCCGCCGCGGCCGAGCGGGCCGCGGAGGCCCTTCGGGCCACCGTCGGCACCGCTGCCGACGCCGGTCCGGCCGCCGACGCCGTGGCCGGCGCGAAGGACGTACGCGGTACTGCCGAGGCGCGCGACGCCGCGGAGGCCGAGCGGTGACAGCCGCTGCCCGGGTGCTCCGGCTTCTCGGAGCGCGGGGCGAGACGCTCGCCGTCGCCGAATCGCTGACGGGCGGCCTGGTGGCCGCCGACCTGACCTCCGTACCCGGCGCCTCCCGGTCCTTCCGCGGATCGGTGACGGCTTACGCCACCCCCCTGAAGCGGGACGTCCTGGGCGTCGACGGCGGCCTGCTGGCGGAACGCGGAGCGGTGGACCCCGAGGTCGCGCTGCAGATGGCGGCCGGCGTGCGCCGGGTCCTCGACGCGGACTGGGGCGTCTCCACCACGGGGGTCGCGGGACCGGAACCACAGGACGGGCAGCCGGTCGGCACGGTGTACGTCGCCGTGGCCGGGCCCTCCGGCATCGAGAAAGTGACGGCTCTGCGGTTGAATGGTGAGAGGGCGGATATCCGTAGTGAGAGTGTGCGAGGCGCCCTCCAACTGCTCGCAAGCGAACTCGGTGAGAATGCGCGGGCACAGGATACGGAACAGACCGGGGGGAATGGATGTTTGCAGCCCTGAGTGAACACGTCATCGCTCCCGGCACGGCCGCAGCACAAGGCGGTACGGTAGGGCGTGAAGGATGCGGCTACGCGGTCCGAGGAGGGAGCCACCGATGATTCTGCTCCGTCGCCTGCTGGGTGACGTGCTGCGTCGGCAGCGCCAGCGCCAAGGCCGTACTCTGCGCGAAGTCTCCTCGTCCGCCCGGGTCTCGCTCGGTTATCTCTCCGAGGTGGAGCGGGGGCAGAAGGAGGCATCCTCCGAGCTGCTCTCCGCGATTTGCGACGCGCTTGACGTACGGATGTCCGAGCTCATGCGTGAAGTGAGCGACGAGCTCTCGCTCGCTGAGCTGGCCGAGTCGGCAGCTGCCAGTGATCCGGTCCCAGTACCGGTTCGTCCCATGCTCAACTCCGTCTCCGTCTCGTCGGTCGCAGGTGTGCCGTCGGGCCGGGTGACCATCAAGGCGCCCGCGGAAGCGGTGGACGTCGTCGCCGCCTGATCCACGCGGCACAGTTGCTCGACCGGAGTCCCGGTCGGCCCCTACCGGGGTCGGCCGGGACTTCCGCGTTCGACGTCCACATGACCGCCGATTCTTCCGTGCGGCCTGGGGGCCGCGCGCCTCATACAGGTGTGAGCCCTCGGTGGGTGGGCAGACGGAGGACAAGGCTCGCATGACCGTTTTGCTTCATATGTGCCATCGTGGGTGATGCACCGAGACGGTCAGCGAAGCGGCTGACGGATGGGAGTAGCGCACATGTCTGTGGTCAAGAGCACGTTGTCCGAGAGCGACCTCAAGGTCGTGGGAACGGCGCTGCAGGGCGCTCTGGTCGACCTCGTCGACCTCTCCCTGGTGGCCAAACAGGTCCATTGGAACGTGGTCGGTCCACGCTTCCGCTCCGTGCACCTTCAGCTCGACGACGTCGTCGTCACGGCCCGGCAGCACTCCGACACGGTCGCCGAGCGCGCCTCGGCGGTCGGGGTCAACCCGGACGGGCGCTCCGGCACGGTCGCCAAGGAGACCGCCATCGCGTCCGTGCCCGAGGGCTGGATCAAGGACACCGACGCCGTGCGGATCCTGGTGGACGCGCTGGGCGTGGTCATCGGCCGGATGCGGGAGCGCATCGAGGCGACCGACGCACCGGATCCGATCACCCAGGACCTGCTGATCGGGCTGACGGCGGAGCTCGAGAAGCACGCGTGGATGTTCCAAGCGGAAAGCGCCTGAACCGGCGCCCGACCGGTGACCGCTGTACGTCCCGAACAGAAGGAGCGACATCATGAGTGACGGAGCCATGGACAAGATGAAGGGCAAGGGCAAGGAGGCTGTCGGCAAGCTGACCGGCGACCGCCGCAAGGAGGCCGAGGGCAAGGCCGATCAGGCCAAGGGCGGCGCCAAGGACGCGGCGGGCGGAGTCGGCGACCGTGCCAAGGGCGTGAAGGACTCCCTCCGCCGGGACGACGACGAGTAGTCCTGAGCCTTCGGAGCCACTGCCCCGAGGTCCGAGTGCCCCCGCCGTTTCGGCGGGGGCACTTCTCCGTGTGGGTGACCCCTCGGCCGGGCGTTCTGGATGCACCACGGCCGCTGCCAGGGGAAACTGCCGGAAAGGACGTCGGCCGCGGGAGGCAGCGATGATACGGCGATGGGTGCCGGCGCTGGTTCTCGGCGGACTGTGGTGGTGGGCGGTACTCCGGCTGGTGCTGCGTCCGGACCAGGCGGGGCTGGTGGAGGGGGCGGTGGCGGCTGGGGGCTGGGGGCTGAGTCTGCTGCCGGTCCATGTCGCGACGGTCGGGGCGGTGACCCCGGTGCGGCCGGTGAGCCCGTCGGGGCGGCCGGGGTGGTCGGGTCTGTTCGGGCCGTCGGGCTCGTTGGGTTCGTTGGCGCGGCGGTGGTCTACCAAGGCATGGCGACGCCGCCGTTCGGCCGGAGAATCTGACCGGTCATGAAGGCCGAGGCGTCCGAGGCCAGGTGCAGCACGGTATGGGCGACGTCCTCCGGTTCGCCGACCCGGCCCAGCGGGGAGATCCGGGCCATCGTCGCCTCCGCCCGGTGCTGACCCGAGGCGTCGTGCCGGCCGGTCATGGGCGTACGGATCCAGCCGGGTGCGACGGCGTTCACCCGTATGGCGTGAGGCCCCAGCTCCGTGGCGAGCGTCTTGGTGAGTTGCACCACGGCGGCCTTCGCGACGCTGTAGCAGAGCAGGCCCGCGCTCGCGGAGTCCACCGCGCCGGACGCCAGCGTGATCAGCGAGCCGGGGGTCGAGCGGGCCGTCATGGAGCGGGCCACTTCCTGGCAGGCGTACAGCACCCCTCGGAAATTGACGGCCAGCACGCGGTCCAGGTCCTCGTCCGGCGTCTCCAGCACGCTGCTGGTGTGCATGATCCCGGCCGAGGCGACCAGGACGTCGAGCTGCCCGGCCGCGCGGACGGCCGCACGGACCTGGTCGCGGTCGGTGACGTCGAGAGGGTGGGTCCGGGCGCTGCCGCCCGCTTCGGTGATCAGGTCGGATGTCCGGCGCAGCCCCGTCTCGTCACGGTCCGCACAGTACACCGTCGCCCCGGCCTCCGCGAGCAGGAGGGCGCTCGCCCGCCCGATGCCGCTCGCCGCGCCGGTGATGAACGCGGCGCGGCCCGTGAGGTCGTACGCGGAGAGAGGCATGACGGGACCGTACGACCGTATCTGACGGGTCGTCAACTAGGGGGTCGGTCCCGATTGGCAACCGGGACACCAGTAGGTGGGGCGGTCGTCCTGGTCGGTGAGACGGATCGGGGTTCCGCAGCGCAGACAGGGGCGACGGGCCCGCCCGTAGACGTACAGCCGCTCCTGTACGCGTACGGACGGCCGGGCGCGTGGGCGGGCGGGGGCCGGGGTCGGGGTCGGTGTGGTGGCCGGGGTGCTCGGTGGGGGTGCTGTGGCGGGCGGGCTCGGCGGGTTCGGTGGCGTGCGGAGTTCGGCGGTGATCGTCGTGGTGCGGGTGGGGCGGTCGCGGTTGGCGCGCAGCAGTCGCTCGGCGAGCGTGACGAGCCGGAGGAGCGCGCCGTCGGGGAGGGCGCCCACGGGGAGCCACGGCGTGACGCGGGCCAGGAAGCACAGCTCGCACTTGTAGACGTTGCCGATGCCCGCCAGATTGCGCTGGTCCAGGAGTGCCTCGCCCAGGGGGCGCTCCGGCGCGGCGAGCAGCCGGTCCAGGGCCAGGCCGGGATCCCAGTCGGGGCCCAGCAGATCAGGGCCCAGGTGGCCCACGGCCCGGTCCTCCTCGCTGGTGCGCAGCAGCTCCAGCACCGGGAGCCGGTAGCCGACCGCGGTGTACTCCGCGTTGGCGAGGATCGCGCGGATCTGGTGCCCCGGGCCGCCCCGCCAGCGTTCGTCCCGGGCGTACACCTTCCAGGCGCCGTCCATCCGGAGGTGGCTGTGCAGGGTCAGGCCGCCCTCGACGCGGGTCAGCAGGTGCTTGCCGCGGGCGGTGACGTCCAGGACGGTCCGGCCGGAGAGGTCGGCGGTGGCGAAGCGGGGGACGCGCAGGTCCGACCGGGTCAGCACCAGCCCGGCCAGCGCTTCGTGGAGCCGGGTGGCGGTCTGGAGGACGGTGTCTCCTTCGGGCATGCCTCCATGATGGGCCGCGCCGGGGCGTTCGTGCGATGGTCCGGCCCACCGTCGGGTCGGGTGGCGTCCGCCCCGGGGTCGGTGACGTCACCGACGGGGCAGGTGCCCTCGGCCGAGGCGCCGTCCGTCGAGATGCCGGGCCCGGAACGGTCGGGGACGGCACCTCGGAGCGTCGGTGGCTCGGATCAGGCGCGCAGGCGCAGGCCTCTCGGAGTGGCGAGGAACCCGGCGGACTCCAGCGTCCGGCCCAGCGGCGAGGTGAGGGAGGAGACGCCGTTCGTCCGCTCCACCGTCACCGTGCCCAGGGCGCCGGCGCGGGCCGAGGCGGCCAAGGCCTCGGCCGCCGCCCGCAGGGCCGGGGCCTCGGGGTCGGGCGGCCACGCCAGGAGAGTCTTCCCGCCCCGCTCCATGTAGAGCGTCAGCTCGCCGTCGACGAGCACCACCAGCGCCCCCGCCTTGCGGCCCGGCTTGTGTCCGGCGCCGTCAGGGGACTCGGGCCACGGCAGGGCGGCGCCGTACGCGTTGGCCGGGTCGGCCGCGGCCAGCACCAGAGCCTGGGGTGCGGAGTCCGGATCCCGACGGTCGCGGGCCGTGGAGGCCGCACGCAGGCGGTCCACCGCGCCGTCGATCGCGAACTGGGCGGCCCCGAGCCCCTCGACCACATAGCCGCGCCGTGCCTGCCCGTTGTCCTCGAAGGCGGCCAGGATGCGGTACGTCGCGGAGAAGCCGCCCTCCACCCCTTCGGCCTGCACCGCGCCGCGGGTCACCACGCCGTGCCGGTCGAGGAGGGTCCGGGCCAGGGCGTGGGCACGGTGGGTCGGTTCCGGTTCGGCCGGGGGCAGCAGGGACCAGCGGCCCGAGACGGTCGGTGGGCCGGTCCGGGACGCGGGGCGGGCGGCGGCGGTGAGCGAGCCGTAGCGCCCGCGCGGGACGCTGCGCCGGGAGCGATGGGCGGTGGAGCCCGCCGTCCGGCCCGAGCCCAGGAGCGAACGCAGCGGGGCCAGGGTGTCGTTGGTGAGCCGCCCGGCCCAGGCCAGGTCCCACAGCGCGTCGGCCAGCTGCTGGTCCGTGCAGTCCGGGTGGGTGGTGGCCCGGACCTGGTCGGCGATCTGCCGGAAGAAGAGGCCGTACCCGCCGGAGAGCGTGGTGAGCGCGGACTCGTGGAGCGCCGACAGCTCCAGCGGGTGCGGCGGAGGCAGGAGCAGGGGCGCGCTGTCGGCGAGGTAGAGGGAGACCCAGCCGTCCTTGCCGGGCAGGGCTCCCGTCCCGGCCCAGACGACCTCGCCCGTGGTCGTCAGCTCGTCGAGCATCGCCGGGGTGTAGCCCAAGACCCGGCTCGGCAGGATCAGCTTCTCCAGCGCCGACGCGGGAACGGGAGCGCCCTGGAGCTGCTCGACGGCGCGAGCCAGCCCGTCGATGCCCCGCAGACCGTTGGAGCCGAAGTGCTGCCACTGGGGGAGGAAGGAGGCGAGGGCCGCGGGCGGCACCGGCTCCAGCTCCTGGCGGAGCGCTGCCAGCGAACGGCGGCGCAGCCGGCGCAGCACCGTGGCGTCGCACCATTCCTGGCCGATGCCCGCCGGGTGGAATTCCCCCTGGACGGTCCTGCCGGAGGCCGAGAGACGTTGCAGCGCTCCGTCGGTGACGGCGGTGCCCAGCCCGAAGCGCTCGGCGGCCCTGGCGGCGGTGAACGGGCCGTGCGTCCGGGCGAAGCGGGCGAGGAGGTCACCGAGCGGGTCCTTCACCGGCTCGGTGAACGCCTCGGGAACGCCGACCGGGAGCGCGGTGCCCAGGGCGTCGCGGAGCCGGCCCGCGTCCTCGATCGCCGCCCAGTGATCGGCCCCGGCGATCCGGACCTGGATCGCCCGGCGGGCCGACGCCAGCTCCGGTGCCCAGGACGGCTCGGCGCCCCGCTCGGCGAGCTCGGCGTCGGTGAGCGGACCGAGCACACGCAGCAGGTCGGCGACCCCCTCGACGTCCTTGATCCGCCGGTCCTCGGTGAGCCACTGCAGCTCCCGCTCCAGCTCGGTGAGGACCTCGGGGTCGAGCAGTTCGCGCAGCTCCGCCTGGCCCAGCAGTTCGGCGAGGAGATGGGAGTCCAGGGAGAGGGCGGCGGCGCGCCGCTCGGCGAGGGGTGAGTCGCCCTCGTACAGGAACTGCGCCACGTAACCGAAGAGGAGCGAGCGGGCGAACGGCGAGGGTTCCTGGGTGGTCACCTCGACCAGCCGGACCCGGCGTGCCTCCAGGTCGCCCATCAGTTCCGTGAGCCCGGGGACGTCGAACACGTCCTGGAGGCATTCGCGGACCGCCTCCAGAACGATCGGGAACGAGCCGAACTCCGAGGCGACCTGGAGCAGCTGGGAGGCCCGCTGGCGCTGCTGCCAGAGCGGGGTGCGCTTGCCGGGGGAGCGCCGGGGCAGCAGCAGGGCGCGCGCGGCGCACTCCCGGAACCGGGCGGCGAACAGGGCCGATCCGCCCACCTGGTCGGTGACGATTCTCTGGACCTCGCCCTGGTCGAAGACGACGTCGGCGGCCGCCACCGGGGGCTGGTCGCTGTCGTACGCCACGGCTCCGGGCGCGGGTCCGCCATGCTCGGTGTCCGGGGGCCCCGGGGCATCGAAATCGAGCAGATCCAGGCCCATCATGTCCGCGTCGGGCAGCCGCAGCACGATCCCGTCGTCGGCGTGCATCACCTGGGCGTCCATCCCGTAGCGCTCACCGAGGCGGGCGGAGAGCGCGAGCGCCCAGGGGGCGTGCACCTGGGCGCCGAAGGGGGAGTGCACGACGACCCGCCAGTCGCCCAGCTCGTCCCGGAACCGCTCGACCAGGATCGTCCGGTCGTCCGGGACATGACCGCAGGCCCGGCGCTGCTCGTCCAGATAGGCCAGGATGTTGTCCGCCGCCCAGGCGTCGAGCCCGGCGGCCAGCAGACGCAGCCGGGCGTCCTCCTCGGACAGTCCGCCGATCTCACGGAGGAACGCTCCCAGGGCACGCCCGAGCTCCAGGGGACGACCCAGCTGGTCGCCCTTCCAGAACGGCAGCCGGCCCGGAACGCCCGGGGCGGGGGAGACGAGGACCCGGTCCCGGGTGATGTCCTCGATCCGCCAGGACGTGGTGCCCAGGGTGAAGACGTCGCCCACACGGGACTCGTAGACCATCTCCTCGTCCAGCTCGCCGACCCGGCCGCCGCCCTTCTTCGGGTCGGCCCCGGCGAGGAAGACTCCGAAGAGCCCTCGGTCGGGAATGGTGCCGCCCGAGGTGACGGCGAGCCGCTGCGCCCCGGGGCGGCCCGTGACCGTGCCCCCGACGCGGTCCCACACGACCCGGGGGCGCAGCTCCGCGAAGGCGTCGGAGGGATAGCGTCCGGCGAGCATGTCGAGCACGGCGGTGAACGCGGACTCGGGAAGCGAGGCGAACGGGGCCGCCCGGCGGACCAGGGCCAGCAGGTCGTCCGCCTGCCAGCTGTCCAGCGCCACCATGGCGACCAGCTGCTGGGCGAGGACGTCCAGCGGGTTGGACGGGATGCGCAGCGCCTCGATCGCCCCTGTCCGCATCCGCTCGGTGACGACGGCGGCCTGCACCAGATCGCCGCGGTACTTCGGGAAGACCACCCCGGTGGAGACCGCTCCCACCTGGTGTCCGGCCCGGCCCACCCGCTGGAGACCGGAGGCGACGGAGGGCGGGGACTCCACCTGGATCACCAGGTCGACCGCGCCCATGTCGATGCCCAGCTCCAGGCTGGAGGTGGCCACCACGGCGGGCAGCCGGCCCGCCTTGAGATCCTCCTCGACCTGGGCCCGCTGTTCCTTGGAGACCGAGCCGTGGTGGGCGCGGGCCAGCAGGGCGGGAGCGCCCTTGCCCGCACCGGACTGGGCCATGATCTCGGCGGGGGCGTGCGCCTCCGGGAGGACGGGGGCCGGGTTGTCGGGGTCGAACGCGGTGCCGGTGGCCCGCTCGTACGCGATCTCGTTCAGCCGGTTGCACAGCCGCTCCGCCAGCCGCCGGGAGTTGGCGAAGACGATGGTGGAGCGGTGCGACTGCACGAGATCGGCGATGCGCTCCTCGACATGCGGCCAGATCGAGGGCTTGTCCGCCTGGCCGGAGTCACCGCCAGTGGCGGGCGAGCCGCCCAGCTCGCCCAGATCCTCGACCGGGACCACGACCGAGAGGTCGAACTCCTTGGTGGACCGGGGCTGGACGATCTCCACCTTGCGCTGCGGCGACAGGAAGCGGGCCACCTCGTCGACCGGCCGCACCGTCGCGGACAGGCCGATGCGGCGGGCGGGACGCGGCAGCAGCTCGTCGAGACGCTCCAGGGACAGGGCGAGATGGGCGCCGCGCTTCGTGCCGGCGACCGCGTGCACCTCGTCGAGGATCACCGTCTCGACGCCGGCCAGCGCGTCCCGGGCGGAGGACGTCAGCATCAGGAACAGCGACTCGGGCGTGGTGATCAGGATGTCCGGCGGCCTGGTCACCATGGAGCGCCGCTCGGCGGGCGGGGTGTCTCCGGACCGGATGCCGACCCGCACCTCCGGCTCCGGCAGGCCCAGGCGCACCGATTCCTGGCGGATGCCGGTCAGCGGCGAGCGGAGATTGCGCTCGACGTCGACCGCGAGGGCCTTGAGCGGGGACACGTACAGCACCCGGCAGCGCTTCTTCGCGTCGGCGGGCGGGGGCTCGGCCGCCAGCCGGTCCAGCGAGGCGAGGAACGCGGCCAGTGTCTTACCGGAACCGGTCGGCGCGACGACCAGGACATCGCTGCCCTCGCCGATGGCCCGCCAGGCGCCCTCCTGCGCCGCGGTGGGTGCGCTGAAAGCCCCGCCGAACCAACTGCGGGTCGCGGGCGAGAACGCGTCGAGCGCGGATCCGGTCATGCTCCCCATCGTGCACCCCGGCACTGACAACGAGCCGGTGACACCGCCCGCGTTGGACCGCTCAGCCGGTGGCCCACGGCCGGGACCTGCGAGAATGGCGTCATGACGGGAGCGGACGGCACGGAGGAATGGGCACGGCACTGGCAGTACGCCGAGCTGCCCGACCTCGATCTGCTGCGCGCCCGGTACGTCCGCCACACCTTCCCCCGGCACAGCCACGAGGGCTATGTCTTCGGCGCCGTCACCGGCGGCGTGGAGGACGTGGGGCTGCCGGGCGGCACGGTCCACGCGGTCCCCGGAACCGTCGTCATGATCAACCCGGAGGTTCCGCACACCGCCCGCTCCGGGGCCCCCGAGGGGTGGGCGTACGCCACGCTCTACCCGTCGGCCCGGGTCGTCAACGACATCGCGGCCGAGGTGACGTCCCTGCGCGGCACGGTCGGCTTCGCCGAGACCCGGGTGACCGACCCCCATGCCTCCCGCCTGATCACCGAGGTGCACCGGGCGGCGGAGGAGGGCAACGCGCTGGCGGCCGACAGCCTGCTGCGGGTCCTGGTCACCCGGCTCCTCAGTCGGCACGGCAGCCCCTTGCCCGGACTGGCCGCGCACGCCGGGGGTGCGCGGAACGCCGTGCGCGCCCGCGCCGCGCTGGAGGAGCGCATGGCCGCCCCGCCCACACTGGAGGCCCTCGCCGCCGAGCTGGGTATCGGTCCGTTCGCGCTGCTCAGAGCGTTCAAGAAGGAGTACGGGATGCCACCCCACACGTGGCTCACCAATGCCCGGGTGCGCAGGGCTCGCCACATGCTCGACGCCGGTGTCGCGCCCGCCGAGGCCGCGACCGCCGTCGGCTTCACGGACCAGCCGCACCTCAATCGTCACTTCACCCGGATCGTGGGTGTGCCGCCCGGGGCCTATCAGCGCGAGCGCGGAGTGCTGCGGCCCGGCAGGTGAGGGCGGAGGAACGCACCGGTGATGGCGCAGAACATGTCAGCGGGTGTGCGGATCGCATCTCTCCGTGTGCGGAGAATGCCGACTGGTGTGCAAGAACGTACAAGACCCGGCCCCGGCGATCCCCGTAGCGTTCCGGGCGTGGCAGAACAGACAACACCCCCAGGGGGCACCGGCGCGGCCGGTGCCCTGGCGTCCGGTCCGCCCGGCCGGTCGGCCGAGGCCCGTCCGGACAAGCCGGACGCGGCCGTCGTCCGCGACGCGCTCGGCGTCGGCATCGCCGTCGGGCTCTCCGGCTTCGCCTTCGGCGTCACCTCCGCGGGCTCCGGCCTCAGCCTGCTCCAGACCTGCGTCCTGAGTCTTCTCGTCTTCACCGGCGCCTCGCAGTTCGCCCTGGTAGGCGCGCTGGCCGCGGGCGGTAACCCCTACACCGCGGCGGCCGGTGCGTTCTTCCTGGGCGTCCGGAACGCGTTCTACGGTCTGCGGCTCTCGCAACTGCTCGCGCTTCCCCGCGCGGTACGGCCCTTCGCCGCCCACTGGGTCATCGACGAGACGACCGCGGTCACCCTGCCCCAGCCCACCCGGCGGGCCGCGCGCATCGGCTTCACGGTCACCGGACTCACCCTGTACGTGCTGTGGAACCTCACCACCCTGGTGGGAGCCCTGGGCGCCGAGGCACTGGGCGACACCGACGTGTGGGGCCTGGACGCGGCGAGTCCCGCGGTGTTCCTCGCGCTGCTCGCGCCGATGCTCAAGAGCACCATCGAACGCGTCACGGCGGGGCTGGCCGTCCTGCTGGCCCTGACGCTGCTGCCCGTTCTGCCGGCGGGTGTGCCCGTTCTGCTGTCGGCGCTCGCGGCACCCGTCGTCCTCTTCCTCATGGGACGGACGAAACGGGGACCGGAAGCCGAGGACGGCGCGGCGGCCCGGCAGCGGAAGACGGCACAGCAGGAGAAGGAGGAGCGGCGCCCATGAACGTCTGGATCGCCATCGGACTGACCGTGGCGGGCTGTTACCTCGCCAAGCTCCTGGGCCTGCTGGTGCCCGCGGGCGTGCTGGAGCGACCACTGGTCCAGCGGATGGCCGCCCTGCTGCCCGTGGCGCTGCTGGCGGCTCTCACCGCACAGCAGACCTTCGGCGACGGTCAGCAACTCGTCCTCGACGCCCGTGCCGCCGGTCTCGGGGCAGCGGCACTCGCCCTGGTCCTCCGTGCTCCCTTCCTGGTCGTCGTCGGCGCGGGAGTCCTGGTCACGGCCGGAGTCCGGGCACTGGCCTGAGCGAACGGAACGCCCGAGAGCCGAAACGCGGGAGCGATCCGTCCGCCACACCGGACACGCGGTCAGCCGAGCGGACGACCGTATGAGCGGAGCGTCCCCAAGGCCCTGAGCGTCACCAGGGGGCGTCCTTCCAGTGCGGTTCCCGGGGCCCACTGACGCCAGGTCACCGGCCATCCGCCGTCGTCCTGCTGTTCGGCGGCAAGGTGGTCGAGCGAGCGCTCCAGCTCCGCGTCCGTGAACCAGCGGCGGGCCAGGGATCCGGGAGTACGGGCGTAGTCGTGCGGGAAGTGGTGCTCGCCCGGCGCGTAGCCCGTCGCCACCGGGTGCTCCGCCCGCCGGGAGGGATCGAGCACCGCGAGCCGTTGTTCGCGCACCAGGCGGCCGAGCCGGTCGGCCGCCACCTCGGCGCGTGCCCGGTCCGGAGCGCAGTCCAGAAAAGCGACCGCGGCCTCGATCTCGTAGGGATGGGACTGTTCCAGAGCCTCGACGGCACTCCAGCAGAAGTCCGTCGCCCGGAACAGCCAGGCGTGCCACACCTGATTGCCGTGGAGCAGCCCGACGACCGGGCCGGTCGCGAGCAGCTCCGCCGGAGGGTCGTCCACGATGGGGATGAACGGGGCCGCCGGATACCCGCGCTGTGTAGGAAGCAGAGCGGGAAGTGCGCCTTCTTTGGTTGACACATCGGTCAGAAAACGGCAGATCCGTTCGACGCGCTGTCCGGCGCAGCGATCGATCGAATCAAGAACGCTCAGCGCATGGGCGGTGTGCAGCGGTTGGCTCACCGGACCCCGGAGATCGGGTTCCAGTGCGTGACCGTAGCCGCCGTCCTCGTTCTGATAGGCGGAGAGGGCCGTTTCCACGGCGTCGGGATCTCCGTCCAGGAAGCCATGGGCGAACCTCCGCTGTTCGAGGACACGGGCCGTGAGCCAGATGAACTGTTCGGCTCGCGCGAGGGTGCTTGCTCCGGTTCCAGCCATGGACCGACCGTAGAGGGGAAAGGCGTCCGGCACATGCCCGGCGGACCGGCTGCACTCTCAGGAGCGGGATACTGGTGGCATGCGGTTGACGATTTTCTGGGAGCGGATGGCCGACCACTTCGGTGCGGCGTACGCGGACTCCTTCGCCCGTGACCATGTGATGGCCGAACTCGGCGGCCGCACGGTGCACCAGGCGCTGGACGCGGGCTGGGACGCCAAGGACGTCTGGCGCGGGGTCTGTACGGCCATGGACGTTCCGGCCGACAGGCGCTGAAGCCTGCGTGCGTTCCGGCGGGCGAGCACTGACCCGTTCCGGGCGAGCACTGACCCGTTCGGGGAGGGAACGGGGCCGGCACGTACGGGAGCGGCCGGCTCGGGGCGGGGGACCGGTGGCCGGCGGCATAGGCCAGACTTGTCCCGTGTCATCGACAGACGAGACCGCCCCGGCCCAGCCGTCCGCATCCCCACCCGCCCCGCCGGCCGCACCGCCTGCGCCGCCCTCCGGCGCGGGCGGGGTCCGCATGCCCGGCTGGCTGCCGCGTGCGATGGTGCTGGCCCTGGCGCTCTACGCCTGTTTCCAGCTCGGCAGTTGGGCGTTCTACCAGCTCATCGGGTTGCTGACGAACGTGCTGATCGCGTTCTTCCTCGCGCTCGCCATCGAGCCCGCGGTCGGCCGGATGGCGGGTCGCGGCATGCGCCGCGGGCTGGCCACGTTCCTCGTCTTCCTCGCAGTGATGATCTCCGGCGTCGGATTCGTGGTGCTGTTGGGGTCGATGCTCGCGGGCCAGATCGTCGACATGGTCGACGAGTTCCCCAAGTACATCGACTCGGTGATCAACTGGGTCAACCAGACCTTCCGTACCGAACTCTCCCGGGTCGAGGTCCAGGACAGCCTGCTGCACTCCGACTGGCTGCAGAAGTACGTCCAGAACAGCGCCACCGGAGTGCTCGACGTCTCCACCACGGTCCTCGGCGGGCTGTTCCGGCTGTTGACGATCTTCCTGTTCTCCTTCTACTTCGCGGCCGACGGGCCCCGGCTCCGCCGCGCCCTGTGCTCCGTACTGCCGCCGGCCCGGCAGACCGAGGTGTTGCGCGCCTGGGAGATCGCGGTCGACAAGACCGGCGGATACATCTACTCGCGCGGTCTGATGGCGTTGATCTCCGGCGTGGCGCACTACGTCCTGCTGGTGATCCTCGGGGTGCCCTACGCCCCGGCACTCGCCGTCTGGGTCGGACTCGTCTCGCAGTTCATCCCCACCATCGGCACGTATCTCGCGGGCGCCCTGCCCATGCTGATCGCCTTCACGGTCGACCCCTGGTACGCGCTGTACGTGCTCGGGTTCGTCGTGATCTACCAGCAGTTCGAGAACTACGTGCTCCAGCCCAAGCTGACCGCGAAGACCGTCGACATCCACCCCGCGGTCGCCTTCGGGTCGGTCATCGCCGGCACGGCCCTGCTCGGCGCCGTCGGAGCGCTGGTCGCCATTCCCGCCGTCGCCACGCTCCAGGCGTTCCTCGGCGCCTATGTGAAGCGGTACGACGTCACCGACGACCCACGTGTGCACGGGGGCAGCAGCCGCGCGCCCGGGAGGCCGTTGCCGTCCCGGATACGCCGTCTGATGTGGCCTCGGCGATAGCAGCCGGTCATGGCGGGCCGCCTCAGCGGTAACCCGTCACATCGGCCGGCAGGCCGGGCTCCTGGACCTCGGTCAGATACCGCCAGGCGTCGGGCCGGCTCCCGTCCACATCGGTGAAGCCGTACACCTGGGCGAGCTGCCCGCTGGAGAGCGACCTGCCGTTCCAGCGGGCCACCTCGCGGTCGCCGGCGAGGGCGGCCACGGCGCGGCCGACGTACGCGGGGGACTCGGAGATCGCGAAGTGGGGCGTGTGCGCGACGGCGTCCCGCCAGGTGGCCTCGGTCACCCCGTGAGCCTGAAGCATGGCCTCGGACCGCAGCCAGCCCGGGGTGAGCGCCACGGCCGTCGCGTGGTGCGGTGCGAGCTCATGGCCGAGGGTGAAGGCCATCCGGTTCACCGCGGCCTTGGCCAGGTCGTAGAAGAACGAGACGCGGTAGTGGGACACGTTGTACTCGTCCGTCCCGTCGGTCATCTCGACGACCAGGCCGCCCGGTGTCTCGATCAGCAGCGGCAGCGCGAAGTGACTGGTGATGGCATGGGTGTCGACGGCCAGCCGCAGGGTGTGCAGCCCGGTGTCGAGCGACGACTCCCACACCGGCCTGTCCCACTCGATCTCGGCCCCCCAGATGTCGTTCACCAGAATGTGCAGGGCACCCTGCTCGCTCGCGACGCGGGCCACCAGAGCCCTGACCCGGTCCGGAACCAGATGATCGACCTGGACGGCGATGCCCCGCCCGCCCGCCGCGTCGACCAGGGCCGCGGTCTCCTCGATCGTCTCGGGCCGGTCCATCTCGGACCGCTCGGACCCGCTCGTGCGGCCGGTCACGTACACGATCGCCCCGGCGGCGCCGAGCTGGACGGCGATGCCCCTCCCGGCCCCGCGGGTGCCTCCGGCGACGAGTGCCACGCGGCCGGCCAGATCGGATCCGGGGGCCTGCCCTCCGTCGGGTGCTCCGGGCTCCGTCATCGCTCCCATACCGATCGAATATAGGGCGATACGCTCAGGTGTGCAGGCTCGGTCGTGTGCCGACGAGAGGTCGCCGGTGTTCGGTCACGGGGTGGCCGCGGGGCCGCGTGGTGCGCTTGACACGAAAATCGAACATCCATTCTGATGGGATTCCGGCCGGGTTTTCCCGGGCCCGGCCGTGGAGTTGTCCACAGGCCGGGAGGACGTCGAGGCCCATTGTCAGTGGCAGGGGTTAGCGTCTGAGACGTGAAGCGATCGACTCAAGCAAATCGGGTGGAACCCATGGCAGGTAACGACCGCGAGAAGGCGCTGGACGCCGCACTCGCACAGATTGAACGGCAGTTCGGCAAGGGTGCGGTGATGCGCCTGGGTGAGCGGCCGAACGAGCCCATCGAGGTCATCCCCACGGGATCGACCGCCCTGGACGTCGCCCTCGGTGTCGGCGGTCTGCCGCGCGGCCGTGTGGTGGAGGTGTACGGGCCGGAGTCCTCCGGTAAGACGACGCTGACGCTGCACGCGGTGGCGAACGCGCAGAAGCTCGGCGGTTCGGTGGCGTTCATCGACGCCGAGCACGCACTGGACCCGGAGTACGCGAAGAAGCTCGGCGTCGACATCGACAACCTCATCCTGTCCCAGCCGGACAACGGTGAGCAGGCGCTGGAGATCGTCGACATGCTGGTGCGCTCCGGCGCCCTGGACCTGATCGTCATCGACTCCGTGGCGGCCCTGGTGCCCCGTGCGGAGATCGAGGGCGAGATGGGCGACTCGCACGTGGGCCTCCAGGCGCGTCTGATGAGCCAGGCCCTCCGCAAGATCACCAGTGCGCTCAACCAGTCCAAGACCACCGCGATCTTCATCAACCAGCTCCGCGAGAAGATCGGTGTGATGTTCGGCTCCCCGGAGACCACCACCGGTGGCCGGGCGCTGAAGTTCTACGCCTCGGTGCGCCTGGACATCCGCCGGATCGAGACGCTCAAGGACGGCACCGA